>NZ_CP053069.1:3346306-3650516 GCF_013003965.1 Usitatibacter rugosus | reverse complement strand
AGGCCCAGAGGATCTCGGGTGTCTCGCGCGAATCGCGAACCTCGCCGAGGCCGTCGACGAGGCGCACGCGCGTGAGGTTGTCGCACGTGAGGCCGAACCGGCGGCTGAAGAGGCCGTAGCCGCCGCCGAGGGTCAGGCCCGCGAGGCCGACGCCGCCGCACGAACCCGCGGGCAGGATGCGGGAGCGCGGCAGCAGGAAATCGTTGAGCTGGGAGAGGCGGCTGCCCGGGCCCGAGACCAGCACCTCGCCGGTGAGCGCGAGCCGGTTCATCGCCGCGAGATCCACCACGAGGCCACCGTCGTTCAGGCTGAAGCCCTCGAAGCCGTGTCCTCCGCCCTTGATCGCGACGGGCAGTCGACGCGCGGCCGCCTCGCGCACCGCTTTCTGGACGCCCGCCTCGGAGGCGCACACCGCGATCGACGCGGGAACGAGGGTGATGCGTTTATTGAAGAGGGCGCGATGGCGCTCGAAGTCCGGATGGCCGCGTTCGAGGAAGGCGACGTCGCCGTCGCGCGCTTCGGTTCCGAACGCGGGAGCCAGACCCGCAGCGGTGGCCGCTGCAACGCGCGCGAGAAACGTGCGGCGCGCGGAAACGCTGTCGGTCACGGCGTGCGCTTGCGTACCGCGAGCGCGAAGCTGCCGAGTCCCGCGAAGCCCACCGCCACCAGCGCACCGAGCGCGGCGTTGCGCGTGAGGCCGATCGCGAGCAATCCCGAGAAGGCCGCGGGTGCCACGGCCTTGGCGAACTGGCTCGCCGCGCCCAGCTTGCCGAGCAGTCGCCCGAGCTGCTCGCGCCCGTAGAGCTCCACCGGCGCCGTGCCCTTCACGATGGTGAGCACGCCGTTGCCCACGCCGTAGGCCACGATGAAGACGACGGCCGCGATGCCGAAGCCCTGTACCGAGATCAGCGCCACGAGCGAGAGCAGCATCAAAGAGAACGCGACGATGCCGACCGTGACGGCGCGAACGCGCGCGGAGAAACGAAACTCGATCACGCGCCCCGCCACCTGCAGCGGACCCACCAGCATCGAGACCGTGACGGCCTGCGCGGGCGTGAGCCCCGCCGACGTGAGCAGCGTGATGAGGTGCACGGCCATCACGGCGAAGATGAAGGTGGCGATCGCGAAGCTGAGCGCGAGCCACGGCAGGCGCGGATCGCGCGCCGCGGCCGCCGAAGCGCTCTCGACGGGGATCTCGCGGGGAGCCGGCCGCAGGTAGGCGGGGACGAAGCCGCGGTGGATCGGCAGGCAGACGAAGAGATGGATGCCCGCGTAGATGCCGAGCGTCGCCCTCCAGCCCCAGGCCTCCATCAACAGCAGCGACAGGGGCCAGAACACCGTGCTCGCGAATCCGCCGAAGAGCGTGAGGGCGGTCACGGCCTTGCGGTAGCGCTCGCCCGCATGCTGCCCGAGCGTCGCGAAGGCCGGATCGTAGAGGCAGGCCGCCATCGCCGCGCCGGCCACGAGCCATCCGGCGACCATCAGCTCCGGGCCATCGGCGCAGGCGAGGAGGGCCATCGCGACGGCCCCGAGGACCGAGCCCGTGGAGAGCACGAGCCGCCCGCCGCGGTCGTCGATCATCCGTCCCGCCAGCGGAGCCAGCACGGCTGAGACAATGAGGCCGGCGGTGAAAGCCGAGAACAGGAACAGCTCGCTCACGCCGAGGTCGCGCCGCATGGCGGGCCCGAGGACCCCGATCGAGTAGAAGAGGGTGCCCCAGGAGATGATCTGCGCGACGCCGAGCGCCGCAACCAGCGGTCCCATGTCCCGAGCATCCCGGATTCGGGGACCCGGGGCAATTCCCGGGCTCCGCCGTGTTTGACCCCCCCTGCTGCAACGCGGTAAAATCGCAGGGTTTTCCGATCCTTAAGTCGTTCGGCTTTCAGAGTTAGCGCGCACTTTCACGCGAACAAGGGCATGCGAACCAAGCTCGTCGTCGGCAACTGGAAATTGAACGGCAGCCTCGCCGGCAACGAAGCCCTCCTGAAAGCGGTCCAGGCCGGGGTTTCCGCGGCGAAGGACCGGATCTGCGCGGTGTGCGTGCCTTATCCGTACCTTGCGCAGGTGGGTTCGCTCCTCCGGGGAACGGCCATCGCCTGGGGCTCCCAGGACGTGAGCCGCCACGAGAAGGGCGCCTTCACCGGGGAGGTTTCCGGCGCGATGGTCGCGGAGCTCGGCGCCCGGTTCGCGATCGTGGGGCACTCGGAACGCCGGTCGATGTTCGGCGAAACGGATTCGATCGTCGCGGAGAAGTTCGCCGCGGCGCGCAAGGCAGGGCTCACGCCGATCTTCTGCGTGGGCGAAACCCTCGCGGAACGCGAGGCGGGTGTCACCGAATCGGTGCTCGCCCGGCAAATGGATGCCCTGCTCTCGAAGCAGGGGGCGGCGGCCCTCGAAGGAGCGGTCGTCGCGTACGAGCCGGTCTGGGCGATCGGCACCGGGAAGACGGCAACGTCGGCCCAGGCCGAGGAGGCGCATGCGTTCATTCGCGCGCGCATCGCGGCCCAGGATGCAGGCGTCGCGGGGCGCCTTCCGATCCTCTACGGAGGAAGCGTGAAGGGGTCCAACGCGGCGGAGCTGTTCGCGATGCCGAACGTCGACGGGGGTCTGGTCGGCGGGGCGTCGCTGGCGGCGGACGATTTCATCGCGATCTGGCGTGCAGCCGTCGCGGCTTGAAGGAACGGAAAGAGAAATGCAGACGTTGATCCTCGTGTTGCACATCCTCGCGGCGGTGTCCGTCGTCGTCCTCGTGCTGCTCCAGCACGGCAAGGGCGCGGACATGGGCGCCGCCTTCGGCAGCGGCTCGGCCGGCAGCCTCTTCGGCTCCGCCGGCGCGGCCAACTTCCTCTCGCGCTCCACGGCGGTGCTCGCGGCGGTCTTCTTCGCCACCAGCCTGGGGCTCACCTATTTCACGTCGGGCCCGCAGAAGGCCGGCGGCGTCACGTCCGGCATCGAGGCCCCGAAGGCCGATGCGAAGGACGCGAAGAAGGAGGCCGTGGCCCCTTCCGCCCCCGCCCAGCCCGCGGCTCCGGAGAAGAAGTCGCCCGACATTCCCAAGTAGCAAGCCTCGCGCAAGCGGGGTCCCTCGCTGTTCGCTGTACTGATGCAATGCCGTCGTGGTGGAATTGGTAGACACGCTGTCTTGAGGGGGCAGTGCCGAAAGGCGTAAGAGTTCGAGTCTCTTCGACGGCACCAACAACCAGGCAACAACAGGGCTGCATGCTCGAGAACTACTTCCCGGTCTTGCTGTTCCTCGCCGTAGGCGCGGCCGTGGGCATTGGCGGCATCGCGGTGAGTGGAGCGCTGGCGCGCCTGTCCGGCGCCCAGAACCCGGATCCGGAAAAGCTCTCGCCCTTCGAGTGCGGCTTCGAGGCGTTCGAGGACGCGCGCATGAAGTTCGACGTGCGCTACTACCTCGTCGCCATCCTCTTCATCCTGTTCGACCTCGAGATCGCCTTCCTCTTCCCGTGGGCCGTCGTCCTCCAGGACCTCGGCTGGTTCGGTTACTGGGCGATGATGGTGTTCCTCGGGGTCCTCACCGTGGGCTTCATCTACGAGTGGAAGAAAGGGGCCCTGGAATGGGAGTGATGAAGGAAGGCGGCCTGTCCGACCAGGGCTTCGTCGTCACCACCGTGGACAACGTGCTCAACTGGGCGCGCACCGGCTCGCTCTGGCCCATGACCTTCGGCCTCGCCTGCTGCGCGGTCGAGATGATGCACGCCGGCGCCGCGCGCTACGACCTCGACCGCTTCGGCATCGTCTTCCGCCCGAGCCCGCGCCAGTCCGACCTCATGATCGTGGCCGGCACCCTCTGCAACAAGATGGCCCCGCCGCTTCGCAAGGTCTACGACCAGATGGCCGAGCCGCGCTGGGTGCTCTCCATGGGCACGTGCGCCAACGGCGGCGGCTATTACCACTATTCGTATTCCGTCGTGCGCGGCTGCGACCGCATCGTTCCGGTGGATGTGTACGTCCCGGGCTGCCCGCCGACGGCCGAGGCCCTGCTCTACGGCCTGATCCAGCTCCAGAACAAGATCAAGCGAACCCACACCATTTCCCGCCGCTAGCCGAATGCCAGCCCACCTGGAAGCCCTGAAGGCCAGCGTCGATTCCGCCGTTGGCAATCGCGTGAAGAAGAGCGTCGTCGACCGCGGCGAGATCACCATCGAGGTGTCCGCGGCCGACCTGCTCTCCGTCATGAAGGCGCTGCGAGACGAGCCCACGCTCGCGTTCTCCACGCTGATCGACGTGATCGGCATGGACTACGACGGCTTCGGGGACCAAGTGCTCGAGGGCCCGCGCTACGCGGTGGTCTACAACCTCCTGTCGATCATCCATAACTGGCGCCTGCGCGTGAAAGTGTTCGCCCCGAACAACGACCTGCCGGTGGTCGACTCGATGATCGACACCTGGGCCGGCGCCAACTGGTTCGAGCGCGAGGCCTTCGACCTCTACGGCATCGTGTTCAAGGGCCACAACGACCTTCGCCGCATCCTCACGGACTACGGCTTCGTGGGCCATCCGTTCCGCAAGGATTTCCCGGTGTCCGGCTACGTCGAGATGCGCTACGACGAGTCGCAGCGCCGCGTGGTCTACCAGCCGGTGTCCATCGAGCCGCGCGAGATCGTGCCGCGCGTGATCCGCGAGGATCAGTACGGCGACGCGGGGAAGGTGTAATGGCCGAGATCCGCAACTACACGATGAACTTCGGCCCGCAGCATCCGGCGGCCCACGGCGTGCTGCGCCTGGTGCTGGAGCTGGACGGCGAAGTGATCCAGCGAGCCGATCCCCACATCGGCCTGCTGCACCGGGCCACCGAAAAGCTCGCCGAGACGCGCACCTACATCCAGTCGGTCCCGTACATGGACCGCCTCGACTACGTCTCGATGATGGCCAACGAGCATGCGTACGTGATGGCCATCGAGAAGCTGCTGGGCGTCGATGTCCCCGAGAGAGCGCAGTACATCCGCGTGATGTTCGACGAGATCACGCGCGTGCTGAATCACTTGCTCTGGCTCGGCGCGCACGCGCTCGACGTCGGCGCGATGACGGTGTTCCTCTACTGCTTCCGCGAGCGCGAAGACCTCATGGACTGCTACGAGGCGGTCTCGGGCGCGCGCATGCACGCGGCTTACTACCGCCCGGGTGGCGTCTACCGCGACCTCCCCGAGCGCATGCCGCAGTACAAGCCCTCGCAGGTGAAGAACGAGGCCGAGATCAAGCGCCTGAACGAGAACCGCCAGGGCTCGCTGCTCGACTTCATCGACGACTTCACGAAGCGCTTCCCGGGCTACATCGACGAATACGAGACGCTGCTCACCGACAACCGCATCTGGAAGCAACGCACGGTGGGCATCGGCGTCGTGACGCCGGAGCGCGCTCAGGCCCTGGGCTTCACCGGCCCGATGGTCCGCGGCTCGGGCATCGCCTGGGACCTCCGCAAGAAGCAGCCGTACGAGGTCTACGACCGGATGGACTTCGACATCCCCGTCGGCACCAACGGCGACTGCTACGACCGCTACCTCGTGCGCGTGCAGGAGATGCGCGAGTCGAACAAGATCATCCAGCAGTGCATCGCCTGGCTGCGCAAGAACCCCGGCCCGGTCATCACCTCGAACCACAAGGTGGCCCCGCCGACGCGCGTCGAGATGAAGGAATCGATGGAGGAGCTCATCCATCACTTCAAGCTCTTCTCCGAAGGCTTCCACGTGCCCCCGGGCGAGGTGTATGCCGCGGTGGAGCATCCGAAAGGCGAGTTCGGCATCTTCCTGGTCTCCGACGGAGCCAACAAGCCGTGGCGCCTGAAGATCCGCGCCCCGGGCTTCGCGCACCTCTCCGCCATGGACGAGCTCTCGCGCGGCCACATGATCGCCGACGTGGTCGCGATCATCGGCACCATGGACATCGTGTTCGGCGAGGTGGATCGATGAGCGGCGCGACCGCCTCCCGCGTCATCGACCAGCGCGTCGCCAACCTCGACGAGCTGAAGCTCGAGCGCTTCGAGCAGGGCGACAAGTACGGCTGCGACGCCGTGCGCATCGGCCCGCTGCTGGGCGCGAAGCAGCTCGGCTATTCGTACGACGTCGTTCCTCCCGGCAAGCGCTCGTGCCCGTTCCACAGCCACCACGGCGAAGAGGAGATGTTCTTCATCGTGAAGGGCAGCGGCACGCTGCGCTACGGCCCGGAGACGCGCAAGGTCCGCGCCGGCGATTTCATCTGCTGCCCCACGGGCGGCCCCGAGACGGCGCACCAGCTCGTGAACGACTCCGATGCGCCGCTCGCCTACATTTCCGTCTCGACCATGCTGCCCGCCGAGATCTGCGAGTACCCGGATTCGGGCAAGGTCGGAGCGTTCGGCGGTGCCAGCACGCCGCGGCTGCGCCACATGACCAAGGCCGACAGCGGCGTGGACTACTGGAAGGACGAGGCATGAGCCTGCTCTCCGACGGCGCCCTCGCGAAGATCGAGCGGGAGGCCACCAAGTACCCGCCCGAGCAGCGGCAGTCCGCGGTGATGAGCGCGCTCGCCATCGCCCAGGATGAGCACGGCTGGCTGTCCAACGAACTGATGGAAGAGGTCGCGAAGGTGCTGGGCATGCCGCCCGTCGCGGTCTACGAGGTCGCCACGTTCTACGCGATGTACAACCTCAAGCCGAACGCGCGCCACAAGGTGACGGTGTGCACCAACCTGCCGTGCGCGCTCTCGGGCGGCGCGGATGCGGCCGAATACCTGAAGAAGAAGCTCGGCGTGGATTTCAACGAGACCACGGCCGACGGCGGCTTCACGCTGAAGGAAGGCGAGTGCATGGGCGCCTGCGGCGATGCGCCGGTGCTGCTGGTGGACAACAAGCGCATGTGCAGCTTCATGAGCAACGAGAAGCTGGACAAGCTGATCGAGGAGCTCAAGTAATGGCCACGATGCTCGACTACGGTCCGGACGCCGTGATCATGAAGGGCCTGGACGGCGAGAACTGGCGCCTCAAGGACTACGAAGCGCGCGGCGGCTACGCGGCGCTGAAGAAGATCGTCGCCGAGAAGCTCACGCCCGACGCGATCATCGCGGAAGTGAAGAAGGGCGCGCTTCGCGGCCGCGGCGGCGCGGGCTTCCCCACCGGCCTCAAGTGGACCTTCATGCCCAAGAACTACACCGGGCAGAAGTACGTCGTGTGCAATTCCGACGAAGGCGAGCCCGGCACGTTCAAGGACCGCGACATCCATCGCTACAACCCGCACATCCTCATCGAGGGGATGATCATCGCCGGGTACTGCATGGGTGCGACGGTCGGCTACAACTACGTCCACGGCGAGATCTGGGCCGAGTACGAACGCTTCGAGGAAGCGCTGGAGGAAGCCCGCAAGGCCGGCTACCTCGGCAAGAACATCCTCGGCGGCGGCATCGATTTCGAGCTCTTCGCCCACCACGGCTACGGCGCGTACATCTGCGGCGAGGAGACGGCGCTGCTGGAATCGCTCGAGGGCAAGAAGGGCCAGCCGCGCTTCAAGCCGCCGTTCCCTGCGAGCTACGGCGTCTACGGCAAGCCCACCACGATCAACAACACCGAGACCTTCGCGGCTGTCCCCGCCATCGTGATGAACGGCGGCGACTGGTTCCTCGGCATGGGCAAGCCCAACAACGGCGGCACCAAGATCTTTTCCGTGTCGGGCCACGTGAACAAGCCCGGCAACTACGAGGTGCGCCTGGGCACGCCGTTCGCGAAGCTGCTCGAGATGGCCGGCGGCATGCGCGGCGGCAAGAAGCTGAAGGGCGTGATCCCCGGCGGCTCGTCCATGCCCGTGCTCACGGGCGAAGTGATGATGGCCACCGACATGGACTACGACTCGATCGCGAAGGCGGGCTCGATGCTCGGCTCCGGCGCGGTCATCGTGATGGACGAGGACACCTGCATGGTGAAGGCCGCGGAGCGCCTCGCGTACTTCTACTTCGAGGAGTCCTGCGGCCAGTGCACGCCGTGCCGCGAGGGCACGGGCTGGCTCTACCGCATCATCCAGCGCATCGAGCACGGCGAGGGTCGCATGGAAGACCTGGACCTCCTGCTCAACCTCGCCGACAACATCCAGGGCCGCACGATCTGCGCGCTGGGCGACGCGGCGGCGATGCCGGTGCGCGCGTTCGTGAAGGTGTTCCGCGAGGAATTCGAATACCACATCAAGAACAAGTGCTGCAGCGTGAAGGCCGGCGGGTATAGCTCGGCCCACGGCGATGCGGCCAAAATGGCGGCGGACTGATGCCCATCAACCTGGAAATCGACGGTACGGCCGTCACGGTCGAGAACGGCCAGACGGTGATGGAAGCCGCGAACAAGCTCGGCCTCTTCGTCCCGCACTTCTGCTACCACAAGAAATTGAGCATCGCGGCCAACTGCCGCATGTGCCTGGTGCAAGTGGAGAAGGCGCCCAAGCCGCTGCCGGCCTGCGCCACGCCCGCCACCGAGGGCATGAAGGTGCAGACGCACTCGAAGCAGGCCATCGACGCGCAGAAGGGCGTGATGGAGTTCCTGCTCATCAACCACCCGCTCGACTGCCCGATCTGCGACCAGGGCGGCGAATGCCAGCTGCAGGACCTCGCCGTGGGCTACGGCGGCTCCGCCTCGCGCTACCAGGAAGAGAAGCGCTCGGTGGCGAACAAGGACCTCGGCCCACTCATCTCCACGGACATGACGCGCTGCATCCACTGCACGCGCTGTGTTCGCTTCGGCCAGGAAGTCGCCGGCGTGATGGAGCTCGGCATGGCTGGGCGCGGCGAGCACTCCGAGATCCTCTCGTTCGTCGGCCGCACGGTCGACTCCGAAGTGTCGGGCAACATGATCGACCTCTGCCCGGTCGGCGCGCTCACCTCCAAGCCGTTCCGCTACACGGCTCGCTCGTGGGAGCTCTCCCGCCGCAAGTCCGTCTCCGCGCACGACTCGCTCAACTCCCCGATGGTCATCCAGACCAAGCAGGACCGAGTGATGCGCTCCCTGCCGCTCGAGGACGAGACGCTGAACGAAGGCTGGCTCTCCGACCGCGACCGCTTCGCCTACGAAGGCTTGAACGCCGACGACCGCCTCACCCGCCCGATGGTGAAGCGCTCCACCGGCTGGGCCGAGGTCGAGTGGGCCGAGGCCCTCGACGTCGCCGCCAAGGGTTTGAAGGACGTCGCCGTGAAGCACGGCGGCGATGCGCTCGGCTGCCTCGTGGCCCCGAACCTCACCGTCGAGGAGCTGCACCTGGCCCAGGCCCTGGTGCGCGGCCTGGGGTGCGACAACATCGATCACCGCCTGCGCCAGTCCTCGTTCCCGAAGACGGCCGGCGCTCCGTGGCTCGGCATGCCGGTCGCGGATCTCTCGAAGCTGGAGGCCGTGCTGCTGGTGGGCTCGACGCTCCGCAAGGAACAACCGCTCCTCGCCACGCGCCTGCGCGCCGCGGCCAAGAAGGGCCTCGCCGTGCACGTGCTGCACGCGGCCGATGATTCCCTGCTGATGCCGGTGGCCGGCAAGCGCATCGTGAAGCCTTCGAAGCTCGTCTCCGAAGTGGCCTCGTTCGCCGAGGCGCTGAAGGGCAAGAAGGCCGCGATCCTCCTCGGCCACTACGCGCAGCAGCATTCGCAATTCTCGGAGCTGCTCTCCGCCGTGCAGCGCCTCGCGAAGGAAACCGGTGCCACGGTCGGCGTGCTGCCTGACGGCGCCAATGCCGTCGGAGCGCACCGCGTCGGCGCCCTCCCGCGCAAGGGCCTGGACGCGCGCGGCATGGTCGCCGCGCCGCGCAAGGGCTACTTCCTGGCCGGCGTGGAACCCGAAGTCGATTGCCCCGCCGGAACCGTGCGCGCGCTCGCCGGCGCGGAATTCGTCGTGGCCCTCACCGCCTACCGCAACGGCCTCGCCGACCATGCGCACGTGATGCTGCCGATCGGCCCGTTCACCGAGACCGGCGGCACGTTCGTGAACATGGAAGGCCGCGCGCAGACCTTCAACGCGGTCGTGAAGCCGCTCGGCGACTCGAAGCCTGCGTGGAAAGTGCTGCGCATGCTCGGCGACGAGCTGGGCCTGGACGGCTTTCAGGTCGAGACGATCGAGCAGCTTCGCCACGCCATCGCGCCGGATCTCGCGGCCTGGGCCCGCACTGGCCTCGACAACGCCATCTCCACCGAAGGCGCCGCCGGCCGTTCCGGCAGCGGCACCTACGAGCGCATCGCCGAAGTGCCGCTGTACGCCACGGATGCGATCGTGCGCCGCTCGGCCCCGCTGCAGAAGACCGCCGATGCGGCCGCGGCCGGCAAGGCGCGCATGAACCCCGCCACGTTCGCCGCGCTGGGCCTGGCCGACGGCCAGTCCGTGCGCCTGCGCCAGGGCGGAGGTGAAGCCGTGCTGCCTGCCGCCATCGACGCCGCGGTTCCGGAAGGCTGCGTGCGCGTCGCGCGCGGCATCCGCGAAACGGTGGCGCTGGGCGAGGGCGAGCTCACGATCGAGAAAGTCTCCGTGCAGAGGGTCGCGTGAACGAGCTGCTCGCCCAGGCGCAGGCCGGCGTGACCGGCTACTTCGGCCCGCACTACGGGCCGTACGCGTGGATGTTCGCGAAGTCGCTTGCCGGCATCGTGATGGTGCTGGTGCCCCTGCTGCTCACGGTCCTCTACTACCAGCTGGTCGAGCGCTGGGTGATCGGCTGGATCCAGGTGCGCAAGGGCCCGAACCGCGTGGGCTGGAAGGGCATCCTCCAGCCGATCGCCGATGCCATCAAGCTCCTCATGAAGGAGCAGATCATCCCCAGCGGGTCGTCCAAGGCGCTGTTCCTGCTGGCGCCGATCATCGCCGTCGCGCCCGCGCTGGGCGTGTGGGCCGTGGTGCCGTTCGCTCCGGGCTGGGTCGTCGCCAACGTCGACGCCGGGCTCCTCGTCGTGCTCTCGCTCACCTCGATGGGTGTCTACGGCATCATCGTCGCGGGCTGGGCCTCGAACTCGAAGTACGCCTTCCTCGGTGCTCTGCGCTCGGCCGCGCAGGTGGTCTCGTACGAGATCGCGATGGGCTTCGCGCTGGTCGGCGCGCTGATGGCCGCGCAGAGCATGAACTTGACCGACGTCGTGCTGCGCCAGGACGGCAAGTACGGCATCCTCGAGTGGTTCTTCATCCCGCTCTTCCCGCTCTTCATCGTGTACTTCATCGCGGGCCTCGCCGAGACCAACCGCCACCCGTTCGACGTGGCCGAGGGCGAAAGCGAGATCGTCGCAGGCTTCCACGTCGAGTACTCCGGCATGACCTTCGCGGTCTTCTTCCTCGCCGAGTACGCGAACATGATCCTCGTGGGCGTGCTGGCGAGCCTGCTCTTCCTGGGCGGCTGGCTCTCGCCGTTCCCGGTCTATTTCCTGGATGGCACGGCGCTCGCGTTCCTCGCGGTCCCCGGCATCTGGTGGTTCTTCGCGAAGATCGGCTTCTTCATGTTCCTGTTCCTGTGGATCCGCGCGTCGTTCCCGCGCTACCGCTACGACCAGATCATGCGGTTGGGCTGGAAGGTCTTCATCCCCATCACGCTGGTGTGGATCGCGCTGGTCGGCATCATGATGCTGCCCCCCGTGTCCGGCATCGCACCCTTCTCCTGGTGGTTCGGAAAATGAGCGTCGCCACGCGTACCAAGGACGTCCTCGACAGCCTCATGCTGGGCGAGCTGCTGAAGGGCCTGCGCCTCACGGGCCGGTACCTGTTCGCCCGCAAGGTGACGGTGATGTTCCCCGAGGAGAAGACGCCGCAGAGCCCGCGCTTCCGCGGCCTGCACGCGCTTCGTCGCTATCCCAACGGCGAAGAGCGCTGCATCGCCTGCAAGCTGTGCGAGGCGATCTGCCCGGCGCTCGCCATCACCATCGAGAGCGAGCAGAGGGACGACGGCACGCGCCGGACCACTCGCTACGACATCGACCTCACGAAGTGCATCTTCTGCGGTTTCTGCGAAGAGAGCTGCCCGGTCGATTCCATCGTCGAGACGCGCATCCTCGAGTACCACGGGGAGAAGCGCGGCGACCTCTACTTCACCAAGCCGATGCTGCTCGCCGTGGGCGACCGCTGGGAGCAGCAGATCGCCGAGGACCGCGCCTCCGACGCGGCGTTCCGCTAACCCCCGATGACCGCCTCCCAAGTCCTCTTCTACTTCTTCGGCACCGTGCTGGTGCTCTCGGCGCTGCGCGTGATCACCGCGCGCAACCCCGTGCACGCGGCGCTGTTCCTGGTGCTGTGCTTCTTCAACGCCGCGGCCATCTGGCTGCTCGCGTACGCGGAGTTCCTCGCCATCACGCTGGTGCTCGTCTACGTGGGCGCGGTGATGGTGCTGTTCCTCTTCGTCGTGATGATGCTCGACATCAACTTCGACAAGCTGCGCGAAGGCTTCTGGAGCTACCTGCCGCTGGCCGGCCTGGTCGGCTTCCTGATGGCCTTCGAGATGGCGATGATCCTCTACACGAAGGTCAACATCACCGAGATCCCCGTCACCACGACGATGCCGGCCGGCTCCAACACCAAGGCGCTGGGAGCCGTCCTCTACACCGACTACCTGCTGGCCTTCGAGCTCGCCGCGGTGATCCTGCTGGTGGCGATCGTGGCCGCCATCGCGATCACCCTTCGCCGCCGCAAGGAATCGAAGTACCAGGATCCGCGCGAGCAGCTCGCCGCCAACGCGGGCAACCGTTTGAAGATCATCAAGGGCGTCAAGTGATCCCGCTGAACCACTACCTCGTCCTGGGCGCGCTGCTCTTCGCGATCAGCGTCGTGGGGATCTTCCTCAACCGCAAGAACCTCATCGTGCTGCTGATGGCGATCGAGCTGATGCTGCTCGCGGTGAACCTGAACTTCATCGCCTTCTCGCACCACCTGGGCGACCTCGCCGGGCAGGTCTTCGTGTTCTTCATCCTCACCGTGGCCGCGGCCGAATCCGCCATCGGCCTCGCGATCCTCGTGGCCCTCTTCCGGAACCTGCGCTCGATCAACGTGGACGACCTCGGGTCGCTCAAGGGCTGACGATGGACCTGATGACCCTCGCTTGCGTCGCCGCGTTCGCGCCCCTGGTGGGCGCCGCGCTCGCGGGCTTCCTCGGCTGGAAGTTCGGCCGGGCCTTCGCCCACACGGTGACCATCGCATCGGTGGCGATCTCCTTCGGCGCCTCGATGATGATCTTCCAGCAGGTCGTGGGGAGCGGCGCCACGCTGAACCAGGAGCTCTACACCTGGATGGTGGGCGACGGCTTCCGCTTCCAGGTCGGCTTCCTGCTCGATCCGCTCACCGTCACGATGATGGGCGTGGTCACGTTCGTCTCGCTGATGGTGCACCTCTACACCATCGGCTACATGGCCGACGATCCGGGCTACCAGCGCTTCTTCGCCTACATCTCGCTCTTCACCTTCTCGATGATGATGCTGGTGATGGCGAACAACTTCCTCCAGCTCTTCTTCGGCTGGGAGGCGGTGGGCCTGGTCTCTTACCTCCTGATCGGCTTCTGGTTCACGCGCCCCACGGCCATCTACGCGAACCTGAAGGCCTTCCTCGTGAACCGCGTCGGCGACTTCGGCTTCCTGCTCGCCATCGCGATCGTCTTCATGGTGTTCGGCACGCTCGACTACGCACCGGTGTTCGATTCCGTGAAGCGCTACGCCAACGTCCCGGTCTACCTGCTGCCCGACTGGTTCTCCGCGGCGACCGTGCAGGCGTACGAGGTGAGCGTGGTCACCGTGATCTGCATCGGCCTCTTCATCGGCGCGATGGGCAAGAGCGCCCAGTTCCCGCTGCACGTGTGGCTGCCGGATTCGATGGAAGGCCCCACGCCCATCTCCGCGCTGATCCACGCGGCGACGATGGTGACGGCGGGCATCTTCATGGTGGCGCGCATGTCGCCGCTCTTCGAGCGCTCGCCGGCCGCCCTGTCGTTCGTGGTGGTGATCGGCGCGATCACGGCGTTCTTCATGGCGCTGGTCGCGATCGTGCAGTACGACATCAAGCGGGTCGTGGCGTACTCGACCCTCTCGCAGCTGGGCTACATGACGATGGCGCTCGGCGCCGCCGCGTACCCCGTCGCGATCTTCCACCTGATGACGCACGCGTTCTTCAAGGCGGTGCTCTTCCTCGGAGCCGGCTCGGTCATCATCGCGATGCACCACGAGCAGGACATGCGCCGGATGGGCGGGCTGCGGAAGTACCTGCCGATCACGTACATCACGGTGCTGATCGGCGCCCTCGCGAACGCGGGGATTCCGCCGTTCGCGGGGTTCTTCTCCAAGGATTCGATCATCGAGGCGCTGCATCTCTCGACGACACCGGGTGCGCACTTCGCCTACTGGCTCGCCCTCGCGGGCGTGTTCGTCGGCGGCTTTTATTCGTTCCGCCTCGTGTTCTTTGCATTCCATGGCAAAGAGCGCTGGCGCGAGCCGGCCCCGAAGGACCACCACGAGCTCCACGACGAGGAGCCGGGTCATGACGACCATGGCGTCCACGTGCCGCACGAGTCGCCGTGGGTCGTCACCGTGCCGCTGGTGCTGCTCGCCATTCCTTCGGTGGTGATCGGCTGGTTCGCGATCCAGCCGATGCTCTATGGCGGCTACTTCGGCAAGTCGATCGCCGCGACCGAGACCATGAAGAAGATGGCCGAGGAGTTCCACGGCGCCGGCGCCATGCTCGTGCACTCGCTCACCTCGGTGCCGCTGTGGCTGGCCCTGGGCGGCGCGGCCCTCGCGTACTTCCTCTACATCGTGCGGCCGGACCTGCCGGCCGTCATCAAGAAGAAGAGCGGCATCCTGGCCGTGATCCTCGAGAAGAAATACGGCTTCGACGACTTCAACGACTGGTTCTTCGCCGGCGGTGTGCGCCGCCTCGGCACGGCCCTGTGGAAGTGGGGCGACCAGCGCTTGATCGACGGGTTGATCGTGAACGGCAGCGCTCGCGCGGTGGGTTGGGGGGCCTCGGTCGTCCGGCGCGTGCAGACCGGCTACGTGTACCACTACGCCTTCACGATGATCATCGGCGTCCTCCTGCTCCTCATGTTCTGGTACACCAAGTTCTGACGACATAACAAAAATGCTTTTCGGATTCCCGGTTCTCTCGCTCACCATCTGGGTGCCGATCGCCTTCGGCGTGCTGGTGCTCGCCGTCGGCAACGAGCGCAACCCCGCGGCCGCGCGCTGGCTCTCGCTCGCCGGTGCCGTGCTGGGGCTGCTGGTGGCCATCCCGCTGTGGACGCAGTTCCAGGTCACGCCGGCGATGCAGTTCGTCGAGATGAAGCCGTGGATCGCGCACTTCAACGTGAACTACCACCTCGGCGTGGACGGCATCGCGATGCCGCTGCTGCTGCTGAACTGCTTCACGACCATCCTGGTGGTGATCCAGGGCTGGGGCTCGGTGTCGGAGCGCGTGCCGCAGTACAACGCCGCCTTCCTGATCATGTCGGGGCTGATCAACGGCGTCTTCGCCTCCCTCGACGCCATCCTCTTCTACGTCTTCTTCGAGGCGATGCTGATCCCGATGTTCCTCATCATCGGGATCTGGGGCGGTCCGAACCGCGTGTACGCCGCGGTGAAGTTCTTCCTGTACACGCTGCTGGGCTCGCTGCTGATGCTGGCCGCGTTCATCTACCTCTACGGCAAGACCAACGGCAGCTTCGAGATCCTCGACTACCACCGCCTGGCCATCCCGCTCGAGGCGCAGATCCTCATCTTCCTCGCGATGTTCGCGTCGTTCTCGGTGAAGGTGCCGATGTGGCCGGTGCACACGTGGCTGCCCGACGCGCACACGGAAGCGCCCACGGGCGGCTCGGTGATCCTCGCGGCCATCACGCTGAAGATCGGCGCGTACGGCTTCCTGCGATTCAACCTGCCGATCGCGCCGGATGCGGCGCAGGCCCTGCAGGGCTTCATGGTCGTGCTCTCGCTCGTGGCGATCGTCTACATCGGCCTGGTGGCGCTGGTGCAGGACGACATGAAGCGCCTGATCGCCTACTCGTCGATCTCGCACATGGGCTTCGTGACGCTGGGCTTCTTCGTCTTCAACGCCGACGGCATCCTCGGCGGCCTGGTGCAGTGCATCTCGCACGGCTTCATCTCGGCGGCCATGTTCCTGTGCGTGGGCGTGCTCTACGACCGCGTGCACTCGAGGCGGATTTCCGACTACGGCGGAGTGGCGAACACCATGCCCGTCTTCGCCGCGTTCTTCGTCTTCTTCGCGATGTCCAACTCGGGCCTGCCGGGCACCAGCGGCTTCGTGGGCGAGTTCTTCGTGATCCTGGGCACCATGAAGGTGAGCTTCTGGTGGGCGTTCCTCGCCGCCACGACGCTGATCTTCGGCGCCGCCTACACCCTGTGGATGACCAAGCGCGTCATCTACGGCGAGGTGGCCAACGAGAACGTGAAGGCGCTGAAGGACCTGAACGGCCGCGAGAAGCTCTTCCTCGCGGTGCTCGCCGCCGCCGTGCTCGCCCTCGGCGTGAATCCCAAGCCCCTCACGGACGTCATGAACCCCTCGGTCCAGGGCCTCCTCAAGCACATCGCCGAGTCGAAGACGAAATGAGCGCTGCCTACACCCTCTCCAGCTTCGCGCCCGCGCTCCCCGAGATCGCGCTGGCGACGCTGGCCTGCGCGCTCCTGGTGGTCGACCTCTTCCTGGCCGACGACGAGAAGTACGTCACCTACTGGCTGTCGCTCCTGGCCCTCGCCGGCGTAGGCGTGCTCACGGTGTGGGGCGCGGGCCACGCGCCGGCGCTGGCCTTCAACGGCATGTTCGTCTCCGACCTCATGTCGCAGGTGCTGAAGGCCGCGGTGCTGCTCTCGGTGGCCGCCACGCTGCTCTACGGCCGCGAATACCTCGAGGCGAGGGGCCTGCTCACGGGCGAGTTCCTGTCGCTCTCGCTCTTCGCCGCGCTCGGCATGATGATGATGGTCTCCGCGCACCACTTCATCACGCTCTACATCGGCCTCGAGCTGCAGGCGCTCTCGCTCTACGCCATGGTGGCGCTGCAGCGCGATTCCACGCGCGCCACCGAGGCCGCGATGAAGTACTTCATCCTCGGAGCGCTCTCCTCGGGCCTGCTGCTCTACGGCATGTCGATGGTCTACGGCGGCACGGGTGCGCTGGAGCTCACGGCGATCTCGAAGGCCATCGGCTCGGCCCAGGTGTCGGGCACGCTGCTCGTCTTCGGCCTCGTGTTCGTCGTGGCGGGCCTCGCGTTCAAGGTGGGCCTGGTCCCGTTCCACATGTGGATCCCGGACGTCTATCACGGCGCCTCCACGCCGGCCACGCTCTTCATCGCCGCGGCACCCAAGATCGCGGCCTTCGCGTTCACGATCCGCGTGCTGGTCACGGGCCTGCAGGGCATGACGGCGGACTGGGCCCAGATGCTGGTGATCCTCGCGGTCGGCTCGCTCGCCCTCGGCAACGTGGTCGCCATCGCGCAGACGAACCTGAAGCGCATGCTCGCCTACTCGACCATCGGCCAGATGGGCTTCATGGTGCTGGGCATCCTCTCCGGCACCGTGGTGGGCTACGGCGCCGCGATGTTCTACGTGATCACCTACGTGCTCACCACCCTCGGCACCTTCGGCATCCTCATGATGGCCACGCGCGCCGGCTTCGAGGCCGAGAACCTGGACGACTGGAAAGGCCTCGCGAAGAAGTCGCCGTGGTTCGCGTTCCTGATGATGGTGCTGGTGTTCTCGCTCGCCGGCATCCCGCCCACGGTCGGGTTCTTCGCCAAGCTCTCGGTGCTGCAGTCGGCCCTCGATGCCGGCTACATCTGGCTCGTCGTCTTCGCCGTCGTGATGAGCGTGATCGGCGCGTTCTACTACCTGCGCATCGTGAAGCTCATGTACATGGACGAGCCCGCGGGCGAGCTCGTGCTGGCCGGACGCTCCGACACGCGCCTCGTGCTCTCGGCCAACGCCTTCGCCGCGCTCGTGCTGGGCATCCTGCCCGGGCCGCTGATGGACCTCTGCGCCACCGCCGTCAAGCTCTCGATGTGAGCGTGAAGCCGCCCGACGGCCCGGATTTCACCGAGCACCCGCTGTCCTCGCGGCTCGCCTACGACGGCGGCCTGCTGAAGCTCCACCGCGACGAGATCCGCCTGCCCGACGGCGCGGTCGCCTGGCGCGAGTACGTGAAGCACCCCGGCGCGGTGATGATCCTCGCCTTCCTCGATCCCGAGACCATCCTCCTCGAGCGCCAGTACCGCTACCCGCGCGCGGCGCATTTCATCGAGCTGCCGGCCGGCAAGATCGAGCCCACCGAGCCGCCCCTGGAGACCGCGAAGCGCGAGCTGGTGGAGGAGTGCGGCTACGAGGCGGCCGAGTGGTGGCGGATCGCGCGGCTCGAGCCCTGCATCGGCTACTCCGACGAGATCATCGAGCTGTACGGCGCCCGCGGTCTCACCCACGTGGGCCACCAGCTCGACGTGGGCGAGCACCTCCTCACCTTCCCCGCGCGCCTCGACGAAGCCGCGCAGTGGCTGCGCGAAGGGCTCATCACCGACACCAAGACCGCCTTCGGTATCCTGTGGTGGTTGCAGTTCGGGGACAAGGCATGACGGCGGGCGGGGTCCGGGACCTCCTCATCATCGGCGGCGGCATCAATGGCGCGGGCATCGCGCGCGACGCTGCCGGCCGGGGACTCGCGGTCACGATGGTGGAGCAGGGCGACCTCGCCTCGTCCACCAGCTCGGGAAGCTCCAAGCTGATCCACGGGGGGCTGCGCTACCTCGAGCAATACGAATTCCGCCTGGTGCGCGAGGCGCTGCAGGAGCGCGAGGTGCTGCTGCGCCTGGCTCCCCACATCATCCGCCCGCTGCTCTTCGTGCTGCCGCACGACGCGAGCATGCGGCCGGCCTGGATGATCCGCATCGGCATGTGGCTCTACGACCACATCGGCGGCAAGATCACGCTTCCGGGCTCGGTGCGCGTGAAGTTCCCGCACATCGAGTACAGCGCGGGCCTGAAGCCCGACTTCCGCTCGGGCTTCGTCTATTCCGACTGCCGCGTCGACGACTCGCGCCTCACCGTGCTGAACGCCCTGGGCGCGCGCGACAAGGGCGCCGAGATCCTCACCCGCACGCGTTTCGTCGAGGCGAAGCGCTCCGGCGGCCTCTGGGAGGCCACGATCGAGGATGTCGCCACCGGGGAGCGCCGGCCGGTGCGGGCGAAGGCGCTGGTGAATGCGGCCGGTCCCTGGGTCGCGAACGTGCTCGAGGCCATCCCCGATGACCGCATCACCGCGAAGGTGCGCCTGGTGAAGGGCAGCCACATCGTGGTTCCCCAGGTGCACACGCGGGGCCACGCCTACATCCTGCAGAACGCCGACGACCGCGTCGTCTTCGTGATTCCGTATGAGGGGAAATACAGCCTCGTCGGCACCACGGATGTCGCCGTGGACACGATCGGCGAAGCGGCCGAGATCTCCGAGGCCGAGACGCAGTACCTGCTCGAGGCGGCCAACCGCTTCCTCGCGAAGCCGCTCGCGAAGTCCGACATCGTCTGGAGCTACGCGGGTGTCCGCCCCCTCTACGACGACGGCTCCGAGAATCCCTCGCAGGTCACGCGCGACTACGTGCTCAAGGTCGACCACGAAGGCGGCAGGGCGCCGCTGCTCTCCATCTTCGGCGGCAAGATCACCACGTACCGGCGCCTCGCCGAAGAGGCGATGGAAAAGCTCCAGCCGTTCTTCCCCGGGCTGAAGGGCGCGTGGACCGCCACCGAGCCGCTGCCCGGCGGCGACGTGCGGCACTTCAACGCGTTCCGCGACAAGATGCAGGGCGACTATCCCTCCCTGCCGCGCGACTTGCTGGAGGGCATCGTCCGGCGTCACGGCAGCCGCACGCCGCAAGTGGTGGGCGAAGCGGCGACGATGGAGAGCCTGGGCACGCACTTCGGCGCCGGCCTCACGCAGGCCGAGGTGGATTACCTGAAGCGCGAGGAGTGGGCGCGCACGGCCGAGGACGTGCTGTGGCGCCGCACCAAGGCCGGCCTGCACATGGATGCCGCCCAGCGGGAGGCGGTGGCGCGCTACCTCGGCGGATGAGCGCGGGCACGATGCGGCCGCTCGCCGAATTCCCGCGCGCCGCGCGCCGCGCGATCCGCGGCGTGCTCACCGACATCGACGACACGCTCACCACGCACGGCCGCCTGCTGCCCGAGGCTTACGCAGCGCTGGCGCAGCTTCGCGCCGCCGGCCTGCTCGTGATCCCCGTCACCGGACGGCCCGCCGGCTGGTGCGACCACATCGCCCGCATGTGGCCGGTGGATGCCGTCGTGGGAGAGAACGGCGCCTTCTGGTTCCGCCACGACGCGAAGGCCGGCAAGCTCGTGAAGCGCTACGTGATGGGCGAGACCGAGCGTGCGCAGCGCTCCGCGAAGCTCGAGGCCATCGCCCAGCGGGTGCTCCGCGAAGTGCCCGGCTCGGCCATCGCCTCCGACCAGGCCTACCGCGAAGCCGACCTCGCCATCGACTTCTGCGAGGACGTTGCGCCCTTGCCACGCGAGGCCGTCTCGCGCATCGTCTCGGTCATGGAATCCGAGGGCCTCACGGCGAAGGTGAGCTCCATCCACGTGAACGGATGGTTCGGCGGCTACGACAAGCTGTCATCCTCGCGGCTCATGCTGCGCGAGGACTTCGGCGTGGACCTCGACCGCGACGCTGGGCACTACGTCTTCGCCGGCGATTCCCCCAACGACCAGCCGATGTTCAAGTTCTTTCCCCATGCGGTCGGCGTCGCCAACGTGCGCGCGATGGCCGACCTGATGCAGGACCTGCCCGCGTGGATCACGCCCTCGGAGGGCTCGGCCGGTTTCGCCGAGCTGGCCGCGGCGCTGCTCGCGGCGCGATAAGGAGAACCCCCCATGCTCGTCAATTGCTGCGCCTACCAGAACGGCAAGCGGATCGCGGACATCCAGAAGAACGAGATCTCCGACTACATCCACCGCCCCGACACGTTCGTGTGGGTCGCGCTCTACGAGCCCTCCGCGGAGGAGATCGACGAGATGGCGGTGCAGTTCTCGCTCCACCCCCTCGCCGTCGAGGACGCGCGCCACGGCCACCAGCGCCCGAAGGTGGAGGAGTGGGGCGACCAGCTCTTCGCGGTCGTGCACGTCGTGGAGATGGCGGGTGCCGAGATCAACACCGGCGAGGTCGACATCTTCGTCGGCCCCAACTTCGTGCTCTCGGTGCGCCGCGGCACGGAGGTGGGCTTCCAGGCGGTGCGCGAACGCGCCGAGCGAGAGCCGGAGCTGCTGAAGGCGGGCTCGGGCTTCGTGTTCTACGCGCTGATCGACAACATCGTCGACCGCTACTTCCCGGTCGTCGATTTCCTCGAAGGGCAGCTGGAGAAGATCGAGGAGCGCATCTTCAAGGACGGGACCTCGCCGCGCGCCAACATCGAGTCGCTCTACGACTTGAAAGGCCACGGCATGACGCTTCGCCACGCGGTGGAGCCGTTGATCGAGGCGATCCACAAGCTCTACGGCGGGCGCGTGCCGCAGGTGTGCGTGGGCACGCAGGCGTACTTCCGCGACGTCTATGACCATTTGCTGCGCGTCTCCCAGCAACTGGATGGCCTGCGCGACATGGTGGTCACCGCGATGTCGGTGAACCTCGCGATGATCACCCTGGAGGACAACAAGGTCACCAAGCGGCTCGCGTCGTACGCGGCGCTGATCGCCGTGCCCACGCTCGTGGCCGGCATCTACGGGATGAACTTCAAGAACATGCCCGAGCTGGAGTGGACGTACGGATACCCGATGGCGCTCGTGATCATGGCCGTGTCCGACTTCTGGATCTTCCGGCGCCTTCGCGGCGCGGGGTGGCTCTAGAGAAGCGCATGCGGCGCGCTACGGCAAAAGGCGTCCTCCGCAGATAAACGTGGATAAACGCCGATAAACCCGTCTTTGGGTTTAGCCCTGCAAGGTTTCATCTGCGTTTATCCGCGTTTATCTGCGGAGGAAGCCTTTCGCCCTAGGTTTCTTCGGGCAGCTTTCCGAGAGCCTGCAGGACCCCGAGGAGGTGGTCCTTGTTGAAGGGCTTCCCGAGCGTGGCGTTGTAGCCCTCGGCCTTGCGCGCCTCGCTCCACTTCGGCGAGTGCTCCACGCTGCAGGCGACGAAGTGGACCTTCTCCGAATCGCGCTGGATCGCCGAGCGCAGCTTCGCCGGCCCGTCCGCAAGGCCGGCCACCGAAGGATCGACCAGCACCACGTCGTACATGTCCTGCTCGAGGGCGGCCAGCGCTTCCTCCACGTCCTGCACGGCGACCACGTTGCAGTCGCGCTTGCCGAGGATGTGCGAGGCGAGGATCTGGCTGTCGCGGTTCGCGTCCACCAGCAGGATCGTGGCGCCCTTGCGCTGCTCGCGCAGCGAATGCCGCGTGACCAGCGTCGGCGTCTCGTCGGCGTCGACCGAAGCGCCCGTCACCGCCTTGATGGCTTCTTCCAGCTGGTGCTCGCCGATCGGGTAGCGCATGTACGCCGAGATGCCGTTCTCGCGGCAGGCGATCGCATCGCCCGGCTTGCCGCGCGTGGCGAGCATCATGAGGATCGTGCCGCTCAAGGTGCGGTGGTACTTGATGCGGAAAGCCAGCATGTAGCCATCCTGCACCGGCAGCTGGTCGGCGAGGATCACGAGCGGGACGGCCGCGCCTTCCTCGTGCATGCGCTCGAGGAGCTTCAGCGCCATCTCCGGGTTGTCGGCTTCCATGGGATTCATGCGCCAGCCGCGCAGGGTGTTGGAGAGCTCCAGGCGCTGGTCGGGCTCGGCCGAGACGATGAGCACCGTGAGGCCCACCATCGAGGCGAACGTCGCGCGGCGCGGCGCGGGCGGAACCGGAAGGATCGGGAACTCGATCGTGAACGAGTAGATCTCGCCGCCGGGCCGCGAGGACACGGCGAGCTTGCCGCCCATCGCGATCACCATGAACTTCGCGACCGCGACCCCCATGCCGCCTTCGGGCGAGAAGCGCGGGATCGGCTTGTCGGCGCCGTCCATCGCGGCCGAGACGCCGAACGAGAGCTGGATGCCGGATTCGGTGATGTATTCGGGCGTGATGTGGAGCGTGACTTCCGCGCCGGGCACGAGCTGGAAGGCGTTGTCCAGGAGGTTCTTCACCAGGAGCTGCAGGCGTTCCACGTCGCCCTCGAGGGCGTCGGTCACGTCCTGCTCCACGCGCACGCGCAGGCGGCAGCCGCGTTCCTCGGCCTCGGAGACGACTCGCTTCACGAGATCCGCGAGCGCGGAGCGCAGGCGGAACTCGCCCTTGTGCAGGATCACGCCGCCGGAGACGTTGGAGAAATCCACCAGGTCGCCGATCGCGGCCATGGCCGTCTCGGTGGAGAGGCGAATGCGCGAGAAGTGGTCGATCAGGACCGGATCGAACTCCATCTCCTGGGCGCGAATGGTGATGGCCGACATGCCCTCCAGCGCGACCGAGAGCTCCTCGCCGATCTTCTCGATCAGCGCGATCTCGCTGGCGCTCTTCACCGGGGACGCGTCGCCCGTGCCCTCGGCCGGAAGCCACAGGGCGCCCGCGTCGCCTTCGTCCACGACGATGGTCTGGCGCTTGAAGTCCTTGCGCTTGCGCTTGGACTTGGTGAGCACATCCTTGGCGGGTAGCCCCATCAGCGACTGCGGCGCCGAATCCGTGCCGACGAAGCGACAGAAGGCCTCGGTCACGAGCTCGATCTCGCCGTTCGCGTTCTCGATCATCACGGCGATCGAGGAGGCGTCGGCGATCGCGAAGAGGCGTGCGGCGAAGAGGTTCAGCGTGGTCTCGGTGTCGCGCTGCGAGTCGATGTCCTGCAGCGACACGATGACGTCCACCGGACGCTCGCGCGCGTCGAGCGGGGGTGCGAAGCCCACCTCCACCCAATGCGGCTCCTCGCCCGCGACCTGCGCCTCGATCAGCCCGGAAGCGCTCTTGCCCTCGGCCACGCGCTGAAGGCCCTGCAGGAGCTTCTTCTGGTCGCCGGCGACGAAGAAGTCGGAGAGCACCGTGCCCGGGAGCTCGCGCGCGGCCTTGCCGACCAGCTGCGCGAAGGCGCCGTTGGCGAATGCGATCACGCCGCGCGGATCGGCCACGGCCACCGGCGTGCGGAGCGATTCGACGATGCGCTTGAAGTCTTCGAGGGCCATGGCTCGGGCTAGGCTAGCCGCTTTGTGCGAGCTTGTGAATGACAGACAGGAGATGGGCCGTAGCCGCATCCGGGGCCGTGCCCTCGCCGCGTGCCGCGGGCAGGATCGATCCGGCGATCTTCTTGCCGAGCTCCACGCCCCACTGGTCGAAGGAATTGATGCCCCAGAGCGCGCCCTCGGCGAAGACCTTGTGCTCGTAGAGCGCGAGGAGCGAGCCCAAATGGAAAGGGTCCAGCGCCGGCATCACGATCGTCGTGCTCGCGCGCCCGCCGGGACAGCTCCTCCACGGCTCGGGCGTCTCCACGCCGTTCATCAGCGCCTCCGATTGCGCGGCCGCGTGCGCGACCAGGCGCGCGTGGCGATCGGCGTCGGAGCCCATCGGACGGGCGACCACGATGAAGTCGGACGAGACGGCGTCGGTGCCCTGGTGCAGCCACTGGTGGAACGCGTGCTGGCCCGGAGTGCCTTCGCCGCCGAACACGGCGGGGGCCGTCGCGAAATCGAGCAGGGTGCCATCGCGGTCGACACGCTTGCCGTTCGATTCCATCTCCAGCGCCTGCACATACGGCGTGAGGCCCGTGAGCCGCGCGGCATACGGCAGCACCACGTGGCTGGCACACCCGAGTGCATTGCGGTTCCACACGGAGAGCAGGGCCAGCAGTACCGGAGCGTTCCTCTCGAGCGGCTTGGAGCGGAACTCGAGGTCCACCGCGTGCGCCCCGGCGAGCAGCCGATCGAAAGCCGTCATGCCCACCGCGATCGCGACCGGCAGGCCTACTTCGGACCAAAGCGAGAAGCGGCCGCCCACCCATTCGGGGAACGGAAAGACGTTGCACGCGGCGAGGCCCCAGGCCGTGGCGCGCTCGGGCGAGGCGGTGGCGGCGACGAAGTGACGATCCACGGCACCCGGTCCGAGCGAGCGCTCGATCCATGCGCGCGCCGAGGCCGCGTTGGCCATCGTTTCTTCGGTCGTGAAGGTCTTCGAGGCGATCACGAAGAGCGTGGCGGCGGGGTCGAGGCGGCCGACCGTGTCGTCGAATTCCGCGGGGTCGAGATTCTCGATGAAGTGCGCCTGGGGGCCGTCGGCGATGGCGTGCAGGGCCTTCGCGGCGAGCTTCGGCCCGAGGCTGGAGCCGCCGATGCCCAGGCCCACCACGTGGCGGACCGGCGCGCCCGTGGCGCCCTTCCAGTGCCCCTCGCGCACGGCCTGCGAGAACATGCGCATCCGTTCGCGGCCGCGCTGGATCTCGGGCAGGACGTCGACGCCGCCCACGGTCGTGTGCTCGTCGCCACGGAGAGCCATGTGCAGCGCGGCGCGGCGCTCGGTGGTGTTGACCGGTGCGCCTGAGAACAGGGCCGCGATCGCCTCGGGGAGGCCACGCTCGCGCGCGAGCGCGCACAGCGAGGCGAGCGTTTCCTCGCTGACGGGTTGCTTGGAGAAATCGAGCGCCAGCTCGGCGCAGCCGACGGTGAGCTTCGCCCCACGGGCGGGATCGGCGCGCCACAACTCGCGGGCGGTTTTCCCGCCCAGGGCGTCACGGTGCGCCAGCAGCTGCAGCCAGGCGGGGGAGCGGGAAAACGGGATCACCCCCCGATTCTACCGAAGGGCCAGCCTACGGAAGCGACGGCCTACCCCAGGGCGAGCCCGGAGATTCCCAGGACCATCCCCACGGCGGCGATCGCGCGGCGCGTGACGTCGCCTTCCTTGAGCAGGTGTGCGCCCATCAGGGCGGCGAAGAGGATCGAGACCTCGCGCGCGGGAGCCACCAGGCTCACCGGCGTGAACACCATCGCGGTCAGGACGAGGATGTACGAAAGCGGCGAGAGGGCCGCGATGATGAGGACCGTGCTGCGCTTCTCACGCCAGGCGAGCGCGATCGCCCCGGGATTGCGGTGGCGCGTGAGCGGCACGATCACGAGGCAGCGAAAGAAGTTGCAGCCCCAGTCGTACACGAGCGGCGGGACGAGCCACGCGGCCACGCTCCACTTGTCGGTGAGCGTATAGACCGCGATCGTCATGCCGGTGAGGAGGGCGAAGCCGACGGCACTGCGAGCCTCGCTCTTGTGCCATGCGAGGGGGTTGCCGGTGAGCACCAGCGCGGAGATGCCGATCAGCACGGCGCCGGCCAGCGGCACCGGACCGGGGCGCTCGCCGATCACCGCGATCGCGAAGAGGATGGTGAGCAGCGGGCCGGTGGCGCGCGCGAGCGGGTAGACGATCGAGAGGTCGCCGCCGCTGCGATAGGCGCGGTCGAGCAGCAGGAAGTAGACGAGGTGCACCATCCCGCTCACGAACATGAGCACGAGATGGATCCACTCGAACTGGTAGTGCTGGAGGATCGCGGCGCCGATGAGCACCGGCAGGTAGATCGCGAGCGAAAGCGTGCACGACAGCGCGATCACGCCGCTGCCGCCGCCGCTCTTCTTCAGGATGAAGTTCCAGCTCGCGTGGATGAACGCCGACGCGAGGACCAGCAGGAGGGCTAAGACCGACATGAGGGCGCCATTCTACAGGCGCCCTCCGCCCGTCATTCCCGCGGAGGCGGGAACCCAGCGAGCAACGGCTACTTCGTGTTCACCATCACCAGCCATTCGCCGTTTTCGCAGCGTCCGGCGTCCTTCGGTCCCGCGGCCACCTGGTTCTTCGACAGGGGGCTCGCGTTGATGCCGTTCACCAGGCAGGCGTCATGCTTCGTGCCGGCCCAGTTGCAGTTGAATGTGTCGCCGGATTCCGAGAGCGAGCGTTTCCAGCAGTACATCGAGCCCGATCCCGCGGCGGCCGAGCTGGCGCCGGCGGCGCCGGTCTGAGAAGTCTGCACGCCCGCGCAAGCGGACAGGACAAGTACGGATGCGGCGGTGAGGAACAGCACGGTTTTTTTCATTTCCATCTCCAGGCGTTCGGGAGGGGGTCCCGATTCTTCTTCCGGAAATGCTGCCCATTGGTTCCGGGCGGCGTGTCACCATAAATTTCAGAATGACACCGTACGCAACCGCCGCGTCACTTAAGGCTTGAGCAAGCGAAGCAGGTCGAGGTATTGCGGGTCTTCGGGAACGGGCACGCCCTGGCGCAGCAGGCCGTCGATGGTGACGGCGCCTGCGTCGAGCGTGAACTCGCCGTCGAGGATGCGGGAAACGACATCTTCGTTGCGCAGCAGCTGGATTTCCTGCACCTCGCCGTCCTGGTTGGCGGGCGTGAAGTCAGCGGGCAGCCACAGGTCGTGCACGAAGAGCACTTCGCGGTGCAGCCCTTCGGGCACGGCGTACTCGACGCGAACGGCGCTCGAACAATAGACCCCCGCCAGGCGCGCGGGCGGGATGCCGGCTTCTTCCCACGCTTCCTTGCGCAGGGTCTCGTCCACCGTGGAGCCGGCGGCGATGCGCCCGCCGACGAGGTTGTCCAGCATTCCGGGGTCCACGGCCTTGTCGGCCGCGCGCCGGGAGATCCACGTGTGCACCTCGCCGCCACGGCGCGTGAAGCCGTTGGCATGCACGCCGTAGGAGACGAAGCCGAAGTGGCGCGAGGCCGCGCGCTCCACTCGCAGCAACTCCGGCGCCGCGTAGTGCCAGGAGATGCTCACGGGCTCCTCGCGCCAGCCGCGGATCTGCCCCTCCTTGGCCAGGGCGCGCGTGACCTCGTCCAGTGCCGCGGTGCGCCCGGCGACGGTGTCGGGCGCCCCCTTCAGCGCCACCCACGAGGCGTCCACCTCGAAGACGTGGGGCCAGCGGCGCAGCTCCCCGGCGAAGGAGGGTCGCAGCCAGCCCACGGGATGCTCCTTCACGTAGAAGGGCACCAGGGGCAGGTCGCGGCCCTGGTGGGACGCATGCGTGCAGGCCGTCTTGAGGAAGCCCAGGAGGTCCGGAAAGGGTCTCGGCTTCATGTTGACAATGGTAGGGCCATTCCCCAGACTCCGCGCTGGATTTGGGGGGGAGGAACGGCGAGGGGAGAGACCCGGGAGACGGCTCTCCCCTCGTGCTTTTTCAGGCCCTTGCCGGGGTTCCGGGGGGCTGGGAGGGGTCCTGAGGTGTCCAGACCCCGTCCGCCGCCGCCTGGGGCCGCCCAAGGCCTCCCGAACGAGCCTCCGGACACCCGCCCGACCGAGCTTTCCCATGACCGCCGAACTCATCACCCTCGCAGACATCCGCGCCGCCGCCCAGGCCATCGACGGCCAGGTCGTGCGCACGCCCTGCCTCCTCTCTCAGACGCTCTCCGAGATCTCGGGCGCGCAGGTGTTCCTCAAGTTCGAGAACCACCAGTTCACGGCGTCCTTCAAGGAGCGCGGCGCGATCAACAAGCTGGAGTCCCTCACGGCCGCGGAGCGCGCCAAGGGCGTGATCGCCTGTTCGGCCGGCAACCACGCGCAGGGCGTGGCCTATCACGCGAGCCGCCTGGGCATCCCGGCGGTGATCGTGATGCCGAAGCACACGCCGTTCGTGAAAGTCGAGCACACGCGCAAGCACGGCGCCGAGGTGATCCTGGAGGGCGAGGGCTTCGACGATGCGATGCGCGCGGCCAAGCGGATCATGGCCGAGCGCGGGCTCACGTTCGTGCACCCCTACGACGACGCGAAGATCATCGCCGGCCAGGGCACCATCGGCCTGGAGATGCTGGAAGCCTTCCCGCAGTTGGACGTGCTGGTGATCGCGGTGGGCGGCGGCGGCCTCATCTCCGGCATCACGCTGGCGGCCAAGGCGCTCAAGCCCTCGATCGAGGTCTACGGCGTCGAGGTCGCCCGCTTTCCCGGCATGTACCACGTGATGCGCGGCACGCCCGCGGCCTTCGGGCCGGGCACCATCGCCGAGGGCATCGCGGTGAAGGAGCCGGGGCAGATCACGCGCGAGGTCGTGAAGCGCCACGTGAAGGACATCCTGCTCGTGGACGAAGGCGACATCGAGGAGAGCGTCGTGATGCTCCTCGAGATCGAGAAGACCGTCGTCGAAGGCGCGGGCGCCGCGGGCCTCGCCGCGCTCCTCAAGTTCAAGGACACGTTCCGCGGAAAGAATGTCGGGTTGGTCCTCTGCGGCGGCAACATCGAGCCGCTGGTGCTGGCCGACATCGTGCAGCGCGGCATGGTGCGCGCGGGGCGCCTCGCGCGCGTGAAGGTCGAGGCGCGCGACCTGCCGGGCTCGCTCGCGAAGATCACCGCCGTCATCGCCGAGCACAACGCCAACGTGGAGGAGGTGCACCACCACCGCGCCTTCACGCAGCTCACCGTCCAGCACGTCGAGATCGACCTCGCGATCAAGACCCGCAACGCCGCCCACGTTCACGAGATCGTGAAGGCCCTCCAGGAAGCCGGGTTCAAAGCGGAGATCAAGTGAATAAAGGGGTCAGGACAACTTATTCGTACGCTTCTTTTTTCGAATAAGTTGTCCTGACCCCTTTATTCACCCTTCACGTCCTCGCGTGGATGTCGAGGGCGACGAGGAAGCGCGACACCATGTTGTAGGTGGCAATGGTGGCGACCAGCTCGACCATCGCCTGCTCGGAGGCGATCACCTTGGCGGCCGCCGCGAAGGTCTCGTCGCGCACTTCCACGTTGCGGGTCATCTCGATGGTGAGGCGGATCACCGCTCGCTCCGACGCGTCGAAGAGCGTGGAGGACGACGCGCGCTCGAACTCGCGCAGCGCTTCCAGCTGGGCCGGGGTGCCGCCGCCCTTGAGGAAGTGCGGCGAGTGCTGCTTGAACTCGTATTCGGCGCGGTTCAGGATCGCTACGCCGCAAATGGCCAGCTCGCGCAGCTTCGGGGAGAGCGTGAGCTGCGTGCGGACCGCCCCGAGGTAGGTGTTCCAGCCCGCGGCGAGGGCGGGGCTGTTCAGCAGCATGCGGTCCAGGTCGAGCAGCGTTCCCCCGCGCCGGGCGCGAATGGCGTCGACGATCTCGCGGGGCTCCGCGATGTCGGCGGGCACGTAGGGAATTCGCGGCATGGCTCTCTCCGGGCTAAAGAGCGATAGTAAACTGCACGTGAATCCACCAACAGGGAAAAAAACCATGGCCATCCAGCGCCACAACGTCGGCAAGCGCCTCTCCGAGATCGTCGTCCACGGCAACACGGTGTACCTCGCGGGAGAAGTCCCCGACGACGAGAAGAAGGACATCACGGGCCAGACCCAGGAAGTCCTCGCCAAGATCGACAAGCTGCTGGCCAAGGTCGGCAGCGACAAGACCAAGATCCTCTCGGCGCAGATCTTCCTGCCCGACATGAAGGACTTCGCCGGCATGAACGCGGTGTGGGAAGCGTGGGTCGTGCCGGGCCAGACGCCGGCGCGCGCCACGATCGAGGCCAAGCTCGCCAATCCGGCCTACAAGGTCGAGATCATGTGCGTGGCCGCGCTCTAGGAGCGGCGGGAAAGGCGACGCGCCCATGAGGACGGTCGCCGCCACGCGCTACGTGACGCCGCTTCGCGAGGGCGGCTCGCTGCCCGCGATCGTCGAGGCGGATGACGAAGGCCTCTATGTCATCAAGTTCCGCGGCGCCGGCCAGGGGCCGCGGGCGCTCGTCGCGGAGCTGGTCGCCGGGGAGGTCGCGCGGGCCGTGGGCCTCGATGTCCCCGAGATCGTCTTCATCACGCTCGACCGCGAGCTCGCCCGCTCCGAGCCCGACCCCGAGATCCAGGACTTGATCCGCGCGAGCGCCGGCGTGAACATCGCGCTGGACTACATGCCGGGCTCGGTGGCGTTCGATCCGGTCGCCGAGCAGCCCGATGCCGAGCTCGCCTCCGCCATCGTGTGGTTCGACGCGCTGGTCGTGAACCTCGACCGGTCGCCGCGCAATACCAACCTGCTCATGTGGCACGGCAAGCTCCGCTTGATCGACCACGGCGCCGCGCTCTACGTTCACCACGCGGGCGGAGATTTCGCGGCGCGAGCAAAGGAAGCGTTCCCGAAGATCAAGGACCACGTGCTGCTGCCGTTCGCATCCCGCCTGGCCGAGGTGGACGCCCGCCTTGCCGCGCGCCTCACGCCGAACGTGATCGAGGGCATCGTGGCGTCGATCCCGGAGGACTGGATCGCGCAAGACGCCGGCCGCGAAACGTATTCACGCTACCTCAACGCGCGTCTCGCTCCGCCGCGTGTTTTCGTCGAGGAGGCCCTCCGTGCCCGCGCCGTGTAGCTACGACTACGCCGTGATCCGCGTCGTCCCGCGCGTCGAGCGCGAGGAGTTCGTGAACGTGGGCGTGATCGTCTCGTGCCACGAGCGCGATTTCCTCGAGGCGCGCATCGAGCTCGATGAGGCCCGCATCCGCATGCTCGATCCCGGTGCCGACCTCGCGACGGTGCGCGCACACCTCGACACCATCCCCGTCATCTGCGCCGGTGGAGATGCCGCGGGCCCCATCGGCAAGCTCTCGCCGCGCGAGCGCTTCAGGTGGCTCACAGCCCCGCGCAGTACGATCATCCAGGTGTCGGCCGCGCACACCGGCCGCGCCGGGGACCCGGCCACGGCCCTCGAACGATTGCTCGACGCGATGGTGAGGATCCCGAAGCGATGACCGAGTGGAAGGCTCCCGCCAAGGCGCAGGTCGCGGCCGCGGCGAAGATGGTCGAGGCGATCGTGCGCCTCCTGCGAAACGAGAAGGGCGTGCATGCGGAGACGGCCATCGCCGCCGCCGCGCGCCTCGGCGGCACGTTCCTGTTTCGATCGTTCGGCCTGCCCACCGCGGGCATCGAGCCCGGCGCACCGGTGCTGTCGGATCGCGCCAACGAGGAAGGCCCAGCCCTCATGCAGACCTTCGCCTACGGGCTCGCGGCCGAGGGCCTCGATCCCCGCGCGCTGCAGCCCGACGACCTGAATGTCCTCGAGCAGAACCGGCCGCTGCTCACCGTCGTGCAGACGCAGGAGAAGCTAGAGGTCGAGGTGCGCGCCATCGCCGCGGCGCAGAAGCTCGATGCCCAGCAGGCCGCGCATGCGTGTGCGCTCGCCGCCGCGCGCCTCGTGAAGATGACCGTGCAGGTGCTCGACCCGCGCGTGGGCTTCGCGGTCGCGGCGTACGGATTCGTCGAGGGCACGAAGACGATGCCGATGTCGCTCGTCCTGGCCGATCCGCCGAAGAAGCCCTGGTATCGCTTCTGAGCGGGGCTCAGTTTCCGAGCGCGCGGATGTAGAGCACCAGCTGCCAGATGCGCGCATCCGAGAGATGCGGATGCGGCGGCATCGAGGTCGTCGGCGAGCCGTAGCGGATCACCCAGAAGAGCTGGCCATCGGACACGTTCGCGAGCGTGGCCTTGCAGCGGAAATTGCGCGGCGGCGGATCGAACATCGAGGCCATGTCGCCCTGGCCGTCGCCGCGCACGCCGTGGCATGACGCGCAGGCGATGCCCTGACCGTCGCCGAAGAACGCGACCTCTGCCGCCTTCTTGTCGAGCGCGGCGGGCGCGACCGGATTGGCGCGGTTGTAGAACTCGTCCGGTGCCTTCTTCGTGGTGCGCGTCTCCGGGCACACGGGGCCGCGCGCGAAGGCTGCGCCTGCGGTGAGCAGCGCCAGCGCCGCGATGGCGACTGCAGATGTGTGGCTCATTGCGGATGCGAGGGGTGCGCGGCGCATGCGCCGATTGTGGCATCCTGCCGCACAGCCCGATAGACGTGATCGCATGTCCCGCAAGCCCTGGTTCTGGATCGTTTTGCTCGTGGCATCGCTGGCCTGCGCAGTGGCGATGCTCCGGCACCGCGACGCGCTGCTGCCGCTGCTCGAGGTCGACGTCTCGATGACGCGCGACGACGCGCTCGCGAAGGCGGCCTCGATCGCAGAGTCCCTCCGTCTCTCCCCCGCGAAGCTCACGCGTTCCGCGGCCGCCTTCCAGGGCGACTCCCGCGCGCAGCTCTTCATCGAGCAGGAAGGCGGAGGGCGTCCCGCGCTGGCGCCGTTCCTGCGCGAGGGCGAGCATGTGCTCTACGTGTGGCGCACGCGTCTCTTCGAGCCCGGGGTCACGCACGAGGTCTCCGTGTACTTCACGCCCGCGGGGCGCCCGTATGGCTTCCGTGCGCGCGTGCCCGAGGCGGAGGCAGGCGCCGTCCTCGAAGCCGACGCCGCGCGAGCCATCGCGCTCGAGCGGGCCACGACGGACTGGAAGGTCGACTTCGCGCAGTACAAGCCCGTGTCCACCTCGACCGCGAAGCGCACCGGCGGGCGCATGGACCACGAGTTCCGCTACGAGCGAGTCGACACCCCAATTGGCGAGGGCAAGCTCCTGCTGACGCTCGTCGTGAGCGGCGACAAGCTCACGGCGCTCGCGCGCGGCTTCCAGGTTCCCGAGGCCTTCGAGCGCCGCTACCAGGAGCGCCGCTCGGCCAACAGCACGATCTCCGCCGCGGCCAACATCGTGGTCACGCTCGCCTACATGCTGGGTGGCTGCCTTCTCGGATCGATCTGGCTGCTGCGTCGCGGTGCGTGGACCTGGCGCCCCGCGGCGTGGCTCGCACTCGGCATCGCGCTGCTGGTCGGATTCTCCGTGCTCGATTCCATTCCGTCGAGCTGGCTCGGCTACAACACCGCCACGTCGTCCGAGGCGCACTACGCCAAGGCCATCGGCGCCGCGGTGGCGGCGGCCGTGATGTGGTGGGCCGTGCTGCTCGCCACGTTCACGGCGGGCGAGGGGCTGGGACGCCTCGCGTTCCCGAGCCATCCGTATCTCTGGGGCGCGTGGGCGCCGCGCACTGGCGCCACAGGCGCGATCGTCGGCCGCACGCTCGGCGGCTACGCGTGGGTCGGTTTCGAGCTCGCGTTCGTCGCGGTGTTCTACTTCGTCGCGCAGCGCTACTTCGGCTGGTGGTCGCCGGGCAGCCTGATGATCGATCCGAACATCCTGAGCCATGCGCAACCCTGGATCGATCCGGTGGCCAATGCGTTGCGCGCCGGCGTGTGGGAGGAATTTCTCTTCCGCGCGGTGCCGCTCGCGGGTGCCGCGCTGCTGGGCCGGCACTTCGGGCGCGGGAAGCTCTTCATCGGCGTGGGCCTCGTCCTGCAAGCGGTGGTGTTCGGCTGCGCGCACGCGACCTATCCGCAGGAGCCGTCGTGGGCGCGCCCCGTGGAGCTCTTCCTGCCGTCGATCGTGTGGGGCCTGGTGTACCTGCGCTACGGGATCCTGCCCGGCATCCTCATGCACTTCATCTTCGACCTCGTGCTGATGTCGACGCCGCTCTGGGCCACGAGCGCGCCGGGCATCGGCTTCGACCGCGCGATGGTGGTGCTCTGCGCGCTGGTGCCTTTGATCGTGGTTGCTGTGCGCGTCGCGCGCGCTCGTGGGCTCGCGCCCCTCGCTGCAATCGACATCAACGCCCACGTGACGCGCCTCGCGCCGGCGTGGCATGCAGTCGCGACGGTGCCCAGAAGAGAAGCGACGGCCGCCGCGACACCGCGCTGGGCGGTCGCGCTCCTGATGGTGCTGGGCCTCGCGGGCGCCGCCGGATGGATCGACCGCATCACGACGCCGTACGACGCTCCGGGACTGTCGATCACGCGCGAGCAGGCCCTGCGCATCGCGGAGGATGCGGTCGTCGCGGAGGGCGCGAAGCTCGGTCCCGATTGGCGCCGCCTCTCGAAGGTCGAAGGGCCGCGCGACCAGGAGCCGCACGCGTTCGTCTGGCAGAAGGGCGGCGAGGCGATGTACCGCGCGCTGCTCGGCAACCATCTCGCCCCTCCGCTGTGGGCCGTGCGCTTCGCGCGCTTCGAGGGCGAGGTGGACGTGGCCGATCGCGCCGAGTCGTGGTTCGTGTTCGTGGCGGGCGATGGCACGGTGCGCGCGATTCATCATCGCCTGCCCGAAGCGCGCGCCGGCGCGCGGCTGACGGAGGAAGCGGCCCGCAACAAGGCGCACGAGGCCGTGGGCCGGTGGCTCGGAGTCGATCCGTCCGCGCTGCGCTTCGTCTCGGGGCGTGCCAGCAACAAGCCCGGCCGCCTCGACTGGGAGTTCATCTACGCCGATCCCTCGCGCCCAGTGCCGCCCGGCGGCGAGGCGTACGTGCAGGTCGACATCGCGGGCGACCAGGTCGTGGCGCGCGGCCGCTACGTGTTCGTGCCGGAAGACTGGACACGCGAGCGCAAGGCGAAGCGCGATTCGGGCGCGATCGTCACCGGCATCGCGGGGCTGGCCTTGCTGGTGGCGCTCTCGACGATCCTCGTGCTGGTGATCCGCCGCTTCGCGCGGCGCGAGTTCTCGAAGCGCGGCGCCATCGTGGGTGCGGTCGTCGGGTTCGGCTTCATCCTCGCGCAACGCGCGCTCGGGCTCGAGGCCACGATGACCGAGGCGTTCGATACCGCGCAACCGATCACCCAGCAATACGTGCGCGAGGGGATGGTGGCACTCGCATTCGCGGCGACCGTGGCACTCCTCATGGCCGTGATGGTGGGTGTTGCGGTGCGGATCGCTTCGCACGCCGCGCGTTCCGGGGCAGCAGCGTGGCGAGACGCCGCGGCGCTCGTGTTCCTCGCGATGGGAGGCCCAACGCTCGCGCGCTGGATCTGGCCCGTGCCCCGCGAGCCGCGCCTGCCGCCGGTGCGCGATGCCGAATCGTTCGCTCCGGTCGTCGCGTCGCTACTGGACTCGGTGGACTTCATGATGTTCTGCGCCATCGCCGTCGCCGCCCTCGGCGTGCTGGACGCGCGGCGCGGCTGGCGCTCGGCGCTCGTGGCAGCGCTCTTCGTCTGCGTGGGCGTCATCGCGGGCTCGCGCTCGCCGGAGTGGAGCGTCCTCACGCTCGCCGGCGGGGTCGTCGCGGGACTCGCGGCGTGGTGGATCTTCCGGCGCTACGTGCTGGGCCGGATCGAGATCGTGGCGCCGCTGATCGCGTGCGGCTCGGTCCTCGCCGCGATCGGCACGATCGCGCGGCCCACGTACGCGCAGGCGGTGCCCGCGGCGATTGTCGGTATGCTCTCGGTCGCGGCCGGCTACCTCGCGTGGCAGTGGCTCGTACACAAGGAGAAATGATGCGAATCCTCATCACCGGCGGCGGCGGGTTTCTCGGCTCGCGCCTCGCGCAGGCCCTGCTCGCGCGCGATCCCGCGGCGAAGATCACGCTGCTCGACGTCGCGTTCCCCAACCCGCCCGATGGGCGCTTCACCGCGATCACCGGCGACCTCGCGTCTCCCGATGTGTTCGCGCGCGCCTTGCCCGCGGATACGGACGCGGTCTTCCATCTCGCTGCCGTGGTGAGCGGCGGCGCGGAAGCCGACTTCGACCTGGGCTACCACGTGAACCTCGACGGCACGCGCGCGCTGCTCGAGGCCTGCCGCAAGCTCGCGAAGCCGCCGAAGGTGGTCTATGCGAGCTCGGTCGCGGCCTTCGGGGGCAAGCTGCCCGACGTGCTCGACGACACGACCACGCCCACGCCGCAAACCTCGTACGGCACGCAGAAGGTGATCGGCGAGTACCTCGTCGCGGATTGGACGCGCAAGGGCATGATCGACGGGCGCTCGCTGCGGCTGCCGACGATCGTCGTGCGCCCCGGCAAGCCGAACCTCGCGGCCTCGTCGTTCGCGAGCTCGATCATCCGCGAGCCGCTCGCCGGTGTGGCCGTCGATTGCCCGGTCCCCGATACGACGGGCGTATGGATCCTTTCGCCGCGCCGCGTCGTCGATGCCTTCGTGCATGCCTACGATCTTCCCGCGAGCGCGTGGCCCACGAGCCGCGTCGTGAACCTGCCCGGCATCACGCTCACGGTGCGCGAGATGATCGACGCGATGGCGACTGTTGCGGGGGCCGAAAAAGCGAAGCTCGTGCGTTTCGTGCCCGACGCGCGCATCCAGGGCATCGTGAAGACGTGGCCCGTCCGCTTCCGCACGGACAAGGCGCTCGAGATGGGCTTCAAGGCCGACGAAAGCTTCGAAGACGCGGTTCGCCAGCACGGGAACGCCGGGTGATGTAGGATGCGCGACACGCGCGTGTTCAGGCTGATGCAAGACTAGACCGCATTGACGGTCGGGCGCCTTCCGCGAGCGCACTTGGCATTCGTCCATTCACCCCTTAGGGAGCAGACAACACCATGAAGCGCAATATCGTTTTCCTCGCCGTCGCCACCAGCGTCGCGCTGTCGGCCGTGGCGCAGACCCCGGAAGCCGTTACCCCGAAGGGCGTCAAGCCCGCCATGACCCTCGTGGGCTCCGGCCCGCTGGGCTATGAGTGCAAGAACACCGACGGCAAGTTCGCCTGGGCCGGTCCGGTGCCGAACGCCAAGCTGACCGACAAGGCCGGCAAGGAAGTCGGCAAGTACGTCGCCGGTCCGAAGTGGGAGCTCGCGGACGGTTCGACGGTCACCGGCAAGCAAGTTGCCGTTTCGCCCGCCGCGGCCGGCTCGATCCCGCTGCAGCTGGTGGACGCTTCGGGCGGCACGAAGCAGTTCGACGGCGTCGTGAACATCCAGCGCATCAACACCAAGGGCGGCGTCGCCCCGGCTGATGTCTGCGATGCGAAGTCCGTCGGCACGAAGAAGGAAGTGATGTATTCCGCCGACTACGTCTTCTTCAAGAAGTAGGTCGAATTCGGTCCGCCTCGGCGGACCGTTGCGGCAATAATCGGGGTCGGATCCTTCGGGGTCCGGCCCCGATTTCTTTCCAGGACGAGATGATGGATATCCAGACGAAGGCCGAACACTTTCGCAAGCTGCAACAAGGGCCGCGCGCGCTGCTGATCGCGAACGCGTGGGACGCGGGCAGCACGCGCATCCTCGCGGGGCTGGGCTTCCAGGCGATCGCGACGTCGAGCGGCGCCTGCGCCGGTGTGCTCGGCCGGCGCGACGGGAAGATCACCCGCGACGAGGCAATGGCCCACAGCCGGGCTATCGCGTCGGCCACGGACCTTCCCGTATCAGCCGATCTGGAGAAGGGCTGGGGCGATCGGCCCGAGGACGCGGCGGAGACCATCCGCCTTGCCGGCACCACGGGCCTCGTCGGCGGCTCGATCGAGGATTCGTCGGGCGACAAGGACCATCCGATTTTCGACGCCACGCTCGCCACGGAACGCATCGCCGCGGCGGTGCAGGCCGCCCGAGCGCTGCCGTTCGCCTTCACGCTCACCGCGCGCTGCGAGAGCCACCTCTGGGGTCCTGCCGACCTCGACGACACCATCCGCCGCCTGCAGTCGTATGAGCGCGCGGGTGCGGATGTCCTGATGGCGCCGGGGCTCCCCGATCTGGAGTCCGTGAAGAAGGTCTGCGCGTCGCTCACGAAGCCGTTCAGCTTCATGGTCGGCATCAAGGGCAAGTCGTTCAGCGTGGCCGAGCTCGAGGCCGCCGGCGTGAAGCGCATCAGCTTCGCCACCTCGCTCTTCCGCGCGGCGCTGGCCGGAGCGATGGAGGCGAGCCGCGAGATCCTCGAGAAGGGCACCTTCACCTACCTAGACCGCGGTCCCGGCGACGTCGGTAAGTACTGGGATTAGGAAATAGGTGAATAAAGGGGTCAGACCACTTTATTCAGATCGTTTCCGGACCTGAGTCCGGACTGACCGATCCGAATAAAGTGGTCTGACCCCTTTATTCACCTGCGAGAAACTCGCAGAGCAGGCGGTGGAAGTGGTGCACGCCACGCTCGCGCGTCGGTGAATAGCGTCCCCGCTGGTAGTAGCGAGACCGAACCCCTCTGCTGACCGCGAGCACGATCGCCTCGTCTTCCTCTTCTACGCGGTCGAGCGAGGCGCCGGCGCCGGAGCCGAGCTTCGAGGCATCCCACACGTAGCTGCGGAAGGACACGCGCGTCGCGTCGAGGGCGAGCGGCCGCACGAGGTTCACCGAGAGCCCCCACGGATAGAAATTCAGCATGAGGTTGGGGAAGACCCAGAAGTAGTACGCCGCGATGCGCTGTCCGTGGTCGGGTGAGGACGCCGGGAGGTCGAACGCATCCTCGCCGTCTTTCGCGAGGGCGAGCTGCAGGTTGGCGTAGCGGAAGAGCTCGCTCGAATAGCTGCCGTAGTCCACGACCTCGTTCAGCCCCTTGTGCACGAACGGGATGTGGAAGCCTTCGAGGTAGTTCTCGACGTAGAGCGCCCAGTTGGCGCCGATATCGAAGTCGCGATTGCGCGAAGCGTCGAAGCGAAAGTCCGCGACCGGCATGCCGGAGAGCCGCCGCGTCACATCCCCGAGAAAGGCCTCCAACGGAGCGACCGGCGCTACCGACGCGAACGCGTGTCCCGCCCATTCCCCGAAAGGCACGTGCGGCAGGTTGTCCGAGGGCGAGGGAAAGTTCTTCGCGTCCTGGAATTCCGGCATGAAGGTCATGCGGCCCGCGAGGTCGAAGCGCCGCGAGTGGTAGCCGCAGCGGATTTCCTTCGCCGCGCACGGCGCGTCAACGAGAATATTGCCGCGATGGGTGCAGACGTTGGAGAGGCAGCGCAGCGTCCCGCCCGCGTCCCGTGTGAGCAGCAGCGGCTCGTCGAGCGGCCCCGCGCGAAGCGACCTCGGCGAGAGCGTCCCGGGCGTGCGGACATCGCCGGAATCCCCCAGCCACTGCCACGTGCGGGCGAAAACGCGTTCGCCGAGCGCCTCGTAGGCCGTCGCGTCCGAATAGAACCGCGACTCGAGCGTGGAGGCGACCGTGATGTCCGGATCGACCGCGTAACAATCGCGCGACTCAGGCACGCCGCACCTCGATACAATCCGCCTCATGCGTATCCCTGCACTTCTCGCCCTGGCGTTGTCCCTGTCCCTTCCCGCAACGGCCGCCGACGACCTGGCCCAGGACCGCGATACCGTGATCGCGCTTCTCGCCGCATCGGTCGCCGCCCGCGCGCTCGTCTCCACCGCCGTGGATGAATGCACCGCACGCTACGCGGATATGGTGGATCCGGCGCTGGACGCCAAGATGGAATGGGAAGTGCGCAACCAGCCGGTCGAAGCGAAGGCGCGGGATATCGCCAACCGCCTCGGCTCGAAGATCGCCGCCAGCAGCGGCTTCCTGGCCTACGAGACGCAGAAGAAGCACCTTCTCGCGGAGTCCGAAACGCAGACCGCGGCCAACGTCCGGCAGACGATGACGAAGACCTTCGCGTCTTCCACCGAGCCGCAGCGCGTGGCCGCCTGCAAGGACCTGGTGAAGTCGGTGCACGACGGGAAGATGGACTTCGCCATCACCCAGCCGAACGCCTTCAAGATCCTCCAGACGTTCCGCTAGGCGCGGCCCGCTCACTTCGAGAGCGACTCCAGCAGGTGCATGCCGGTGCGAACGCCCGAGAGGTAGAGCGAGACCTTCGTCGACTCGTTGGGGGCGTGGTTGTTCTCGTCGTAGGGTGCCAGCGGCACGACGATTGAAGGCAGCCCCAGCAGCTTGGTGAAGACGAAATCCGGCGTGGTGCCGCCCAATGAGGGAACGACATACGGCTCGCGCCCGAAGCCCTTCGCCACCGCGGCCTTCACGCGTGCGACCGACGGATGATCGAGCGGCGTGCGCGAAGCGGGTGTGGCCTTGAGGCTCTTCACCTCGATGCCCGTGTAGCCGCGATCCGCCGCGAACTTCTTGATCGCGTTGAAGATCACGTCAGGATCCTGCCCGCCGACGAGGCGCACGTCGGCCTTCGCGATCGCTTCCTTGTAGATGATCGTCTTTGCCCCGGCACCGGTGTAGCCCGCCGAGAAGCCCGAGACGTTGAACGCGGGACGAAGCATCAGGCGCTCGTGGAAGAGGCCGTTGTCGTTGCCCGTCGTGGGTGCAACGCCCACGCTCTCCATGAACCCGGCCTGGTCGACCGGCAGCGACTGCACCGCCGCGAGATCCGCCGCCGCAACGTTCACGTCCGCGTATCCCGCGCCCGGGACGCGAAGCTTTCCGTCGCGATCCACCAGCTCCGCGAGGAAGTGAATGAGGTTCAGCGTGGGATTGGGCGCCACGCCGCCGAAGTTGCCGGAGTGGAGGTTGCGCTTGGCACCTTTCGAGATGAACTCCAGCCCGAGGTTGCCGCGCACGCCCATCAGCAGCACGGGCTGGTCGTTGGGGAACATCGGGCCGTCGGAGTACACGCAGAAGTCCGCCTTCAAGCGCTCGCGATTCTCTTCCACGAATTTCGGCAGGGGAACACTCCCCGTCTCCTCGTCGCCTTCGAGGATGACCTTGATGCGCACCGGCAGCTCGCCGCGCGTCTCCTTCCACAGCGCGATCGCATTCAACAGAGCGAGATGCTGGCCCTTGTTGTCGCCGGCGCCGCGTCCCCAGATGCGGTCGCCCTCGATCACGGGTTCGAACGGTTTGGTCCGCCAGCCTTCCTGCTTCTCGTCCGCGGGATAGACGTCGTAGTGGCCGTACGTGAGCCACGTCTGCTTCGCGTCCTTCGGGCCGATCTCCGCATAGATGATCGGATGGCTCGTGGTCTTGTGCACCTCGACCTCGAAGCCCCAGCGCTCGAGCCGATCCTTGAGGAAAGCGACCTGGTCGGCGATGCCCTCGCCGGTGAGGCTCACCGATGCGATGCGGATGGAATCGAGGAGCGTGCGGACGAGCGCATCGCTGCGGTCGCGGACGGCGGTGTCGATCATTTGAGCTCGAACTCGAAGGTGCTCACGACGCGGATCTTCTTCGCGGGCGTGGAGGTGGCCGAGAACGGCGCCGACTCGTCGTTGCCGTCGGTGCCGAAGATCTGGATGTTGCCCTGGTTCGCACTGCGGATCGCGCCGACGGAAGCGCCCGAATCGGCGGCGAACTGCGTGGCGATCTCGCGGGCATTTCGGGTTGCGTCGGCCAGCAGCTGCGGACGGAGCGCGTTGAACTTGGAGACGACGAAGCGCGGGTTGGCCGGGCCACCTTCGTTGCCGCCGTCCAGGATCACGCCGGCCTTGATGAGCTCCTCCGTGGCGCCGGTGGCCGAGCGCACGAGGTCCACGTTGGCCGACTTCACGGTGACCGCAGCGGTGACCACGTAGCGGAAGCGCTCGTTCTGCTGGCCGCCGTAGTCGCGCGCGAGCTTGTCCACGGTGCGGGTCGGCTGGCGCTCGACCTCGGTGTCGGGAAAGCCCTGCTTCTTGAGGAAGGCGAGGACCGCATCGCGGTCGGCGGTGATGCGCTGGTGTGCGTCCGGCAGGGCGTCGGAGGCGCGTCGCAGCCCGAGCGTCCACACGGCCTGGTCGCTCTTCACCTCGCGCTCGACGAGGCCCTTCACGGTGACGGTCCGCGTATCGGACTTGAAGCGGGCCATGCCCTTGCCGATGAACCAACCCCCGGCGGCGAGCCCGATGATGAGGCAGAAGCCCATGATCACCGAAGCCGTCACTTCGCTGCGGTCCTGGTAGAGCGACATGCGAAATCCCCCGATCCCGCTTGGCGCGGGTCAGGGGATGTTACTGGATCGGATTGGAGGGCGGCGAGCCGCCCGGTATCAGCGAACCGCGGACGTCGCGATCAGGTTCGACTTGGTGCCTTCGCACTCGGCGATGACCAGCTTGCACTCGGTGCAGCCCTTCATCGCGGACTTGACGGCCTCGGCCTTCGTGGCGCCGGTGCCGACGGAGGAGAAGCGCCAGGAGGCGACATACGCGCCGCACTGTTCGTAGCGGACCGCGACCTTGCAGTTGTGGCTGCCGGTGTCCACGCACTTGGCGAGGGCCGAACGGCCGGCGTCCCACTTCGAAGCCTGTCCCGAGGCGGTGCCGAAGACGGCGCCGTATTCCTCGTCCACGGCGATGGCGCCGGAAGCGAGGGCCTGGAACGGCAGGGCGATGGCCAGCGAAGCAACAGCAACGATCGATTTGATTTTCATTTTTTTCCCCGGATGTGGTGAAGCGCCTTGTGGAGCGAACGGGCCCACTATCGCGCCGGACCGGGGAAGTTGCCTGTGAGGCAAGTCACTTCGCGGGGAAAGGCCGGATTACACCGGTAGGAATAATGGGGTCAGACCCCTTTATTTGGCCTTGAGCCTGGCCAGCTCCGCCTCGAGCTCGTTCACCCGCGACTGGAGGGAACCCAGGCGTCCGTTGAGCGCGCCCACGTTGACGAACACTTCGTTCTCCGCCGGGGCGGAGAGGTTGCCCGCGTAGCCGAGCCACGACTCCTCGTAGACCTTCACGTCCTTGAAGCCCAGGTCGCGAAGCACCGCGGCCGTCTCGGAGGCGCGCACGCCGCTCTGGCAATAGACGACGGTTTCCTTGGCGGGATCGAGCTTCGAGTACAGCGTCTTCAGCTCGGATTGCGGCTTGAGGGACATCCCGTCGCGGTTCGTGACCTTCTTCTGCGCGAGCTTCACGCCGGCGTCGGGGTCGGACCAGTTGGCCTCGTACGGGATCAGCACGGCGCCGGTCACGTGGCCGCCGCGGATCGCGCGGATGTCCTCGCCGGTGAATTCCTTGGTGGTGCGCGTATCGAGGATCTGCGCGTTGCCGGACTTCACGCGCTCCACCATGTCCTTGGTCGAGATCGCACCGCGCCGCTCGTTGGCGAGGGCGATCGCAACCGGCGCGAGGCGCGTGGGCTCCGTGACGGCGGGCTTGCCGGCGGCGGTCCAGTCGTCCAGGCCCCCGTGGAAGACCTTCGCGTGCTTGCCGCCGTAGTACTCGACCATGCGGGCGCCGTAGTACGCGAAGGGGTCGCCCTTGGTCGAATACGTGATGACCTCGCGGCCGAGGATGTCCATGCCGGCGGCGCCGAAGAGGCGCGACGCGGCCGCGGCCGACGGCGGGTCTTCTCGGTTGGCGTCGCGGAAGACGTCGGCCACCAGCCCGATGTTCACGGCGCCGGGAATGTGGCCCTTCGCGTAGTCCTCGGCACTGCGCACATCCCACACGAGGGCGCCGGCGGCGATGGCCTTCTCGACCTCGGCACGGTCGACGATCAGGTTCTGCGCGACGGCGCTCGTGGAGACGGCGAGGATGAAGAGCGTCAGGAGGCGTTTCATGGCGTGCCTTTTCGATGGGCCGGTGTCGCAGGGATGGTACGCCTCGCCCCCAGGCCGAGCATCAGCGTCGCAAGCAGGAGCAGCATCCATTCGGAAAGCGTCGGAATGCCGGTCCCCGTGCCGCCCGCTCCTCCTCCGGCACCCGGGCCGCCCTGGTCGACGATCGTGCCGTTGGCCGCGAGGTCGTCGTCGCCCATGCCGCCGTCCGTGATCGAGAAGGTCGCTGTGGCTCCCACGATCGCCGCGGGCAGCACGTACCAATGCGGCACGGCGTTGCCCGGCGTCGGGCCGTACTTCCAGTACTGCGTTGTCGGAGGCAGCGCCGCCGGATACGTGATCGTCATCGTGATCGTCGAGCCCGGCGTGCACCCGCTGGTCGTGAAATCGAAGAGGCCGTGCGGGAACGCCACGCCCGCGGGCGCACTTCCGGCAGGAGGGCTCGCGGCGTGGCCGGTGAGCGGGATGAATTGCGAGACGGTGTACGTGCACGTGAGACCGCCGCCGGTGAACGACGCGGTGATCATGCCGCTGCCGGTCGCCGACGGCGCCGTATACGTCGTGGTGATCGGCGGGGAGTTCACGAGGACGGCGGCCGTGGAACCAACGCTGTTCAGCGTGAGCGTCGCGGGATTGCCGACCCCATCGGCGATGGTGCCGCCGTTCAGCACGAGAGCCCCGACCGTGATGCCGTCGCCATCGGTATCGCCCGCGACCACCGTGTAGCGGAAGAGAAGGGCGGTGGTCCCCGTGCCCGAGACATAGGTCGCGGCGCGGGCCGTCGCGCCGATGGTGAGCTGCAGCTGGGGCGCTCCGGTCACGGTGGCCGCTTCGTTCCAGTTCACGGTGAAGTCGAGGTTCTGCCCAGTCACGTAGTTGCCGTTGGCCGGCACGGCGACCGAGGTGACTTGCGGTCCCGCGGTGTTGACCAGGACCGCGTTCGTAGCGCCGACGGCGTTCAGCGTGAGCGTCGCCGGATTGCCGATCCCGTCGGCGATCGTTCCGCCGTTCAGCACCAGCGCCCCGACGGTGATGCCGTCGCCATCGGTATCGCCCGCGACCACCGTGTAGCGGAAGAGAAGCGCGGTGGTTCCCGAGCCCGAGACGTAGGTCGCCGCGCGAGCCGCCGCGCCGAGGGTGAGTTGCACCTGGGGTGCTCCGGTCACGACGGCCGCCTCGTCCCAGTTCACCGTGAAGTCGAGGTTCTGTCCGGTGTCGTAGGTGCCGTTGGCCGGCACGGCGACCGAGGTGACTTGCGGTCCCGCGGTGTTGACCAGGACCGCGTTCGTAGCGCCGATGGCGTTCAGCGTGAGCGTCGCCGGATTGCCGATCCCGTCGGCGATCGTTCCGCCGTTCAGCACCAGCGCCCCGACGGTGATGCCGTCGCCATCGGTATCGCCCGCGACCACCGTGTAGCGGAAGAGAAGCGCGGTGGTTCCCGAGCCCGAGACGTACGTCGCGGCGCGGGCCGCCGCGCCGATGGTGAGCTGCAGTTGAGGCGCCCCGGTCACCGTGGCCGCCTCGTCCCAGTTCACCGTGAAGTCGAGGTTCTGTCCGGTGTCGTAGGTGCCGTTGGCCGGCACGGTGACGGAGGTGACTTGCGGCCCCGCGGTGTTGACCAGGACGGCATTCGTGGCGCCGACCGCGTTGAGCGCGAGGGTTGCGTTGAACGCGAGCGCGTCGCGGATCGTGCCGCCGTTCAGCGTCAGGCCGCCCACGGTGATGCCGTCGCCGTCGTTGTCGCCGGCCACCACCGTGTAGCGGAAGAGCAGGGCGGAGGTGCCGCTGCCGGACTGGTAGGTCGCCTGCCGCGTCGTGGCGCCGATCGTGAGTGCGATCTGCGGCGTGCCCGTCACGGTCACCGCCTCGCTCCAGTTCACCGTGAAGTCGAGGTTCTGGCCCGTGTCGTAGGTTCCGTTCGCGGGCACGGCAACCGAGGTCACGACCGCGGGCGCGAGCGTCGTGAGCTTGAGGTCCAGGGTCCCTGCGAGTCCGGTGTAGTGGCCCATCACGGGACGGCCCGTGCCGTCGAGCCGGGCGGACAGGAGGCTCGCACGGCTCGTGCCGTCTAGCTGCGTGATGGTGGACGTCGAGCAGGTCGCGTTCGCGCAGGCCGCGAGGGCCAGGCCACGCGTGTTCGACCCATAGGCGATGAGGGGATTGCCGCCGGCGGGGAGCATCACGGCGGTCGACAGCACGTTGACGGGCGACGTGTCGACGGTGGTGAGCGTCGAGCTGCCGCAGATCGGGTCGCCGCAGACCGCGAGCTTCAGGGTGCCGTTCGTGGTGTCGGCGTAGCTGATCGCCGGGAACCCCGATGCGTTCAACGCCAGGGATGTGAAGTTGCTGAAGTTTCCCGTGGCATCCACCGTCGTGAGCGTGCCGGTGCTACACGTTGCATCGGCACAGACGGCGAGCAGCAGGTCGCCGGTGGTCGCATTGCTGTAGGCGATCACGGGAAAGCCGCCTCTGAGCTGTAGCGACGTCGTGAAGACGTTGACGGACGGATCGACCGTCGTGATCGTGCGGGTGGAGCAAGTCGGGTCGTGGCAAACCGCGAGCGCCAGGGTGCCTCCCTTGCGGTAGCTGATGACCGCGAAGCCGTTCCCGTCGAGCTGCACCGAGGTGAACTGGCCCGCAAAGGTATCCACCGTCGTGATCGTCGAGGTGGTGCACGTGGCATCCCCGCAGAAGGCGACCTTGAGGGCCTGGTTCGAGATGTCGAAGTAGCTGATGACCGGGAATCCGCTCGCGTCGAGCGCAAGCGAGGTGAATGGGCCGACGTTGCCGGCGCTGGCCACCGTCGTGAGGGTCGAGGTGGTACACGCCGCGTCCCCGCAGACCGCGAGTTTCAAGTCGCCGTTGATGGCGTCGTAGTAACTGATGACGGCATTGCCGCTCGCATTGAGCCGGACCGAGGGGTACTGCCCGACGTCACCCGGGGAATCCACGGTCGTGTTGACCGGGGCGGCGTGGATGGAGGAGAGGAAAGCGGCCAGGGCCGCGAAGGCCGAGGCGGCTCGAAGGACAGTGCGCATGTTTCGGCTCCCTGAGGCAGTCTGTTTTGGTTGTCTTGCCAGCCAGCGTCTGTCGGCGGATTCTACAAAGAAAAACGCCCGCGGGTGCGGGCGTTTTTCTGATGGCGATGCGTCCCTCAGAAGGGATACTTTGCCTTCAGCTCCTGGTAGCGCGCAAAGAGCTCGGGCGGCACGTTGTCCTGCGCGAGCTTGCCCTCGACCATTTCCATGTGGAGCTTCATCTCGTCGCTCCACTGTTCCTTCGTGATCGCTGTGGCATCGGCGAACTTCTTCTCGCCAAACGCCTCGAGGCCGCTCCAGTCGAGGTCGCCGTACGCGGGCACGTTGCCGAGGGTCGTGCCCTGGGCGTTGGCCTTTCCTTCCACGCGGCCTACGATCCACTTCAGCACGCGCATGTTCTCGCCGTAGCCGGGCCACAGGAACTTGCCGTCCGCGCCCTTCCGGAACCAGTTGACCATGTAGATCTTCGGGAGCTGCACACCTTTCTTCCCGAACGACAGCCAGTGGCGGAAGTAGTCGGTGATGTTGTAGCCGCAGAAGGCGAGCATCGCGAACGGGTCGCGGCGCACGACGCCCACCTGGCCCACGATCGCCGCGGTGGTCTCGGAGCCGAGCGTGGAGGCCATGTACACGCCTTCCACCCAGTCCTTCGCTTCCGTGACGAGCGGCACCGTGTTCGAGCGGCGGCCGCCGAAGATGAACGCGTCGATCGGCACGCCGGCGGGATCGTCCCACTTCGGATCGATCGACGGGCACTGCGAAGCGGCGACGGTGAAGCGCGCGTTCGCATGCGCCGCAGTACGGCCGCAACCGGGCGTCCATTCCTTGCCCGTCCAGTCGGTGAGCTTCGCGGGCGGCGTCTTCGTCATGCCTTCCCACCACACGTCACCCTCGGGCGTGAGCGCCACGTTGGTGAAGATGGTGTTGCTCTTGATGGTCTCCATGCAATTCGGGTTGGTCTCCACCGAAGTGCCGGGAGCCACGCCGAAGAAGCCCGCTTCCGGATTGATCGCGCGCAGCTTGCCATCGGGGCCGGGCTTGATCCACGCGATGTCGTCGCCGACGGTCGTGATCTTCCAGCCCTTGAACGCGGGCGGCGGGATCAGCATCGCGAAGTTGGTCTTGCCGCAGGCGCTCGGGAACGCGGCCGTGACGTAGTGCTTCCTACCCTCGGGCGATTCCACGCCGAGGATCAGCATGTGCTCGGCGAGCCAGCCTTGTTCACGTCCCATCACCGAAGCGATGCGCAGCGCGAAGCACTTCTTGCCCAGCAGCGCGTTGCCGCCGTAGCCCGAGCCGAAGGACCAGATCTCCTTCGTCTCCGGGAAATGCACGATGTATTTGTGGTCCTTGTTGCAGGGCCACGTCACGTCCTTCTGGCCCTTCTCGAGCGGCGCGCCGACGGAGTGCAGCGCGGGAACGAACTCGCCGTTGTCGCCCAGCACGTCGAGGACCTTGCGGCCCATGCGCGTCATCAACTTCATGTTCACGGCGACGTACGGCGAATCGGAGAGCTCCACGCCGATGTGCGCGATGGGCGAACCGAGCGGGCCCATGCTGAACGGCACGACATACATCGTGCGGCCGCGCATCGAGCCCTTGAAGAGGCCTTTCAGCGTCGAGCGCATCTCGGTGGGATCGACCCAGTTGTTGGTCGGACCCGCGTCCTTCTTCTCCTTCGAGCAGATGAACGTGCGGTCTTCCACGCGCGCGACGTCCGACGGGTCGGACCACGCGAGATACGAATTGGGGCGCAGCTTCGGGTCGAGCTTGCGGAAGGTGCCGGCCGCCACGAGCTCGCCGCAGAGGCGGTCGTATTCGGCGTCGGAGCCGTCGCACCAGTAGATGCGGTCGGGCTGCGTGAGGGCGGCTACTTCTTCCACCCACTTCAACAACTTGCGATTACGGGTCGGGGCTTCCTGCTGGACGGGCGCTGCCTGGGCGTGCATCGATCGTGTCTCCGGAGGGCCGCCCGCGCCTGCCGTAGCGGCGCGGGTCTGTGTAAGGCCGCAATTATCCCAGATCGATCCCTCGAATTGATTGCCTACCAGATATACCAATTGTTGATCTGCGGCCCGCGAAGTTAAACGTTTTCTCTCAGCTTCGGGAAGCTAGAAACGATCGGCGCGGTACGGCGTGGGGTCGACGAAGGGCGTGGCGCCGGTGACGAGGTCAGCCATCAAGCGCCCGGTCACGGGGCCGAGTGTCAGCCCGTGATGCGCGTGGCCGAAGGAGAACCAGAGGTTCTTGTGCTTCGGCGCGGGCCCGATGATGGGCAGCATGTCGGGCGTGCACGGGCGGGCGCCCATCCAGGGTTCGGTGTCGAGCCGCTCCGCCAACGGAAACAGATCACGCGCGATCGGCTCCGCTCGCCCGAGCTGCACCGGCGTGCGGATTGCGTCGCGGTGCGCGAACTCAGCGCCGGTGGTGAGGCGAATGCCCTGCTGCATCGGCGCGAGGAAATATCCCCGCTCGTGATCGAGCACAGGGTGATTCAACTTCGCGTGCCCCGCCGCGCGATAGTGCATGTGATAGCCGCGCTTCACGGCGAGCGGGAGGTCGTAGCCCAGTGCTTGCGTCGCCGTGTCGGCCCACGGGCCGAGCGCGATCACCGCATCCTTCGCGGTCACGTTGCCGTCGCCCGTGCGAACGCTCCAGCCTGAACCGGATTGCGCGAGGCTCGCCGCGTTGCCCTGCAGCAGCGTGCCGCCGTTCTTCTCGAAGAGCGCCAGGTACGCAAGTGCGAGACCCTGCGGATCGTTCACGCAAACGGGATCGGTCCAGTGCAGCCCGCCCACGAGCACAGGCGCAAGGTGAGGCTCTTCCTCGCGCAGCGCTTCCGGATCGAGCGTGCGGAAGTTGAGGCCGTACTCCTTGTTCCACCGCGCGGCCTCGGCGAAGCGCGTGTCGCGCTCGCGCTCGGTGCGGAACACCTTCATCCAGCCCTTGCGCTCGAGGAAGCCGGTCGCTCCCGCGGCCTGCGCGAGCTTGTCGTGCTCCGTGACGCAGTGCTCGATCAGGTGCGAATAGATGTGCGCGATCTTCTCGTGGCGCGCGGGCCGCGAGAAATGCCAGTACTTCCACAGGAAGGGTGCCAGCGACAGCACGGCGGACGGATGGTAGTGCGCGTCGATCGTGCGGTTCATCCCGTAGCGGACGAGCGCGCCGTAGTCGTGCGGGAAGCCGTAGGGGTACACGCCCTCGCGCTGGATCAGTCCGGCGTTGCCATAGGACGTTTCCTCCGCGGCACCACGGCGGTCGACCAGCACCACGGACTTGCCGCGCTGCTGCAGGTGGAGGGCGACGCTGATGCCGATGATGCCGGCGCCGAGGACGATGGCGTCGGCGGTCGAGGAGGGGGAGGACATGGGGCGAATTCTATCGTGCCGCGCCCTGCCCCTCGGCGAGCGCCATCAGCGCGGGGCGAATCAGCAGCGTGTTGATGTCGATGAAGGCGTGGACCGCCATCGGCACCCAGAGTTGCCCCGTGCCGAGATAGAGCGCGGTCATCACGAGCGCGACCACCGCGGTCGCCACGATGCCGATCCAGCCCTGATAGGCATGCGTGACGCCGAAGACCACGGCGGCCACGAGGAACGCGGCGATCGCGTTACCGAGGAGGATGCAGAGCAGAAGCGGGACGAAGAGCCGGAAGTAGAGCTCCTCGCAAATGCCCGCGTTGATCGAGAGCCAGAGCGCGCAGCGCCGCTCGGCGGCATTGCGCGGCATCAGCGCGGCGAATTCGCCGAGCGCCACTTCGGGGGATTGCGGCGCCTCCCCTCGCGCGCGAGCCTTGCGGATGGCGATGAACGAGATCGCGACGGGCAGGACCACGCCCACGCCGAGGGCCGAGAGCAGCAGCCCGACCAGGAAGTCGTCCGCAGCCACGGGCAGCACGGCCATGACGCCGGAGAATTCAGCGGGCACCGTTCCGAGCGCGTCGAGCCGCCCGATCAGCCACAGCCCCGCGAGAGATCCCAGCCCGTAGATCTCGAGCGATTGCCACGTCCACTTGCGGAAGACCTTCTGGCGATCCGCGGTCTCCGCCGAGGCGACCAGCTTGCGGTAGTCGCGCGGTCCCTGGAGGACGTCGTAGGCGATGGCCGCGAGCACGAGGCCCGCGAGCACCGCCTCGATCAGCGGAGGCAGGTGCTCACCACGAGAGGCTGACGGTCTTGGTGACCGTGTAGCCCTCGAGTCCCTCGCTGCCGCCTTCCGAGCCGGAGCCGCTGTCCTTCACGCCGCCGAACGGCGCCTCGGGCCACGCGACGCGTGCCGAGTTGAACGCGACCATGCCCGATTCGATGGCTGCGGCCGAGCGCTGCGCGTTGGCAAGATCGCGCGTGAATACATACGACGCGAGACCGTACGGCAGGCGATTTGCCTCGGCCATCGCCTCGTCGAAGGTCTTGAAGGAGTTCACGAGCGCCAGCGGGCCGAACGGCTCTTCCGTCATGACGCGCGCGGTGAGCGGGATCTTCGTGAGCACGGTGGGGCCGCGGAAGTGGCCGCCCTCGGGCGCGCTGCCCTGCGCGGCGATGGTCGCGCCGGCTTTCACGGCGTCGTCGATGAGCGAGGTGATCGCGGTGGCCCGCCGTCCGTTAGCAAGAGGGCCCATCGTCGTCTTCTCATCCAGGCCGGGTCCGACCTTGAGCGACGTGGCCGTGTTCGCGAAGCGCTCGACGAACGGCGCGAAGATCTTCTCGTGCACGATGAAGCGCGTGGGCGAGATGCAGATCTGCCCGGCGTTCTTGTACTTGAGCGCCATGATCTGCGGCACGGCGCGCTCGAGATCTGCGTCCTCGAACACGACGACCGGCGCGTGGCCACCGAGCTCCAGCGTCGCTTTCTTGAGCATCCGTCCGGCATGTTCCGCCAGCATGCGGCCCACGCGCGTGGAGCCGGTGAACGAGATCTTGCGGATGGCCGGATTGTCGATGAGTCGCGTGGAGATCGCGGCCGCATCGCCGTAGACGACGTTCAGCACGCCGGCGGGCAGTCCCGATTCCTCGAGCGCACGCACGATCGCGAGACAGGTGAGCGGCGTCTCCTCGGCGGGCTTGATGACGCACGTGCAGCCGGCCGCGAGCGAGCCGGTGATCTTGCGCACGGGTGTGGTCATCGGGAAATTCCACGGCGTGAAAGCGGCGACCGGCCCCACCGGCTCATGGACCACTTGTACTTGCACGTTGGACTGGCGCGACGGCACGAGGCGCCCGTAGAGGCGGCGGCCTTCGTCCGCGTTCCACTCGATGATCTCGCAGGAGCCGAGGATCTCCGCCTTCGCTTCGGCGAACGGCTTGCCCTGCTCCAGCGTCATCACGCGCGCGAGCTCGTCGGCGTTCGCGCGCAGCTTCGCGGCCGCGCTTCGCAGGATTTGCCCGCGGTCGTACGCCGGCATCGCGGCCCACGCGGCGAACGCACGTGCCGCTGCAGCCGCGGCGGCATCGACCTGCGCGTCCGAGGCTCCGCGTCCCTTGGCGAGTGTTGCTCCCGTCGCGGGGTCGACGATCGCGATCTCGATCGTGCTCTCGCCCTCGACCCACTTCCCGTCGATGTAGAGCTGCGGCTTGGGAACGGTCGTCGAAACCGGCTGGGGCGTGCGGGGGAGGGCGCTCATGGGGGTGACCTCTGGGAAAGACGTCGGCGGGTATGGGAAGATTGTAGCGCGAGCCCCCCTCGATTCCACCCGAAGGAACGCCATGTCCGCACCCGAGTATTTCCCGCTGGTCGACGTCACCGGAACCCCGCGCGAGCGCGGGCTTCAGCACGGCCGCGCCGTCCCGGAGCGCGTGGCCCGCAGCGTCGATCTCTACCGCCGCGAGCTGGCGCGCCGCAAGGTCGACGCCGCGACGCAGGATATCCTCGCGCGCCAGTTCGTCCCCGTCATCGGCGGCTTCGACCCGGACTACGTCGAGGAAATGCAGGGCATCGCGGATGGCGCGGGCGTGTCGCTGGAATCCGTGGTCACGGTGAACTGCCGCACCGAGATGATGTTCGGCGTCCCGCAGGTGAAGGAAGCGCATGTCGCCATGAAGGACGGCTGCACGGGGGTCGTCGCCATGCCGTCGGTCACGGCGAGCGGGCGCCTCATCCACGCGCACAACTGGGATTGGCGCGAGGAAGCGGCGGACTCGTCCATCGTGCTGCGCGTGCGCGGGACGAAGAACCCCGACATCCTCACGCTCGTCGAGGCCGGCGGCCTCGCGCGCCACGGCTTCAACTCGAAGGGCCTCGCACTCACCGCGAATTTCATGGCGTGCAACCTGGACTTCGAGCATTCCGGTCTGCCGCTCGGCATCCTGCGTCGCAAGGCGCTCGAGAAGCCCAACCTCGCGCAGGCGATCAAGGTCTTCGCCGAGACGAAGCGCGCGTGCTCCAACAACATCATGCTGTCGCACGCCGACGGCGAGGCGATGGATCTCGAGTGCGTGCCCGACGAGGTGTTCTGGCTCCAGGCCGAGGACGGGCTGCTTCCGCACTCGAACAACTTCCTCACGCCCTCGGCGCGCGCCCGCATCGTCGACACGTATTTCGCCAAGGCGCCCGACACCCTCTACCGCTGGAGCCGCGTGCGCGACAGCCTGGCACCCAAGCGCGGCCGCATCGAATACAAGGACATGGTCGAGGCACTCTCCGACCGCTACGGCTTTCCCGACAGCGTCCTGCGCTCGCCGAAGCCCGCCGTGTTCGACGCGATCTCCGCCACGGTGTGCATGACCGTCATCGACGCGAAGCTGGGCAAGATGTGGCTCGCCCGCAAGCCCTACGAGCGGATCGACTTCGCGGAATACTCCGTCGCCGCGGAGACGGAAGCGCGTCCCGTCACGCAGCTCGCCGCGTGAGGCCGGCCATGCTTCGATTCGTGGTTCTCCTCCTGGCCCTTTCGGCGAACGTTGCGTTCGCGGCCGCACCGCAGATCGGCGACAAGGCACCGGAACGTCTCGGCCTCAGCCGCTACGGCGACTCGCTCGTCACCACCCAGTACGCGGGCAAGGTCCTCGTCGTGACGTTCTGGGCGTCGTGGTGCGCGCCCTGCCGCGCCGAGATGCCGATGCTGGAAGGTCTGCAGCGCGTCGTCGGCAAGGACAAGCTCGAAGTCGTCTCGCTCAACATCGAGACGCGCGACGAGTACAAGCTCGCCATGCGCCAGATCCCGAAGACGGAGATCACCATCGCGCACGACGCCAACAAGGCGACGCAATCCCTCTATGGCGTGACGGCGATCCCGCACCTCTTCGTGATCGACCGCAAGGGAACGATCGTCGCGATGCACAAGGGTTATAGCGAGAAGGGCTTCGAGCGGATCATCGGCGACATCCACGCCGCGCTCACTGCGCCGTAACCGCACCTCGCGCCCGTCGAACGGGAGCTAAGGCGCGAGCCAGGCCTCCAGATGGAGCTCCGATAGCGCGATCGGATCGTTCAGGAGGCGCGTGCGCTCGTCACGATCCAGCGCGACCAGGCCTCCCCGCCGTACCTTCTCGATGAGCTCCACGCGCGCCGGGTTCTGAGCGCGCGGAGTGCCCAGCGCCGTCGCCAGGGCGTTCAGCGCCGGATCGCTCACGGCATCCTCGAGGCTGGGCGGAATCTTCGAGCCCTGGTCCAGCTCCTTCGTCCTGCGGATCTCCTCCGGCGGCAGGATCTCTTCCGGCGTCACGAAGAGCCCGGCCTCGCGCGTGACGCGCCCGAGATCCACGCGGCTGGAGAGCACCGACAACGGGATGGAGAGCACCAGTGCACCGGCCACCGGAAGCACCCAGGGCAACACGCGCGGATCGAGCCACCAGACGAGCGCGGTCCACGCGATGCCGATCAGCGTGTGGACGCCGTGGCGGACGATGGCCTGGGTCCACGGCGTCTGCGAATCCGCGCGCGGCGGCGACTTCCAGCGCACGGTGATGCCCATGAGGCCGGCGACCACGAACTGCGTGTGGAAGAGCATGCGGATCGGCGCGAAGAGCGCCGAGAACACGGTCTCGATCACGACGCTGATCGCGAGCCGCAACCCGCGGCCGAAGGCGCGGGCGCCGCGCAGCCAGATGAGCACCGTCGCGAGCACCTTGGGCAGGAAGAGCACCAGCGCCGTGCTGCCGAAGAGCGCCATCGCCCATTCCGGATGCCATTCGGGCCACCGCGGGAAGAGCTGCCATTCCTGCGTGAAGTAGGGCGGCACGGTGAGCGTGTGCTGGGCGAGCAGGCCGGTGCCGAGCACGAGGGCCAGGAACCACAGGGGAGCCGAGATGTACGACATCACGCCGATCAGGAACACGGCGCGGTGCGCGGGGTGCAGTCCTTCCAGCCGGAAGAGGCGGAAGTTCATCAGGTTGCCGAGGCACCAGCGCCGGTCGCGGTTCAGCTCGTCGATCAGGTTGGGCGGCACTTCCTCGTAGCTGCCGAGCAGGTCGTAGGCGATCCACACGCCCCAGCCAGCGCGGCGCATCAGCGCGGCCTCGACGAAATCGTGCGAGAGGATCTCCCCGGAGAGCGCGCCGCTTCCAGGCAGGCGCCCCAGCGCACAGTGCTGCATGAACGGCTCCACGCGCAGGATCGCGTTGTGCCCCCAGTAGTGCGATTCGCCGAGCTGCCAGAAGTGCAGGCCCGCGGTGAAGAGCGGCGCGTAGGCCGCGGTGGCGAACTGCTGGATGCGCGCGAAGAGCGTCTCGCGCCCGAAGGCGCGCGGCGCTGTCTGGATGATGCCCGCGCCGGGGTTCGCCTCCATCAGTTGTGCCAGGCGCACGAGGCAGCCGCCGGTCATCACGCTGTCGGCGTCCATGACGACCATGTAGCGGTAGTCGCGGCCCCAGCGGCGGCAGAAGTCGGCGACGTTGCCGCTCTTGCGCTTGATGTGGTGCTGGCGCCAGCGGTAGTACACGCGCACGTCCTCGCCCAGCGTGCGCCGCAGGTCGAGCCAGGCGTCGAGCTCGGCGACGCGCGTGTCGGGATCGCCGGTGTCGGAGAGCACGAAGACGTCGAAGTGCTTCGCGCGGCCGGTGCGCACCAGGGATTCGCACGTCGCCTGCAACCCGCCGAAGACGCGGCCGACATCCTCGTTGCAGATCGGCATGACGATGGCCGTGCGGGCGTCGTCGCCGAGCTCGGGCAACTCGCCGCGCTGGTCGATCGCGTGGCCGTCCGTGCCGCGCAAGAGGAGGAAGAAGCCCGCGAGCGCGGTCCAGAAGCCCGAGGATATCCACGCGAAGAGGATCGCGAACACGACGAGGATCGCGATCTCCAGCGGCCGCGTGCCCTTGTACGGAAGGATCTCGGTCATCGCCATCGTGGCGATCACCGTCTGGCCGATCACGAGGACCAGGAGCAGCGCGCGGCGCATGGCGGCGGTCATGCCCCACGTCGCACGCCCGACGCGCGGGCGGAAAGGGCCTTCGCCCGGTTGCGGGGTGCGCGAGAAGGGATTGCGCAGCCACCGGCGGGGCGCCATCGAGGAGCGGTTGAAAGGCGGGGTGGTCACCAGCCGGGGATGGCCCTGCACGTCGGTGGCCGCGAGCGCGGGGCGCAGGTTTGCCTCGCCGTTCAGCGCGAGGGCCAGGCGTGCGGCGACCGAGTCGAACGCCGGATGCTCCGAAGGCTTGTCCCGGCCCGCGAGCGCCGCGTGCAACGCGGCCATCCCACCCTGGGCGTCGAGTGCGCTGTCAGCCGCGGCGCGCAACTGCGCGCGGCGGGGGTCATCGAGCGGCAGTCGTTCGAGGTAGGCCTCGACGACATCGGAGACGTCGCTCATTCCGGGGGAACGATGTAGCTCCAGGTTTCGGAGTGCGATTCACCGTCGCGCAGGAAGCCGCGAAGCTCGACGGGCTTGCTCGCATCGAGCCGCTTCACCCGCAGCGAAACGCGAATGCCTTCGATCACGGGATTGCGCTGCGTCGTCTGCTCCACGATCTCGCCGTTGGCGTCGGCGGTGAACACCGCTTCGACCTTCGTCTTGTCCGTGGGTTTCTTCAGGGCCGGGCCCTCGAAGTCGATGTGGAAGTCGAGCGTCGCCTCGGAGCGACGCACGAAACCGGGGCCGCGCCGCGTCTGCGCCACCCACGAGGATGGCGGGCGCGTCGGCGCGTCCTTTTGCCAGAGGATCTGGTACTCGAACTCGGCGCTCCTGCCGGCGATCGTCGGCTCGCGGGGAATCCAGTAGGCGACGATGTTGTCGTTGGTCTCGTACGGCGCGGGGATCTGCACCAGCTCCACGCGGCCCGGCCCGAAGGGCTTCAGCGGCTTGATCCAGGCGCTGGGCCGCAGCTCGTAGCGCGACTCCAGATCCTCGTAGTTGGCGAAGTTGCGGTCGCGCTGCTGCACGCCGAAGCCCAGCGGATTGGTCGCGCTGAAGGACGTGACCAGCAGGCGCTGAGGATTCACGAGCGGCCGCCACACCCACTCGCCGGTGCCGAGCTGGATCGAAAGCCCGTCGGAGTCGTGCACCTCGGGCCGGAAGTCCTCCGTGGCGAGCCGCTGGTTCTCGCCGAAGAGGTACATGCTGGTGAGCGGGGCGATCCCGAGCTTGGCGACATTGCGACGCGGGTGCAGCCGGGCCTTCACGTTCATCGCCGTGTCCACGCCCGGCTTGAGCGTGAAGCGATAGGCTCCGGCGACGCTCTTCGAGTCCAGCAGCCCGTAGAACACCAGCTCCTTCGCTCCCGGCTCCGGCCGCTCGAGCCAGAACTCGGTGAAGCGCGGGAACTCCTCGCCCGAGGCGAGCGCCGTGTCGACCGCGAGGCCGCGAGCGGAAAGCCCGTAGAGCTGCCCCTTGCCCAGCGCGCGGAAGTAGCTGGCGCCGAGGAACACCAGCACCTCGTCCTTGTACTTGGGCGTGTTCACGTTGAAGTGCACGCGAAAGCCCGCGAAGCCGATGTTGCCGATCTTCGAGCGGTCGATCGCATTCTTGCCGTAGTCGAAACGCTCGCCCGTGTAGACGATCTCGCGCGGCGCTCCACCGTTGGAGATCTCGTACAGCCGCACCGGCTCCATGAACTGCCCGCCGCGATGGAAGAACGCCACCTCGAACGGCAGCTTCTCCGCGCGCCAGAGGGCCTTCTCGTTGTTGAAGCGGATGTCGCGGTACTGGTCGTACGTGAGGTTGCGGAGCGCCGACGGGAGGTCGTTCTTGTACGGCTCGTAGGATTTCTTCGCGAGCTCGGCGGCGCGGCGGTCGACGTCCTCGAATCCGAAGGCGAGCACTGCAAGGGGCGCGGCCAGCAAGGCCGCGGCGATCCAACGCACGGCCCTCACGTCAGGTACGCCTGGTCGCGGTGGCTCTTGGGCCAGAGGACGATGAGATCCCGCTCGCTGGCCTTGAAGACGCCCTTCTCGGTGATGAGGCCGGTCACGAACTCGGCCGGCGTCACGTCGAAGGCGGGATTGGCCACCGGCGTCGCGGGCGAGGCGATGGCGACCTCCGAAGGAACGCCGTGCACGTCCAGGCCGCGGACGATGCGCACTTCCTCGGGCGCGCGCTCCTCGATGGGGATCTGCGCCAACGCGTCGGTGATCGACCAGTCGATCGTGGGCGTGGGCACGCAGGCGTAGAACGGGATGCCGTTGGCCTGCGCGGCGAGCGCCTTGAGATACGTGCCGATCTTGTTGCAGACGTCGCCGTGGCGCGTGACGCGGTCCGCACCGACCAGCACGAGGTCGACCTGGCCGCGCTGCATGAGGTGGCCGCCGGCGTTGTCGGTGATGAGCGTGTGCGGCACCCCGTGGCTCGCGAGCTCCCAGGCGGTGAGCAGGCCCTGGTTGCGCGGCCGCGTCTCGTCGACCCAGACGTGCACGGGGACTTTCTGGTCGTGGGCCATATAGAGAGGTGCAGTGACCGTGCCCCAGTCGACGGTCGCGATCCACCCGGCGTTGCAGTGCGTGAGCACGTTCACCGGGCGCTTCAGTTTGAGGTACAGCTTCTCGATCAGCTTGGCGCCGTGCCTGCCGATCGCCTCGTTCAGCGCGACGTCCTCGTCGGCGATGGCCTGCGCTTCCGTCCACGCGGCTTCGGTTCGCTTGAGGGGCTTCAACGCCAGGAGCTTCTGCTCCACGCGGCCCAGGGCCCAGGCGAGGTTCACGGCGGTGGGGCGCGTGGCCTTCAGCGTGGCCACGGCGCGCTTCAGACCCGCGTCGGAGTTGTCGCGCTCGAGGGCGAGCGCCACGCCGAAGGCCGCGGCCACGCCGATCAGCGGGGCGCCGCGCACGCGCATGGCGCGGATCGCCTCGGCGGTCTCTTCCAGGGTCGAGAGCGCCCGGGTCTCGAACGCGTAGGGCAGCCGCGTCTGGTCGATGATGTGCACGCGGGCGCGCGGCGCATCGGCCCAGAGGCTGCGAAAATGACGGTCACCGACTTTCATGACTTAATTGTTGCACGGAACAAAGGCTTCTCCGACCGATGACTACCGCTACGCTCGATCCCGCTCGCGGCCGCGACGCGCTCCCCTTCCTCGACGACGCCCAGCCCACCCGGCCGCTCGTCATCCACACCTATCGGCCCGCGTCCCACGGGCCGGACGATCCGGTCGTGCTGGTGCAGCACGGCATCAACCGCAACGGCGACGACTACCGCGACTTCTGGATCGACGCCGCGGAGCGACACCGCCTGCTGATCGTGGCGCCGACCTTCCCCGCGGAGGCCTTTCCGGGGCCGGAAAGCTACAACAACGGGCTCGTGGTGGGCGAGGGCGGGGCGATCCGGGCGCGCGAGCAGTGGCTCTACGGAATTCCCGTGCGCGTGATCGGGGCATTGCGGGCCGCGGGCGTGACGCGCCGCCCGAAGGTGAGGCTCTTCGGCCATTCGGCGGGCGGGCAGTTCGTCCACCGGCTGATGGCGGTCGAGCCGCACGACGCCTTCGAAGCGGTGGCCCCGGCCAACTCCGGCTGGTACACGCTGCCGACGCTCGATCGCCCCTTCCCTGAGGGTTTGGGCGGCCTGGGCTTGGGATCGCCCGACCTCGCGCGCTGGTTCGCCTACCCGATGGTGATCCTGGCGGGCGACCGGGACGTCGACGTGAACGATGCCAACCTGCCGCGCGATCCCAAGGCGTTGGCGCAAGGCCCTACGAGGTATGCCCGTTCCGGCTACTTCCACGATTTCGCCCAGCGCGAGGCCGCCCGGCTGGGCCTGGAGTTCCGCTGGAAGCGCGTCACGGTGCCGGGCGTGGCCCACGACGGCGCGGCGATGTCGCGTGCTGCCGCTGCAATGTGGTTTGAATGAACGCCCGCGTTCCGCTCGCGTGAATATCCTGTAAAATTCACTTTTACCAGCACGGGAATCGTCATGACCAAGTATGTCTTCGTGACTGGCGGCGTGGTCTCTTCCCTCGGAAAGGGAATCGCAGCCGCCTCCCTCGCCGCGATCCTCGAATCGCGCAAGATCAAAGTCTCCCTCGTCAAGCTCGATCCCTACATCAACGTCGATCCCGGGACGATGTCGCCGTTCCAGCACGGCGAGGTGTTCGTGACCGAGGACGGTGCCGAAACGGACCTCGACCTCGGCCACTACGAGCGCTTCATCTCCTCGAAGATGAAGAAGGCCAACAACTTCACCACCGGCCAGATCTACGAGCGCGTCATCAACAAGGAGCGCCGCGGGGACTACCTCGGGGGCACCGTGCAGGTCATCCCGCACATCACCGACGAGATCAAGGCCTCGATCAAGAACGCCTGCAAGGACGTCGAGGTCGGCATCGTCGAGATCGGCGGCACCGTGGGCGACATCGAGTCGCTCCCGTTCCTCGAGGCCATCCGCCAGATCGGCATCGAGGAAGGCCGCAACAACACCTGCTATATCCACCTGACGTTGGTGCCGAAGCTGGCCAGCGTGGGCGAGATCAAGACCAAGCCGACCCAGCACTCCGTGAAGGAGCTGCGCGGCATCGGCATCCAGCCCGACATCGTGATGTGCCGCTCGGAAGAGGTGCTGCCCGAGGAGGAGCGCAGGAAGATCGCGCTCTTCACCAACGTGGACGTGCGCTCGGTCATCAGCGCGTACGACATGGACTCGATCTACAAGATCCCGTCCGCGCTGCATCGCCAGGGCCTGGACGAGATCGTCTGCCGCAAGCTGGACCTCGCTGCCTACCCGGCGGATCTCTCCGCGTGGGACCGCGTGGTCGACGCGCTGGAGAACCCGGAGCACCAGGTGGATGTCGCGATGGTCGGCAAGTACGTGGACCTCCAGGATTCGTACAAGTCGCTCTCCGAAGCGCTGATCCACGCCGGCATCCACACGCGCACCAAGGTGAAGATCCACTACGTCGATTCCGAGCAGATCGAGGCCAAGGGCACCGAGACGCTGAAGGACATGGACGCGATCCTCGTTCCCGGCGGCTTCGGCAAGCGCGGCATCGAAGGCAAGATCGCCGCGGTGAAGTACGCGCGCGAGAACAAGGTTCCGTACCTCGGCATCTGCCTCGGCATGCAGATCGCCGCCATCGAGATCGCGCGCAACAAGGCGGGCCTCGAGGGCGCCAACAGCACGGAGTTCGATCCGGACACGCCGCACCCCGTCATCGCGCTCATCACCGAGTGGCAGGACAAGGACGGCAAGGTGGAGAAGCGCGACGCCAGCTCCAACATGGGCGGCACCATGCGCCTGGGCTCCCAGGCCGCCACCGTGAAGAAGGGCTCGCTCGCGCACAAGATCTACGGCAAGGACGTCGTCTCCGAGCGCCATCGCCATCGCTACGAGGTCAACAACCACTACGCGGCCCGTCTCGAGGCGGCCGGGTTGAAGATCACGGCGAAGACGAAAGCGGAAGATCTTCCGGAGATGGCGGAGCTCGCGGATCACCCGTGGTTCTTCGGGTGCCAGTACCACCCGGAGTTCACGTCGACGCCGCGCGATGGGCATCCGCTGTTCACGTCGTACATCAAGGCGGCGCTGGAGCAACATCGCCTGCGCGTTCCCGAGCCTGCGCTGAAAGTCATCGGCGGCAGCGAAGCCTAGTCGTCGTTCCCTAATCACGTCATCCCCGCGCAGGCGGGGATCCAGCCTGGGCCCCCGCCTACGCGGGGGCGACGAATACTTCCGGTGTGAATCATGAAACTGTGTGGATTCGAAGTCGGACTCGAGAAGCCGTTCTTTCTCATCGCGGGCCCGTGCGTGGTCGAGAGCGAGCAGCTCCAGATGGATACCGCGGGCAAGCTCCAGGAGATGACGAAGGAGCTGGGCATCCCGTTCATCTTCAAGAGCAGCTACGACAAGGCCAACCGCAGCTCGGGCAAGTCGTTCCGCGGCCCGGGGATGGAGAAGGGCCTCGAGATCCTCGCCAAGGTGAAGAAGGACCTCGGCGTTCCGATCCTCACGGACGTGCACACCGAAGCCGAAGTGCCGATGGTCGCGAAGATCGTCGACGTGCTGCAGACGCCCGCGTTCCTCTGCCGCCAGACTGATTTCATCCATGCCGTCGCGCGTTCCGGCAAGCCCGTGAACATCAAGAAGGGCCAGTTCCTGGCGCCCGGCGACATGAAGAACGTCGTCGACAAGGCGCGCGAGGCGAGCGGCTCGGACACCATCATGGTCTGCGAGCGCGGCGCTTCGTTCGGCTACAACAACCTGGTCTCCGACATGCGCTCGCTCGCGATCATGCGCGAAACCGGTTGCCCCGTCGTCTTCGATGCCACGCATTCGGTGCAGCTACCCGGCGGCCAGGGCACGACGTCCGGGGGCCAGCGTGAGTTCGTCCCGGTGCTGGCGCGTGCCGCCATCGCGACCGGTGTCGCCGGCGTCTTCATGGAAACGCACCCGGATCCCTCGAAGGCGCTTTCCGATGGCCCCAATGCTTGGCCGCTGCCGAAGATGCGCGAGCTCCTGTCCGTGTTGAAAGAGATCGACTTCCTGGTCAAACAACGCGGCCTCGCCGAGCGTTCCCTGTAACTCACTCTTGTCGTCCCCGCGAAGGCGGGGACCCACTGGATTCCCGCCTTCGCGGGAATGACGAAAATCCCATGAAGATCCTGATCCTCGGAGCCGGCGGCATCGGCGGTTATTTTGGTGGCCGTCTCGTCGAATCCGGCGCGGACGTAACCTTCCTCGTCCGCGAGAAGCGCGCCGACCAGCTCCGCACGAGTGGCCTCATCCTCGAGAGCCCGAATGGCAACGCGAAGCTGCGCGTGAACACCGTGCAAGCCGACACGCTCAAGCCCGGCTACGACCTCGTGCTCTTCACCTGCAAGGCCTACGACCTCGATTCGGCCATGGACGCGATCGCGCCCGCCATGGTCGGAACCACCGCGGTGCTTCCGCTGCTGAACGGCTTGTCGCACTTCGAGAAGCTCGATGCGCGCTTCGGCGCGGCCAACGTGATCGGCGGCACCTGCATGATCAACGTGCAGCTCATGGGCAACGGCGCCGTGCGCCACATGGAGCCGCTGAACCGCATCGTGTTCGGCGAGCGCGACGGCAAGGAGTCGGAGCGCACGAAGGCCTTCGCGGCCGTCCTCGCGAAGTCCACGATCGACCACACGCATTCGAAGGACATCCTGCAGGACCTGTGGGAGAAGCTCTCGTTCCTCTCCTGCCTCGCCGCGACGACCTGCCTCTTTCGCGGCAATGTGGCCGAGATCATGGCGACCCCGGACGGCAAGGCGATCGTCGAGCGCTGCTTCAACGCGAACGTCGCCATCGCGAAGAAGGAAGGCAAGCCGCCGCGCGAGAAGGCCGAAGCCGGTTATCGCGCGCGCCTCACCGATCCCGCGGGCCTCGGCGCCGCGTCGATGCTGCGTGACCTGGAGGCGGGCAAGCCCGTGGAAGCCGACCACATCGTCGGTTTCATGCTCGACAAGGCCCGCAAGCACAAGATCGACGACACGGTGCTCGCCATCGCCTACACGCACCTCAAGGCCTACGAAGTGCGCCGCGCGGCAGGGCGCCTGCCGAAGCCCTGAGCCGCAATGTCGCGCTCGAAGCTCCATGCGTTCGAGGCGACCATCCGCAAGGTCGACATCAATCCGTATGTGCGCGTGCCGGCCGCCGTCGTGAAGGCGCTCCTGGTCGATGCGGGTCGCAACGCCGCGCCCCTGCCCGTGACGGGGACGCTGCAGGGCAAGCCTTTCACCGCGAACGTGGTTCGCTTTCGCGGCCTGTGGCGCCTCTATCTCAATGGCCCGATGCGCAAGGCCGGTGCCTGCGACGTCGGTGACGATGTCGCCGTCACGCTCCAGGCCGACAAGACGGAACGCACGACGCCCGTGCCGCCGGCTTTCGAGGCCGCTCTGAAAAAGAGCGCGAAGGCGCGAAAGGCCTTCGAGGCGTTGTCGCCCTACCGCCGCAAGGAAATCCTGCGCTACCTCGGCAGCGCGAAGCGCGCCGAAACGCTCGAACGCAACGTCACCAAGGCGATCGACTACCTCCTCGGCCGCCCGATCACCGGTGCGATCGCCATCACACGCATCTCTTCCACATGATCCTTCGACCCATCGCGCCCTCGGATCAAGCTGTGCTCTGGGACCTGCTGCACGTCGCACTCTGGGATCCCCCGCCCGCGGGCTTGAGACCGCGCGAGGTCCTCGACCATCCCGGCGTGCGCATCTACGCCGAGGACTGGGGCCTGCGGGAAGGCGACGTCGGCGTGATCGGCGAGATCGACGGCAGGATCGCAGGTGGCTGCTGGATGCGCCTGCTGAAGGATGGCGTCGGCCTGGGCTACGTGGACAACGCGACGCCGCAACTGGGCATCGCGCTCTTCCCCGCGTTCCAGCACCAGGGCCACGGGAAGGAACTCATGAGGGGTGCGTTGAAAGCGGCCAAGGCGCACGGCTACGCGCAGGTCTCGCTCACCGTGCATCCCGAGAATTCCGCGAGCCGCCTCTACGCGAAGTGCGGCTTCGTGGAACGCGAGCTGCGCCGTACTTACCGCCTCATGGTGTGCGAGCTGGGCCCGCGCCCGGCGCCGGCCTAGGACTTCGAGGCTTCCTGAGTCACGGTCGCTTCGTCGCCCGTCTCCAGCTCCACCATGTCCTTGTTGAAGAACATCTCGATCATCTTCACCTTGCCCTCGGGGCACGGCACTCCCTTGCCGGTGAGCTTGCCGGGCGTGCGCATCCTGAGGACGTACGTGTAGCGGACGGTCTTCCGGTCCTGGGACTCGATCGTCACGTTCCGGGGCTCGACGGCGGCGCAGTCGCTCCAGGCCGCATTCACGAGCTTCTCCATCTCCTTCGGGCCGGCCGTCCTGCCGCAGCCGCCGAGCACGGCGAATGCCGCGAGGCCGATCACCAGGTCTTGCATCCGCATGTCGCCGCTCCGGGTCGATTCACTTCACGGCGATTCTACCGACAGGCACAAAAAAACGCCGGCCCGAAGGCCGGCGTCCGTTGCGATGCTCCGGAGCTATTTCACGATGATGAGGTACATGCTCGAGCCGCTACCCCACGGTCCGAGCGACACCATCCCCGCGTTGAAGCGTTTGCGGAAGAGGCTGTACGTGCGGCTGGTGCCGTCGGCCTCGAGCGTCACGATGTTCTGGCCGCTGTCGACCCACGTCGCATCGATCCACGAAGGCTTCGGCCCGATGTCGTTGGCACCGACGTACACGTCCTGCGCGGCGCCGATCGAGAACGTCACGGCGGGATTCCCCGTGAAGGTCTTCGAGTCGTTGGCCGTGCGGATCCACGCCGAGCCCGCGACGAGCGAGGGAACGGTGGTGAACGTGAACGTGCGGTCGCCATAGACCTGGTTGCCGTTCTGCAGGTTGGTGCGGACCGACCAGTCGGCCGCGTTTGCCGTGTCCTTCACCGAGAGGTTGGTGATGGACACCACCGGAGGCGCCGAGCCGCAGCCCGTGATGCGACCGGCGCCCCAATCGGCATGGTCGTACCCGTTGCCGTCCCCGCCATCCGTGACCACCAGGCGGAGCTCCGTCTTGCCGGCGACGCTCACGCTGAGCGACTTCCGCCCCTCGCTGCCGCGCATGAGGCCGCTGTCGTAGGCGAGGACGTTGTCGAGGTAGACCTGGAACACGACGCTGCCGTTGTCGCCCACCTCGTCATCGATGCCCACGTCGGATACGAAGTTGCCCGAGCACGTGCCGCCGAGGTTGAAGCGGAGCTCAGAAGGCGCGTGCACCCCCAGACCCTTGTTGAACGGAATGCCGCCGATGACCATGGGCCGGCCGTCGGCTGCGCCTTGCTCGCCGTTGCTGCGGTCCTTCTCGTACGGGCCCCAGGCGTTGACGGGCGTCCCGATGGGCGTGAGCGAGGAGAGCTGCGTTCCGGGGTAGATATTGCGAGAGACGCTGTTCGTCGAGCCGCCCGAATCGCGGACCGTGAGGAAGACGCGCAGCCACACGTTCGCCTCGGTCTCGAAGTCGGGCACGGTGAACGAGCCGCTGGTGGCGCCCGTGGTGGCGGCGATGAACGGGTGCTGGTGGCTGTCGTGCTGGAAGTCCACCTGCCACGTGAAGGCGCTGGCCGGCAGGTTGCCGTCTTCCGGATCCGTGCCGGTCCCCGAGTAGTTGACCACGTCGCCGGACTTGAACTCCGTCGTCGCCGCGGGCAGGTTGATCGTGGCCACCGGGAAGCGGTTGGTGGTGACGGTGAGCGTCGCTTCGCTGGAGAACGTCGAGCCGAACGAGTTGGTCGCCGTCGCGCGGAAGCGCGCGGCGTTGTCGCCGGTCGCGGTGGCCGCGAGCGTGTACGACGTCGCCGTGGCGCCGGAGATGTTGGTGCCGTTGCGTTGCCACTGGTAGCTCGTGGCGCCGTCGGCCGCCACCGTGAACGTGACGGGGCTGCCCAGCACGATGGTCTGGCTCTGCGGGTTCAGCGTGATGCGCGGCGCCTGGCTCCCGGTGTACGTGATCTTCGAGAGCGTGCCGCCGCCCGGGTTCGGGTTGCCGGTCTGCTGGTTCCTCGCCATGTAGTACACGCCGCCGTCCGGCGCCACCGCGAGGTTCGTCGGGAAGCTGATGCCGGTCACGAAGGCCGTCACCGCCGCGTTGGAGGTGTCGAGCACGCGGATGTTGCCCTGGCAGAAGTCTTCGAACAGCACCTTGCCGACGTACGAAGCGGGGAACTGCGACGTGGTCGGATTGTAGAACGCGACACCCGTCACCGAGCAGCCGCCGGTGTTGTGGTTGTACGAGTAGAACGGCGGGTTGAAGTTGGCGTCGTTCTCCGGCCCTTCGTAGTTGGGCCAGCCATAGTTGCCGCCGCGGATGCCGTCGTTGATCTCTTCCCACGTGCCCTGGCCCACGTCGCCGATCATCATGCGGCCCGTGACAGGCTGGATGTCGAAGGCGAAGGGGTTCCTGTGGCCGATGTTCCAGATCGCCGTGTACGCGCCGGTGACGGAGACGTACGGGTTGTCGCTCGGGATCGTCCCGTCCTTGTTGATGCGCAGGATCTTGCCGAACGCGCTGGCGAGGTTCTGCGAGTTGGCGGTGGAGGGCGGCTGCGGGTTGTCCTCGTGGTTACCCACGGCGACGTAGAGCTTGCCATCCGGCGCGAACTTGAGCGCCCCGCCCATGTGCCAGCGCGTGGCCGAAGGCACGTTGGGCAGCTGGAAGATCGTGGTCGCGCTGTTGGCCACGATCGTGTCGTTCGCTTCGGTCACGCGAATGATGCGGTTGTTGCTCGCGGTGCCGTTGGTGATCGTGCAGTAGATGTAGACGAAGTGGTTCGTCGCGAACTGCGGATCGGGAACGATGCCGAGGCAGCCGCGCTCGTTGGTCGAGTCGACGTTCGGCACGCCCCAGAAGTTGGCGGCGAGGAGGACGTCTCCCTTCACGATGCGGATGATGCCGTTCTGCTGCATGGCGAGCACGCGGCCGTCGGGCAGCACGGTGAGCGAGGTGGGACTGGTGAAGCCCGTGGCGATCTGCCGGTCGACGAAGCCCACCGGGACGGTAGCCGCACCGGCCGTGAGGGCGAAGCCTGCCAGCAGCGCCACCGCTGCGATCAATCTGGCGAACATGATTCCTCCGTTATTGGGGGTGTTGCGTGCGCCGCGGGTTAGGGCTTCGCCATCACGAGATACATGCTGGCCGAGTTGTTCCAGGGTCCGAGCGACACCGTCCCCGGTGAGAAGCGCTTGCGATAAAGGCTGTAGGTGCGGCTGGTTCCGTCGGCTTCGCGCGTGACGATGTTCTCGGTGGTGTCCGTCCACGTCGCGTCGACCCACGAAGGCTTGGCGCCCGCGTCGTTCAACCCGACGATCACGTCCGCCGCCGCCGTCACCGAGAACGTCACCGTGGGATTGCCGGTGTACGACTTGGAGTCGTTGGCGGTGCGGATCCACGCGATGCCCGTGACCGACGCGGGCACCGTCGTGAAGGTGAACGTGCGGTCGCCGTAGACCGTGCCGCCCGCCTGCAGGCTGGCCTGGATCGACCAGTCGGCCGCGTTCGCCGTGTCCTTCACCGAGAGCGTCGTGATGAGGTTGCCGGTCGCGTCGCCCGTGTTGTCGAGCTGCTGCAGGTAGGCCACGAGCTGTTGCTGCTGCGTGGCGTTCAGCGACTGAGTGGTGCCATGGAGATTGTTCGGGTTCTGGGTCGTGATCACATCCAGCAGCGTCGCGGCGCTGCCGTCGTGCAGGTACGGTGCCGTTTCCCACACGCCCTTCAGCGTCGGCGTATCGAAGCCGGTGAGCGCCTGGTTCAAGCGACGCCCGGACGAAGCCTTGATCGTGCCCACGTTGTGCAGCACGGCCTGTGCGCTATCGGTGAAGTCCGAACCCGAGTGGCAGGTCGCGCACCCTTGCGAGGTGAAGAGCGCCTGGCCCGCGATCGCGTTGGCGGTCATCGTGCCGTCGGCGTTGCGGAACGGGCTGGGCCCCACGGTGTTGAGCGATCCCACGTAAGCCGCGAGCGCGTCGAGGTCCGTGCTGATGCCGGCCTTCGCGTCACCCAACGGCGTGTTGCGCGTGCCGGTGTTGAACTGCGCGTCCGTCATGAAGCCGGTGCCGAGGAAGGCGTTGCGGATGTCGTGCTCGAAGTCCTGGATCTCGTCGAAGTTCGCGGTCCAGTGCACGCGGCCCTGGCCGGTGCCGCGCCGGCCGGTGAGGGCGACCGTGTTGCGGAAGCCTTCGCCTCGGTCGGTGAAGTCCATCACGCGCCCGTCCTGCCCGCCGTCCTGGTGGCAGCTCGCGCACGAGATGTACTTGTCCTTGTTCATCCGCGCGTCGTCGGCGTTGTAGAAGATGCGCTTGCCGTTCAGCACGTTGGCCGCGAGCGTCTCGGTGGCGACGGTGTTGATGGTGGCGAGCTGCGAGTAGCTGTTCGACGTCGAGGCGAGGATGCCGCTCACGTCGTAGACCGTGACGCTGCGCGACATGAAGTTCTGCACGTAGAGGCGGCCGTTGGCCAGCAACATGCCCCGCGGAGCGCGGCCCACGTTCACCAGGCCGGTGACGATCTGCCGGTTGTACGCGTCGACCACTTCCACGAGGTTGGTGCCCTGCGTGGAGATGAACGCGTAGTCGCCGATCGGGCTGAAGACGACGGCGTTGGCCATGTCGCGGTCGTTGATGTCGATCCTCGCGGAGGCCACCTCGGCATTCGTCGCGAGGTCGAGCTGCGAGACGATCGTGCGGACGGTGGATTCGAACGTGAGCGGCAGGCCGTCGCGGAAGGCGCCGCGGAAGGTGTTGTCCTTCTTGGATGGCACCCAGGCGCGGGCGCCGTCGGGCTGGATCGCGAGCGCCCCGAGGTAGTTCGGGATGCCGCGGCCGTTGGATTCCGTGTCGGTGTTGGTGCTCGCGGCCAGCGCGAACGTGCGGGTGACGGCGAGCGTGGTGGTGTTCACCTCGACCACCTCGCCGCGCGTCGCGGGCGAGATGAAGCGGCTGATCAGGAGCCGCGTCGAGTCACCCGTGATCGCCATCGAGCGCGGCCACGGACCCACGGAGATCGTGCCCAGCACCGCGCCGGTCGTGGGGTTCAATTCTACGAGCTGGCCCGTGCCCTGCAGCGTCACGTAGGCCGCGTCGTTATCCGGGCTGAAGAGCACGCCGAACGGGCGCGAGCCACGCGCGAGCGTCACGGTCTGCGCCACGGCGCCGGTGTCGGGATTGAGGATGCTGATCGTCCCCGAGCCCTGGTTCGCGACCCAGATGCGTCCGTCCGGTGCCTGCGCGACGGTCTGCGGGTTCTGGCCGACGGCTTGCTCCAGCGCTTTCGTGTTGTTCGTGGTGTTGATCGCGGTGACGGTGTTCGTATCCGAGTTCACCGCCCAGACGCGATTGCGCGTCCCGTCGAACGCGAGCGTGCTGGTCGAGCGGGCCGGGATGGCCGTGGGCTGCGTGTGGATCGTCTGGTTGGCCGAGCAGCTTCCCGTCGATCCGTTGCTCACCGTGAGCTTGGCCGCGTAGTGGAAGGGCGTGGCGTAGGTATGCGTTGCGTTGGGCGAGCTGGAGAAGGGGGTGCTCGAGCCGTCGCCGAAATCCCACGCGTACTGCAGCGTTCCGGTGCCGGTGACGGTGCCCGGCGCGAACGAGACGCTGGTGCCGACGCGGGCCGGAGTGCGCGTGGCGAGGGTGCACGACACACCGGCCGTGCCGGCGGTGGTGAAGCGCGACGTGAACTGCGTCGGCACGCCGTTGCCGGCCCAATCCTTGATGCCGCCGGCGGTGACGACCACTTCGTAGGTCGTGCCGGGTGCGAGCTGCGCATCCGGCCAGAAATTCACGATCCCGGTCTGCGAGCTGTACTTGCCGGGCAGTGTCGCGCCGCCGAGGGGCCGCACGATGAACGTGGTGCTGGTGACGGTGCGCAGGTCCACCGAATCGGTGAGCGTGATGCCCACGCGGCTGGTGCGCGCCTGGTTCGTCGAATTGTTCTTGGGCGAAACCATGTTGACCGAGGGGCCGGTCGTGTCGCGTGCCGTCTGGTGCGGCACGAGCACGCTGCCGTTGCCGTGGTCGTTGCCGATGAAGACGAGGTTGCCGAGCACGGTGGCGAAGTCTTCGTCCCGGCTCGCGATGTTGGAGGTGCCCTTGCCCGCGATCGACGCGTCGGAGAGGTTCACCTTCGCGTAGTTGTTCGAGGCGCCGACGTGCGCGAAGCCGTCCTGGATCGAGACGTAGCCGCCCTTGCCGCCCATGTCGGCCGAGTGGCGGATCTCGGTGATCGAGGTCGGGTTGCTGATGTCGTAGATATAGAGGAAGCCTTCGCCGCCCGCGGCGATGATGCGGTCGCCGTTCACGGTCGCGCTGTAGATCGCGGGGCCGGTGGCCACCGAGCGGAGCAGCGTCGGATTGGACGGGTCGCTGATGTCCATCGTGACCAGGCCGCTGCGGTCCATGCTGCTCATCACGAGCAGGTTGCCGACCGCGAAGGTCGGGCCGACGCGGAAGCTGCCCCACGTGCTGGTGGGCACGGTGCGCACCAGCGTGGGGTTGCGCGGGTCGCTGGCGTTGATGACGTAGAGGCCGTTGCCCGATCCGCCGACATACACGTAAGGCGCCTGCCAGAAGGCCCACCACGCACCCAGGTCGTAGTCCGATTCCTGGATGCCGGGCAGCGTCATGTCCTTCAGCAGCACCGGGGAGGAGACGTTGGTCCAGTCCCAGAACTGCACGCCGCGGATCGACTGCACCACGGCATGGTGGCCGCCCAGGCTGTTGGTGAAGCCGAAGCCGTGCGGCTCGCGGATCGCCGATTCGTCGCGCTTCGACACCAGCACCGGCGAGCGCGGGTTGGAGATGTCGTAGAAGGCGAAGCCGCCGCCTGCGCGTCCCGAGTCCGGCGCGTAGATCACGAGCATGTAGCCGTCGTGCATTACCACCGCACCCTGGCCGCGCTCGGCGGTGCCGGCGAAGCTGTGGATCGTCGAGAGCGGCTTGAAGAGCTCGGCGGTGGTGTAGGTGAGGTTCGGGAGCCCCGGGCCCTGGGCCTGCGACGCGAACGGCGCGCCGAGGAGGGACAGCAGGCAGGCGAACGCGGATACGCGAAGCAACGCGCGAAGCGATGACATGGCGATTCTCCCCGAGCAGGTACGGCTTTGGAATATTTGTTCTAATTGCGCGACGAATAAGACCGTCTGTTCTATCTAAGCCCCATTTGCGGGCGGGTGTCAAGCGCGGCTAGCATCCTTAGCTCTTTCAAGAGGGAGGCTCGATGAAGGGTGTACTCGTGGCCATCGGCATCGCGGCCGTGGCGATCGGCGCGGCCATGTTCCTGCGCGACGGGCGGGATACGACGCCGTCCAAGGTGCCGAACATCAACGTCCGGGCCAGCGCCGCCGGGGGGTTTGCGCCGGAAACCGTGCTGCAGATCCGTCCGCAGGCCGCATCCGCGTCCAAACCCGCCGAGGCGTCGCGGCGTTCGGCGCTCGCCACCGAGATGGCGCTGCCGAAATCGTGGAAGGCCATCTACGACCGGCTCAAGAGCACGCCCGAAGGCCAGACGCCCGAAGGACTTCACTACCTCGCGACGATCCTGTCCGCCTGCGCGAACGTCACGGACCGAAAGACCCCGCGCCGCCCGAACCCGGGCTCGGACGAAGCGAGGGCGAAGTTCATGGCCTCGGTCTCCGAGAAGGATCCGAACCGCAAGGCCCGCCTCGCTGCGTTCGAGACGACGAACGGCACGGATCGTTGCGCCGACCTTCGCGACATCACGACTACCGAGGCCGAGATCAAGTCGCTACGCGAGCAGGCGGCCGCCGCGGGCGATCCCAAGGCGCGGGCGCAGCAGCTCGCGAACGAGATCTGGGCGACGGTCAAACCCTCGTCCGGCCCCGGCGCCGGCAACCTGCCGACGATCACGGACGCGCAGCTCGAATCGCTGCAGCAGCTCGCGCGCACCGGCGACCCCGCGGCCATGGTGACCGTTGCTTCCGTCCTGGCTTCCACGATGGGCGACATGTACATCCGCGCGGGCCCGAACGAGCAGCCGGTGGATGCGAGGACCTTCTACGACGCGTGGCAACTTGCCTCGTGCGAGTTCGGCGCTTCATGCGGGCAGGACAATCGCATGGTCTCGTACGGCTGCGCCTTCGAAGGGCGCTGCGGGGTCGACAACCTGCGCGACTACTACTTCTTCCATGGGCATTCGCCGGCGCAGTCCCAGACTGTCGGCGAATACTCGGCCGAGATCGTCCGCGCGATCCGCACCGGCGACTGGAGCTACTTCCAGTTCGTACGCGGCCCGCCGCCCAATCCGGGAAGCGTGTCGCGCTTCGGCAGCGGGCCGTAGGCTCGTGACCGATTACGACTACATCATCGTCGGCGCCGGCAGCGCGGGCTGCCTGCTCGCCAACCGGCTCACCGCCGACGGCAAGTCGAGCGTGCTGCTGCTCGAGGCGGGCGGCCAGGACAATTGGTACTGGATCGACATCCCGGTCGGCTACCTCTACACGATCGGCAATCCGCGAACGGACTGGATGTTCAAGACGTCGCCCGATCCGGGACTGAACGGCCGCCAGCTCGGCTACGCGCGCGGCAAGGTCCTCGGCGGCTGCTCCTCGATCAACGCGATGGTCTACATGCGCGGCCAGAAGAGCGACTACGACTACTGGGCCTCGCTCGGCAATCCGGGCTGGTCGTGGGACGAGGTGCTGCCGCTCTTCAAGGGGATGGAGGACTACTACGCCGGCGCCAATGAATTCCACGGCGCGGGCGGAGAGCTGCGCGTCGAACCGCCGCGCGTGCGTTGGGACATCCTCGATGCGTGGCGTGAAGCGGCTGCGCAGACCGGCATCCCGAAGATCGAGGAATTCAATCGCGGCGACAACTTCGGCAACGCCTATTTCCACATGAACCAGAAGCGCGGCGTGCGCTGGAGCGCGACCAAGGCGTGGCTGCGGCCCGCGCTGGGCCGATCGAACCTCACGCTGGTGCAGAAGGCGCACGCGAAGAAGGTGCGCATCCTCGTGAAGGACGGGCACAAGCGCGCTCAGGGCATCGACTACGTGGTGGACGGGCAGGGCGGCGACCAACACGCGAACGCGCGGAAGGCCGTGATCCTCGCCGCCGGCGCCATCGGTTCTCCGCAGCTGCTGCAGCTCTCGGGCATCGGGCCGGGCAAGCTCCTCGCCGGGCACCACATCCCGATGGTGCACAAGCTCGAGGGCGTCGGCGCCAACCTCCACGACCACCTGCAGATCCGCATGGTCTACAAGGTGGACGGTTGCGTCACGCTGAACCAGCGCGCGAACAGCCTGTGGCACAAGGCGCTGATGGGTGCGGAGTATTTCCTGAAGAAGACAGGGCCGCTCACCATGCCGCCCTCGCAGCTCGGCGCCTTCGCGAAGAGCGACGAGGACGAGCCCTCGGCGAACATGGAGTGGCACGTGCAGCCGCTCTCGCTCGACAAGTTCGGCGACGCGCTGCATGCCTTCGGCGCGATCACGCCCTCCGTGTGCAACCTGCGGCCGACCTCGCGCGGCCACGTGCACATCACCTCGACCGATCCGCACGCCGCGCCCGAGATCCTGCTCAACTACCTCTCCACGCCGGAGGACAAGCATGTCGCCGTGCAGGGCATGCGCTTCACGCGCCGCATCATGGCCGCCGACGCGATGAAGCCCCATTGCCCCGAGGAATGGCGGCCGGGGCCTGCGGTGGAGTCCGACGCCGATCTCGTGAAGGCCGCGGGCGACCTGGGAACGACGATCTTCCACCCCGTGGGCACCTGCAAGATGGGGCACGACCCGAGGGCTGTCGTCGATGAACGACTGCGCGTGCGGGGAATCGAAGGGTTACGCGTCGTCGATGCGTCGATCATGCCGCGCATCACTTCGGGCAACACCAACGCGCCGACGTACATGATCGCGGAAAAAGGCGCGCGCATGATCCTCGAGGATGACGGCTGAAATACCGCGGCGAACCGTGGTAAATATTTGTATCGCCGGTCGTCGCGCCGCCCGCTGCCGCGTTAGGCTGTCATCATGAAATCAAAGGGTTTCATCCCGCTTGCGATCGTTGCCGCCGCCGTCATTGCGTTTTACGCATGGCGCGAATCGTCGGCACCGTCCGACGGCGCCAAGGCCGCTTCCGTGCCCTCCAGCGCGCAGGTCGCGCAGGGCTCGGGGGGTAGCGGCGTCGTGGGTGCCCGCCCTGGCGCCCCGGGCATCGCCCCGCAGGCCGGCGGCCGCGCCACGCCCGCCAAGCTTTCGCTCTCCGGGGAGCTCGCGGTCGCCCGGTCCTACAAGGCGCTCTACGATCGCCTCGCCAATTCGCCTGAAGGACAAACCGCCGAAGGCCAGTACGTGCAGTACCGCATCCTCCGCGCCTGCGCCACGATCTCCGACCGCCGCGGTCCCGCGCAGCGTGCGCCGGATCTCACGCCCCAGCGCGAGTTCGTCGCCTCGCTTCCGGAAACGGATCCTACGAAGGCCAAGCGTGTCGCCGCCCTGGAGCAATTGGGTGAAGACAAGTGTGTCGGCCTGAGCGGCATCGTCACCACGGAAGCCGATCTCTCGAAACGCCTCGGTGACGCCGTCGCCGCCGGCAGTCCCTCCGCGCGCGTGATCCAGATCGAGCAGGAGCTGTGGCAGGAGCGTCGCGCTTCCGGCGCGCGCGGCGGCCCCACGCTCTCGGATGGGCAGGTGGACGCGCTTCGCACCGCCATCGGCAGCGCCGACCCCGAGGCCCTCGTCCTCGCCGGCCGCGTGCTCGGTACGGGTTTCCGCGATGTGACGCTGCGCCTCGGCCCCGATCCCACGCCCGTCGAGGGCCGAGCGCTCTCGAATGCCTTCACGCTCATGGCGTGCGACTACGGCTACCCGTGTGGCGACAACAACCCCCGCATCCTCCAGGCGTGCGCATTCCAGGGGCACTGCGACGCGGGGAATCTTCCCGACTTCCTCGCGTATTACCAGACGTCGCCTTACGAACAACAGTTGCAGACCCAGTATCGCGGCGTGCTCAACACCGCGATCGCGACGCGGGATTGGTCCGGCCTTACCGTGCAACGCGGTACGGCTCCGTTGCCGCCCTATCCGCCGGCTCGTCGGTAGTCCTGAACAGTCGAGGGGGACGAGGGGGTCGGTAGGCCTTTTTTCGTCGATTCCGGACTCGGGGGATCGTGGCCTTCGTGACGCATCAATACGTTGACGTCACTTACGACGGTTGTGAGCCTTGCATTTGAGGCTGTCACATTCCGCCCCACTCCGACGCGAACGGTTCATTCCCCCGGTCCTCCATCGAGAAAAAAGTCCTACGCGACCCCCTGTCCCCCGCGGCTAGTTTTGATACGAGGGACGGGATCGATGTTCGGAGGCTGGATCTTCACGTTTCGAAATCACGGATCGACGTTCGGAGGCTGGACCCTCACGTTTCGAAATCACGGGATCGGCGTCGGACCCTCATGCCTCTAACTCAGGGGAAGTTCGGACATTCATCCACGAACCGGGGATCGCGGTCGGACCATCGTGCGTCGCTGAAGGTGATCACATCCGGCCGGTCGCGGAGGACAGGGGGTCGCGTAGGACTTTTTTCTCGATGGAGGAGCGGGGGAATGAACCGCTCGAGTCGGAGTGCGGCCTCATGTAGCAACCGTCAATGCTCCACCTTCAGCCGTCGCAAGTGACATCAACACACATAAGTATCCCGAAGTCCCCAATCCCCCGAGTCCGGAATCGACGAAAAAAGGCCTACCGACCCCCTCGTCCTCCTCGACTGTTTAGTCCATCACGTATCAAGCATCGATGTCTTCCCCGCCGAGCCCCCGTTGGAGGAGAATCCCCTCTTCCCCCGAGCCTAGAGCCAGGAGCGCCACGATGATCCCGATTTCGGTCAACGGAAAAGCCCAGAAACTGGACGTCGAGGAGGAGATGCCGTTGCTGTGGGCCCTTCGCGACGAGCTGAAGCTGATGGGCACCAAATACGGCTGCGGCATCGCGCAATGCGGTGCGTGCACCGTGCATGTGGATGGCGAGCCGGTGCGCTCGTGCATCACGCCGTGCGGCTCGGTCGCCGGCAAGAAGGTGCTCACGATCGAAGGCCTGTCGAAGCCCGGCCTGCACAAGGTGCAGAAGGCGTGGATCGAGCATGCGGTTCCGCAATGCGGCTACTGCCAGGCCGGGATGATGATGGCCGCGGTCGCGCTGCTGAAGAAGCACCCGAACCCGACCGACGCGCAGATCGACGAGGCGATGACCAACCTCTGCCGCTGTGGCACCTATGCGCGCGTGCGCAAGGCGATCCATTCCGTGGCCGCCGGCGGCAAACCCGCCGCGCAGAAAGCGTGAGGCCCGCCATGACGACGCTCACCGTTTCCCGCCGCACATTCATCCAGGGCTCGGCCGCCACCGGCGCCGCGCTCACGCTCGAGTTCGCCATCCCCGGCAGCGCCTTCGCGCAAAAGGCCGGTGCCGCGCCGTCGGAGGTGACGGCGTGGATCCTCATCTATCCGGACGACAAGGTCACCATCCGCGTCGCCCGCTCCGAGATGGGCCAGGGCTCGCTCACGGGCCTGGTGCAGCTCGTCGTCGAAGAGCTCGAGTGCGACTGGTCCAAGGTGGGCTGGGAATACGCCTCGCCCAACGAGCACGTGAAACGCAAGCGCGTCTGGGGCTCCATGTCCACGGGCGGCAGCGCCGGCGTGCGCACGTCGCAGGAATACCTTCGCAAGGCGGGCGCATCCGCGCGCGAGATGCTGGTCGGCGCTGCTGCCGAGCAGTGGAAAGTTTCCGCGGCCGATTGCACGGTCACCAACGGAGTGATCACGCACGGCCCGTCCAAGCGCAAGCTTTCGTACGGAAAGGTCGCGGCCGCCGCGGCCAAGCGCACGCCGCCCGACGAGAAGACGGTCAAGCTGAAGGATCCCAAGGACTGGAAGATCGCCGGCAAGGACATCGCTCGCCTCGATATTCCCGACAAGGTCCTCGGCAAGCCCGTGTTCGGCGTCGACGTGATGCTGCCCGGAATGCTGCACGCGTCCATCGCGCAGAGCCCCGTCTTCCTTGGCAAGGTGAAGAGTGTCGACGACAGCGCCGTGATGAAGATGCGCGGCGTGAAGGGCGTGGTGAAGGGCTCCGACTTCGTCGCGGTGGTCGCCGACAACTGGTGGCGCGCCAACGAGGCCGTGAAGGCGCTCAAGATCGAGTGGGACGAGGGCGCCAACGGCAAGGTCTCGGACGATTCCATCAAGGCCATGCTGAAGGCCGGCCTGGACGAGAAGGGCCTGCCCACCGCGCGCGCGACGGGTGATACGCCCGCCGCACTCGCCGCCGCCGTGAAAGTCGTCGAGGCCGAGTACTACTCACCCTACCTCTCGCACGCGACGATGGAGCCGATGACCGGCACCGCGTGGTTCAAGGACGACGGCATGCTCCACGTGTGGACCTCCACGCAGAACGGCGAGGCGTCGATCGCCGCCGCGTCGGAAGCTTCCGGCCTGCCGCTGGAGCAGTGCGAGGTGCACAAGATGATGCTGGGCGGCGGCTTCGGCCGTCGCGGTGCGCCGCAGGACTACGTGAAGCAGTGCGTGATCATCGCCAAGGAGTTCAAGGGCAAGCCGGTCAAGATGATCTGGTCGCGCGAGGAAGACATGCAGCACGGCTTCTATCGCCCGGTCTCGCTCGTGCGCATGAAGGCGGCGCTCGACAAGGACGGCAACGTGACCGCGTTCCAGTCGACGATCGCGTGTCCCTCGATCCTGGCGCTGCTGCGTCCCGAGGGCATCCAGAAGGGCATCGACTTCACGGCGGTGCGCACCTTCTCGGACATGACGTACACCATCCCCAACCAGCTCTGCGAGTACGCGCAGAAGAACCCGCACGTGCCGGTCGGCTTCTGGCGCGCTCCGGGGCTGCAGAACTCGTTCTATCGCGAATGCTTCATCGACGAAGTGGCGGCTGCCGCGGGCAAGGACCCGCTCGCCTTCCGCCTCGCGATGCTGAAGCCCGACGACAAGAACCGCCTGGTGCTCGAGGCGTGCGCGAAAGCCGCGAACTGGGGCACACCGCTGCCGGCGGGTGTCTTCCGCGGCATTGCGCAATCGGACGGCTTCGGCAGCTTCACGGCGATGGCCGCGGAGGTGTCGGTGAATCCCGCGGGCGAGATCAAGGTGCATCGCGTCGTGTTCGCCATCGACTCGGGTTACGTCGTGAACCCCGATGCGTGCCGCGCTCAGGCCGAAGGCAACGTGATCTATTGCATCGGGCAGTTCTACCAGGCGCACCACATCAAGGATGGGCGCGTGCAGGAGTCCAACTTCCACGACTTCCCGCTGCCGAAGATGCCGGAGATGCCGAAGGTGGAGACGGTGTTCGTTCCCACGGGCGGGTTCTGGGGCGGGCATGGTGAGCCGGGAGCGTTGAACGTGGCGCCGGCGATCATGAATGCCGTGTTCGCTGCGACCGGGAAGCGCATTCGCACGCTACCCTTCACGGCCGACGAATTGAAGAAGGTGTGAGTGATGCGGAGGAAAGGCTTTGGAACCGCCGATCCCCGCCGATGTTTCGCCGATGGCCGCCGATAAAAGCCGGCAATTCATTCATCGGCGGCTATCGGCGATTCATTGGCGGGGATCGGCGGTTCCGGGGTTGTTTCTCGCCATTGCCGCAATGGTTGGGGGATGCGCGGGCGCCGAGGTGGCGGTCGACGCGGAGCGGGGCCGCAAGGTGTTCATCGAGCGTGAGCAGGGGCATTGCACGAGATGCCATGCGGTGCCGGGCGCACCGGAGGCGGGCAACCTCGGGCCGCCGCTCCATGGCGTGGGGGCGCGGCTGACGCCTGCGGAGATCCGCGTGCGGGTGGCCGACATCACGCAGGTGAACCCCGATGCGGCGATGCCGGCGTTCCGCAAGGTCGAGGGGCTGCACCGCGTGGCGCCCGCGTATGCGAACAAAATGCTGCTGAGCGAGTCCCAACTGGATGACGTGGTTGCCTATCTCGCTACCCTGAAATGAAACGACGCGATTTCCTGGTCTCCACCGGCGCCGTGATCGGCACGGCCGCGCTGCCCGCGGTCGCGCAGAACACGTCCGGTGCGCAGAAATTCCAGCCGGTGCAGGACATCCAGCCGCTGGTGGCGCAGGTCACGGGCGGCGCGCCGGTCGAGATGGGCGGCATCGAGATCGAGCTGCCGCAGATCGCGGAGAACGGCAACTCGGTGCCGCTGCGCATCAAGGTCGCTAGCCCGATGACGGAAGCCGACCACGTGACCGCGATCCACCTCTTTGCCGAGCGCAATCCGCGGCCCAACGTCGCCACGTTCCATCTCGGCCCGCTCGCCGGACGTGCGGAGATCTCCACGCGCGTGCGCCTGGCCGGCACGCAGAAGCTCACGGTGCTGGCCGTGTTCAACAACAAGCGCTTCCGCCAGGCGCAGGCCGATGTGCTCGTCACATCCGCGGCCTGCCTCGACGAAGCGCTGGCGGACACGTGATGCTCGGGCGCATCCAGGTGCCGGCGCTGGTGAAGAAGGGCGAACCCTTCGAGGTGCGCGTGCTCGTCCAGCATCCGATGGAGACGGGCTTCCGCCGCGACATGAACGGCAAGGCCATCCCGATGAACGTCGTGGACAAGCTCAAGGTGAGCCTCGCCGGGCGCGAGGTGTTCAGCGCCGAGATGGGCTCGGGCATGTCCGCCAATCCGTACCTGCAGTTCTACGCGGTGGCCAACGAGGCCGGGGAGATCGTCGTGGAGTGGAGCGACGACAAGGGCGAGACGGGCCGCGCCACGGCGAAGGTGATCGTGGCGTGATCGCCGAGCTGCTCCTCGCCGCGGTGCTGGTCGGCGGCGTCGAGTACCAGAGCGCGGATGTGAAGAAGCTGCAGGCCGACGAGTTCGCCAACCCGGGAATGCTGTGGGTCGCGCAAGGCGAGCGCCTGTGGAACCAGGCCGCGGCGTCCGGTCCTTCGTGTGCGTCGTGCCACGGGGATGCGGCGAAATCGATGAAGGGCGTCGCCGCGTCGTATCCGAAGTTCGACGCTTCGCTGGGGCGCGTCGTGAACCTCGAAGGCCGCATCGATGCCTGCGTGCGCGTGAACCAGAAGGGCGCGGCCCTTGTGCCGGAATCGCCCGAACGCCTCGGGCTCTCCGCCTACGTCGCGTACCAGTCGCGTGGCATGCCGATCGCAGTGAGCGTCGAAGGTCCCGCGAAACCCACGTTCGACCGCGGCGCGGCGCTCCACAAGCAGCGCATCGGCCAGATGAACCTCGCCTGCACGCACTGCCACGACACGCATGCGGGCAAGACGCTCCTGAACGAGACCGTGAGCCAGGGCCAACCCGACGGCTGGCCCGCTTATCGCCTCGAATGGCAGTCGCTCGCGTCGCTTCAGCGGCGCCTGCGCGCCTGTTTCTACGGCGTTCGCGCCGAGCAACCCGCCTTCGATTCCGACGATCTCATCGCGCTCGAGCTCTTCCTCGCGAATCGCGCGAAGGGCCTGCCGCTCTCCGTCCCCGGCGTCAGAAGGTAGAATGCAATTCGTCATTCCCGCGAAGGCGGGAATCCAGTGGGTCCCCGCCTTCGCGGGGACGACGCACCGAGAAATGACCCTCCTCCGCCGAATCGGTTTTGCTGCCTTCTTCGCCCTGGCCTTGCTTGTCGGCCAGCAGGCGGTGGTGCTGCACGACCTGAAGCACGCGGCGGAGCATCGCGAGGGCGGCACGCCGAGCGAGAAGAGTTGCGACACGCACTACCTGTGCGCGCAGCTCGGCAGCGCGGTCGATGTCGCGCCGCCGGTCATCCCGCAGGCCGACGCGTCGTCGCAAGCCATCGCCGCGTATTTCCTCGAGGGCGTGTCGCAGCGCACGCGCCTCGCGTACCGCTCGCAAGCTCCACCGCAAGTCACTCCCGCCTAGCACCACCGGCCTGGCCGGAACGCCGCTCCGCACCCCGGAGCGCTCGTCCATTCGCATTCGGGAGTTCCCATGAAGAGATACACCCTCGCGGGCGCCATCGCGTCCGTGTTCGCCGCATCATTCGCGCACGCGCAGCAGGCGCCGGCGCCGAATCCTCCGGTCAAGAAGCTGGAGACCATCACCGTCACCGCCTCGCCGCTCAGCTCGAGCGAGGAGACGATGGCCCAACCCTCGCAGGTCATGAGCAGCGAGGAGCTGCGGCGCAAGCGCGCGTCCTCGCTGGGCGACACGCTCGCGCAGGAGCCGGGCGTGCAGTCGAGCTCGTTCGGTGCCGGTGCGGGCCGGCCGATCATCCGCGGTTTCGATGGCGCGCGAGTGCAGGTGCTGGAGAACGGCGTCGGCTCGCTCGACGTCTCCACGATCAGCCCCGACCACGCCGTCACCGTCGAGCCGCTTCGCGCGCAGCAGATCGAGATCCTGCGCGGACCGGCGACGCTCCTCTACGGCGGAGGGGCGATCGGCGGTGTGGTGAACGTCGTCACCGACGCGATTCCCCGCGAGAAACTGGATGCGCCCACGGGAGCCGTGGAGGTGAAGGGCGGCAGCGCCAACCGGTTGCGAGACGGCGGCTTCGACATCTCCGCGCCCGCGAGCGACTCGTTCGTCCTCCATGCCGACGCCTACAAGCGCCGCACGAAGGACTACGACATCCCGGGTGCCGCGCGCCGCAACGACCCCGACAGCCCCGTGGGAACGCTTCCCGACAGCGCGGTCGACTCGACGGGCGGCAGCGTCGGCGGCTCGTGGGTCGGCGATCGCGGCTTCCTCGGCGCATCGGCCAGCACGTTCCGGAGCGACTACGGCATTCCCTCGGGTGAGGGCGCGTCGATCTCGCTCAAGCAGCAGCGCGAGGACATCTCGGGCGAGCTCAACAATCCGTTCCCCGGCTTCGTGAAGGCGAAGATCCGCGCCGGCTTCAACGACTACGAGCACCGCGAGATCGCCGCGGACGGCGAGACGGCCACGACGTTCAAGAACAAGGCGTGGGAGTCGCGCCTGGAGCTGCTGCACCAGCCGTGGTCCGGCTTCGAGGGCGCGCTCGGCGTCCACGTGCAGGACCGCGACTTCTCCGCGCTCGGCGAGGAGGCAGTCGTACCACGCACGAAATCCAGCTCGGTCGCGGGCTTCATCGTCGAGCGGCGCAACTGGGATGCGTTCGGCATCGAAGGCGGCCTGCGCGTCGAGAACGAGAAGCGTGATCCCGACGGTGATCTGCCGTCGCGATCCTTCAGCCCCACGTCAGTCTCGCTGGGCGGCGTGTGGAAGTTCAAGCCAGACCTCGATCTCCACGTGAGCGCCACGCGATCGCAGCGGGCACCGGGCATCGAGGAGCTCTACATCAACGGCGCCCACGAGGCGACCGCGTCGTTCGAAGTGGGCAACCCCAACCTTGGCAAGGAAACCGCGCAGACGCTCGACGTGACCCTGCACCAGTCGGGCGGTCCGCTCACGTGGAAGGTGACGTTGTTCGCGAGCCGCATCAGGAACTACATCTACGCGAAGTCCGCGGACACGAACGGCGACGGCATCGCCGACCGCGTGGACGACCAGGGCACGCTCCAACCCGACGGAGAATTCCTCCTGCAGAACTTCACGCAGCTGGAGGCGCTCTTCCGCGGCTACGAGGCCGAGATCCGCTACCGGCCCGAGTCGCATGCGTGGAGCGTGCGGCTCTTCACCGACGGCGTTCGCGGCACGCTGGACGGCGCGGGCTCGGTACCGCGGCTCTCGCCCTCGCGCGTAGGCCTCGACCTCGAGGGCCGCCTCGGCCGCTGGAACGGCACGCTGACCGTGGTGCACGCCCAGTCGCTCAAGCACCCGGCCGAGCTCGAGACGCCCACCGCGGGCTACACGCGTGTCGATGCGGAGATCGCCTACGAGGTGCCGATGGAGAAGGGCCGCAACCTCACGCTCTTCCTGCAGGGCACCAACCTCTCGGACGCAGAGATCCGGTTCAACACCTCGTACTTGAAGGACGTGGCTCCGGCGATGGGGCGCTCGTTCCAGGGAGGTCTGCGGTACACCTTCTAGACACTCGTCATTCCCGCGAAGGCGGGAATCCAGCCTGGGTCCCCGCCTTCGCGGGGACGACGGTGGAAACGGGGGCGACGCCCGGTTCGGAATGTTTCGTGGGCGTCGGTTGTTATCATCGTTGCCATGACCGTCCGTTCCCGCCGCATCGCCGCCCTCGCCACCGCGTTCATCGTGGCGTGGACGTCGTTGTGGTCGCTGGTCACCGCGGCGCATGCCAAGGTGGCCGGCGAGGAGGTCATGCTGTGCCACCAGGCGGGCACGATGGTCGCGCCGGGCGCGCCGATGCAGCCCGGGCGCGAGGGCAAGACGCATTGCCCGCTGTGCATCATGGCCTTCTACGGGAGCGCACCCCCAACGCTCCAGGTGCCGCCGCTGCAGTTCGCCACGCACTTCGTCATCCTCGCGGCGTACGAGGCTCCGCGCCCCGTGCAACACGCGCCGCTCCTCCCGCAGTCCCGCGCCCCGCCGCCCTTCATCACGTCCTGATCCGTCAATCCGTCGCGCGCAGGAGCCGCAGGCTCGCGCGTGTGCATTGCATCCGGAGGAACGATGAAGAAGCACCGAGAGGCGGCGCATGCCGTCTCGATCGCGGTCATGCTGGGCGCGACCTCGCCCGCACTCGCCGACCATGGCGACGACCCGGGCCCCGTGAAGAGCCTCGGCACCGTCACGGTGACCGGCGGGCGACCCACGTCGCTGCCGTCGCACATCCCCACGACCATCGAGGGCATCACCGGCAAGCAGGTGGAAGAGTCGATCAACGCGTCCGACGCGGAGGACGCGCTCAAGTACTTCCCGAGCCTGCTGGTCCGCAAGCGCAACATCGGCGACTACGACCACGCCGTGCTCGCCACGCGAGCGTCGGGCACCGGCAACAGCGCCCGCTCGCTCGTGTTCGCCGACGGCATCCTGCTGTCGAACCTGCTCGGCAACGGCGCGAGCTTCACGCCGCGCTGGGGCCTCGTGACGCCCGAGGAGATCGAGCGTGTCGACGTCCTCTACGGACCGTTCTCCGCCGCCTACTCCGGCAACTCCGTGGGTGCCGTCGTCGACTACGTGACGCGCATGCCCACGCAGTTCGAGGCGCACGCCAAGGTCTCCGGCTTCCGGCAGAAGTTCGACCTCTACCGCACGAAGGACGACTACGACGGCTACCAGGCGAGCGCCTCGATCGGCAGCCGCGCGGGCGGGTTCTCGTGGTGGATCAACGCCAACCACCTCGACAACGACGCGCACCCGCTCACGTTCGCCACGAAGGTGATCACGACGGGCACGCCGGGCAGCGCCGGCACGCCGGTCACCGGAGCCGTTTTCGGCCAGAATCCGCGCAACCAGGACCAGTGGATCCTCGGCACGGGCACGCAAACCTCCACCGAGCAGGATCACGCGAAGGTGAAGGTGGCGTACGACTTCACCTCGACGATGCGCGCGAGCTACACGTTCGGTTTCTGGAAGAACGAGGCCTTCCGCAATTCGCAGCCGTATCTCTTCGACGCGGCGGGCAATCCCGTCTACGCGGGAACGGTGAACATCGACGGCCGCTCGTTCACGATCGCGCCGACCGAGATCACCCAGAACCGTGCCGACATGCAGCACCTGATCCACGGCTTCGCCCTGAAGACGCACACGCAAGGCCTCTTCGACTGGGAGGTGCTCGCGAGCTACTACGACTACCAGCGCGATCTCGTGCGCTCGCCGCTCGTGGCGCGTCCCATCGCCGATTCGGGCGGTGCCGGGCGCATCGCGGACCAGAACGGCACCGGCTGGGGCTCGTTGTGGCTGAAGGGTGCCTGGCGCCCCGACGGTGCGAACGGAATGCATCTCGTCGACCTGGGCGTGCAGTACGACCGGCAGAAGATGCGCACGCTGGTCTCCGACACCAGCGACTGGATCTTCGGTGGCGCAGGCGCGCGCTTCTCGGCGTTCCAGGGCCAGACGGAGCTCACCAGCGCGTACCTGCAGGACACGATGCGGCTCGGTCCGGAATGGCGGGCGACGCTCGGGCTTCGCGCGGAGAAGTGGCAGGCCTCCGACGGCGCGCTCTCCAACGCTTCGACCACGATCGGTTTCCCGGAGCGCGACGACACGACCTTCTCGCCGAAGGCCGCCATCGCCTGGCAAGCCACGCACGAGTGGGTGCTGCGCGCTTCGCTCGGCCGTGCGATCCGCAATCCCACCGTCTCCGAGCTCTACCAGGGCACGATCTCGACGGGCACGATCGTGAACAACGACCCGAACCTGAAGCCCGAGAAGTCGTGGACCAGCGAGCTCACCGCGGAATACGACCTCGGCTTCGGCGTCGCGCGTGCCACGGCGTTCTTCGAAGACACGAAGGACGCGCTCTACTCGCAGACCAACGTGACGGTCTTCCCGAACGTGACCAGCATCCAGAACGTGGACCACATCCGCACCTCGGGCCTCGAGCTCGCGGCGCAGGCAACGGAAGTCTTCACGCGCGGGCTGGACCTCGCGGCGAGCCTCACCTTCGCCGATTCCATCATCCGCGAGAACGAGAAGTTTCCGGCGAGCGTCGGCAAGTGGCAGCCCCGCGTGCCGCGTTGGCGGGCGAACGTCCTCGCGACCTACCGCGTGGACGAGCGCTGGTCGGGATCCCTCGGCGCGCGCTACAGCGGCAAGCAGTACAACACGCTCGACAATTCGGACCCGAACGGCTTTGCCTACACCGGCACCAGCAAGTTCTTCGTGGTGGATGCGCGCGTGCGCTTCAAGTACGACCGCAACTGGAGCGCATCCTTCGGCATCGATAACCTGAACAACTACGAGTACTGGAACTTCCACCCGTACCCGCAACGAACCTACATGGCGGAGCTGAAATGGGACTACTGAATCGCATCGCCCTCGCCACCGTGGCCCTTGCGGCCGCCACGGCCCACGCACACGTCGCCGTCGAGCCGAAGAGCTCTCCGGTCAACAGCTACACGCGCCTCACGTTTCGCGTGGGCCATGGCTGCGATGCCGCGGCCACCGTGGCACTCACCGTGAAGTTTCCCGAGGACATGAAGACCGTGCGTCCGCAGCCGAAGCCGGGCTGGACCGTCGAGATGAAGAAGGAGCCCGTGATCGAGATCACATGGCGCGGGCGGCTGGAGGCGGACTACTTCGATGACTTCGGGGCTCTGGTCCATCTGCCGAGCACGCCCGGAATTCGCCGCTTCGCGATCAAGCAGGAGTGCGAGGGGAAATCCATGGAATGGACGCCAAGCCTCGATGTCGTGAAGTGATTGGCAGCGTGGTTCGCGGGTGAAGCTTTTGACACAGAGGACACAGAGGGGGCACAGAGGACACAGAGGAAAGCAGTGCGGGGTGTGACCGTGCTCTGAGGTGGCCTTCGAAGCAGGATTGACCCTGAAGGTTTTCCTCTGTGTCCTCTGTGCCCCCTCTGTGTCCTCTGTGATCCCGCTTTGACTTTGATCCCGCTTTCGACTTTCGCCCGTAAAATGACGGTTTCCCGCTCCAGATCGCCGCCCGTGACCGTCATCACCGACAAGAAGTCCTTCCGCAAAGCCATCCCCATCCTCGCGTCCGACCGGGCGCGCCTGCCCAAGCTCCTCGCGAAGCTCACGCCCGTGCAGCGTCGCTGGACGGAGACGGCCGGCTTCGAGGGCGCCGCGAACACGCACACGATCGTCCCCGACGAGCAGGGCGGCGCCGCGATGGTGCTGGCCGGCGTTCGCGATGCCGACGATGTCTGGGCGCTCGCGAACCTGCCCCTGAAACTCCCTGCCGGCCGCTACGAGCTGGGCAAGGGGCCGCTCACGATCCCTGCCGACAACGCCGCGTTCTCGTGGGCCCTCGGCAGCTACAAGTTCGCGAAGTACCGCAAGTCGGGCCGCGTGCCCGCCGAGCTGCAGGTCGAGGATTCCACGAAGGTCGTGCTCGCCCTGCAATGCGCCGAGGCGCAGCGCCTGGTGCGCGACCTCGTCAACACGCCGACCGAGGACATGGGTCCCGAGCACCTCGCCAACGCCGCGCGCGAGCAGGCGCGGCAATTCGGCGGCAAGTATCGCGAGTGGGTGGGCGAGCAACTGCTCGCCGAGAACTTCCCCGCGATCCACGCCGTGGGCCGCGCCGCCGCGCCCGACCGCCAGCCGCGCCTGATCGAGATCACGTGGGGCAACCCGAAGAATCCGAAGCTCGCCGTCGTCGGCAAGGGCGTGTGCTTCGACACGGGGGGGCTCGACATCAAGGGCGCCGAGGGCATGCGCCTCATGAAGAAGGACATGGGCGGCGCTGCGCACGCGCTGGCGCTCGCGCGCCTTATCATGCAGAGGAAGCTCCCGATCCGCCTGCACATGCTGATCCCCGCGGTCGAGAACAACATCAGCAGCAACTCCTATCGCCCCGGCGACGTGATCAAGACGCGAGCCGGCCACCACATCGAGATCCACAACACGGATGCCGAGGGCCGCGTGGTGCTATGCGACGCGCTCGCCTATGCCGTCGAGCAGAAACCGAAGACGATCATCGACTTCGCCACGCTCACCGGCGCCGCGCGAGTGGCGCTGGGCCCCGAGCTGCCCGCGCTCTTCTGCAACGACGACAAGTTGGCCGCCCGGTTCGAGAAAGCCGCGCTCACGCTCGAGGACCCGATGTGGCGCATGCCGCTGTGGAGAAACTACCGCCGCTTCTTCGACAGCGACATCGCGGACTTCACCAACTCGGGCCGCGGCGGCTTCGCCGGCGCGATCACCGCGGCGCTCTTCCTCGACTACTTCGTGCCGTCCGAGGTATCGTGGGCCCACTTCGACGTCTATTCGTGGAACGACGTCTCCCGCCCGGGTCGCCCGCTGGGCGGTGAAATGCAGGGTTTGAGGGCAGTGCTCGCCAGCATCTCGTAGAAGGATGCGGTTCCCGGCGCCGGAAAAGGAGCAAGCCGTGTTTCGCGCCATCCTGTTGGCTTCCACCCTCGCGCTCGCCGCGTGCTCGGGGGGCCTCGACCAGAAGCTCGACGGTTCGAGCGAGGCCGCCTACCGCACGAGCCTGAACAAGGTCCGCAACTCCGTCTCGGAGGAGGACCGCAAGCAGCTCGACGAGTCGCTCCGCATCCTCGCCGTCTCCGACGTCTCCATCGGCTTCGAGGGCGGCATCCTGACGGCCGTGGACAAGCTGCGTTCCACCCCGCTGACCGAGCTCGCCGAGCCGCTCATGCCGCAGGTGAACGGCCGCACCGGCCGCGACATCGTCGCCGCGGCGAAGCTGCGCATGAAGGAGCAGGCCGAGCGCCAGCTCGCGACCTCGAAGATCGAAATCGAAAAGCTCACGCGCGCCCGCAAGGAGAAGGAATCCGCGCGCGACTTCCTCGCGAAGGTGGAGATCCTCGAGCCGCGCATCGCCATCGTCGGCACCGACGCGCAGCGCATGGGCATCCTCGACTTCAAGGTGTCCAACGGCTCCGAGGAAGTGCTCTCGAGCCTCTTCCTGCGCGCGACGGTGAAGGGCGCGGACGACAAGGTCCTGATGACCGACGAGTTCACGTACAAGGCCTCGCCGCCGATCGCGGCCGGCCAGGTGCGCGACGTGCGGCTGCCCAGCTCGTCGCCCAACAAGTGGAACTCCTCCGAGCTTGCGAAGCAGGCGCAGCTCGCGCTGCAGCTCCAGGTGGAGAACGCCGCCACGCTCGCGGGCTCGAAGCTCGCGGCAAGCTTCACGCAGAAGGATGCCGACCGCCTCGCGCTCCTCGAGAAGCAGAAGCCGGTGCTGGAGGCGCTGGTGGCCGCGAAGTGAGCCGGCCGTGAAGAAGGCGCTCATCATCCTCGGCGTGCTGCTCGTGCTCGCGGCGGGCGCGGCCTACCTCGTGGTGAACAAGCTCGACGTGATCGCGCACTACGCGATCGAGAAGTACGGCTCCGAGATGCTGGGCGTCGAGGTGAAAGTGAAAGACGTCGAGCTCTCCGCCACCGATGGCAAGGGCGCGCTGAAGGGCGTGGAGATCGCAACGCCGAAGGGATTCAGCGCGCCGCGCACCGCGCGCGTGGGCCAGATCCGCCTTGCGGTGGAACCCGCCACGATCCGCGACGACCTGATCGTGATCCGCGAGATCGCCGTGGAGGCGCCCGAGATCTGGTACGACCGCGCGGGCTCGGGAGCGACCAACCTGGATGCGATCCAGAAGAACATCGAAGGCTACCTGCAACGCTCGGGCACGCCGGCCGAGGGCAAGGCCGCGGGACCGCAGGCGCCGGGCCGGCGCTACGTGATCGAGAAGGTCTCGATCCGCGGCGCGCGCGTGACGATGACCACCTCGGGCCTGAAGGGGCAGGGCATCGGCTTCACGTTGCCGGACATCGAGCTGCGAAATATCGGCCGCAAGCCGGACGGCGTGACCGCAGCCCAGGCGGCCAACGTCGTCACCAACGCGCTCATCTCGAAGATCGCGCAGAAGGTCCTCACGAACATCGACCTGCTGCGCCGGGGCGGCAAGGACGCCGCCATCGACGCGCTGAAGAACCTGGTGCGTTGAAACGGTGTCCCGGCAATCTCCATGATGGGCACACAGTTTTCGGCCCGAATGATGCGAAAATAGGCGTTCTCACTGTCCCAGCAAGGGTTTTTACGATGACCTCGTTCCACCGATTCTTCGCCGCGGCCGCGCTCGGCCTCGGCCTCTGCGGCAATGCCGCCGCCACGCCCGCCACCGCCGACTACACCGACATCTGGTGGAACCCCACCGAGAACGGCTGGGGCATCAACATCGTCCAGCAGGGCTCGACGCTCTTCGCGACGATCTTCCTCTACGGCAACGACAACACGAACCGCTGGTTCATCGCGAGCAACCTGGCCACGCTGCCGGCCAACGCGGGCCAGACCAAGTTCGGCGGCGTGCTCTACCAGACCAACGGCACGTTCTTCGCGACGGTGCCTTACAACCCGGCGCAGTTCGGCCTGGTCGAGGTCGGCACGATGACGGTCACGTTCGACACGTCCAACACCGGCACGCTGGTCTACACCGTCGGCCAGACCACGGTCACGAAGAACATCACCCGCACCACGATCTCCACGAACGACATCACCGGCATCTTCTTCGGCGGCATGCTCTCGAAGACGTCCAATTGCGTGAACAATGCGAACAACAACCTGGAGCTGAACCTCCTGGGCACGGTCACCGGCACCACGACCGGCAACACCAGCAACTACCGCGTCGACTACACGCTCAACAACGGCGCCGCCGCCTCGTGCAACTTCGCCGGCACCTACTCGCAGCTGGGCCGCATGGGCGCGATGTCCGGCCAGTGGAGCTGCACGACCACCGGCACCATCCTGAACAGCGGTACCTACCAGATCACGCAGATCGACATCCAGAAGGCAGGCATGAACGGCAACGTGGTCGCCGTCGACGCAGCCTGCACGTACACCGGCACCATCGGGGGCATCCGCTACCAGTAAGCGAAGAACAGAGGGGGGCGAACATGCAAGCGTTGCGATTCGGGCTTCACGCGTTGATCGGGCTGGCGCTGGCGGGACCGGCACTGGCCCAGGAAGCGTTCGACGCCTGCGAAGTCTTCACGCAGCAGGACGCGGAGGCCGCGCTGGGCACCGCCGCGCAGCCCGAGCCCGTCAACCCGAAGGTGAAGCGGCCCAAGGTCGTGACGAAGTGCACCTACACGGGGTTCAAGGAAGGCAAGCCCGTCGCGGCCACGGCGGAGTTCCGCTTCGGCCGTACGGAAGGCGATGTGAAGAACGCCTTCGGCGAGCATCGCCTGCAGGTGCAGACCAAGCCCATCCTCATCTCGGGCGTGGATGCGTTCTGGAGCGGCAAGACGGGCCAGATGAACGTGCGGAAGGACCGCACGTGGGTCCAGATCTCCGTCGGCCCGCCCAAGGTGACGGACCGCGATCCGGACCAGGCCCGCAAGGCCGCGGACCTCCTGATCAAGAAGCTGTAGCGAGCCGCTTCGCGCGGCTCGCGGCTAGATCGCCTCGAGCCGCCAGTCTTTCCGCGGCTTCTCCACCACGGCCTTCGCCTTCACCGTCTTCTGCGGAGCCGCGGGCGCGGCCGCTCGCAGGCAGATGGTGCCGTCGGCCTTGGCCGGATCCGAGGGGACCGCGGTCGCCGCGAGGATCATCATCGGGAGCAGAACGTTGAACAGACGCGGCTTCATGGGGGTGCCTCCTGGGGGTGACGGGTCCTGCCCTGTATTGCGCCGGAACCTTCTCCGGGTTCCAAGCGGATTCATTCTCCACGCTGAAGGCCGGGTACTTTGTCACGCTTTGTTTCCCGGCGTGGGCGACGGGAATGGGCCGTAACGCGTAGAATTGCGGGCAAACCAACAGGGACCCGCATGACCGCAATTGTCGAAGTGCTGGCCCGGGAGATCCTCGACTCCCGCGGCAACCCGACCGTCGAAGCCGACGTCCTCCTCGAATCCGGCCACATGGGCCGGGCCGCAGTCCCCTCCGGAGCCTCCACCGGATCGCGCGAAGCGATCGAGCTCCGCGACGGCGACAAGCAGCGCTACTTCGGCAAAGGCGTGCAGAAAGCGGTCGAGCACGTGAACACCGAGATCTGCGAGGCCATCCTCGGCCTCGACGCCTCCGAGCAAACGCACATCGACCGCGTGCTGATCGAGCTGGACGGCACCGAGAACAAATCGCGCCTGGGCGCCAACGCCATCCTCGCCGTGTCCGTCGCCTGCGCGAAAGCCGCGGCCGACGAATCCGGCCTCTCGCTCTACCGCTACCTCGGCGGCAGCGGCCCGATGAAGATGCCGGTGCCGATGATGAACGTCATCAACGGCGGAGCGCACGCCAACAACAACCTGGATTTCCAGGAGTTCATGGTCCTGCCCGTGGGCTTCCAGTCGTTCCGCGAAGCGCTTCGCTGCGGCAGCGAGATCTTCCACACGCTGAAGAAGATGCTCGACCAGGAAGGCATGTCCACCTCGGTGGGCGATGAGGGCGGCTTCGCGCCGAACCTGCCCACCAACGAGAGCGCGCTGCAGTGGATCATGAAGGCCGTCGAGCAGGCGGGCTACCACCCGGGCACCGACGTGCTGCTGGGCATGGACTGCGCCGCCTCGGAATTCTTCAAGGACGGCAAGTACCGCTTCGAAGCCGAGAAGCTCTCGTACAACCCGACCCAGTTCGCCGACCTCATGGCCGGCTGGTGCGACAAGTACCCGATCGTCTCGATCGAGGACGGCATGGCCGAGCAGGACTGGGACGGCTGGGAAGGCCTCACGAAAAAGCTTGGAGACAAGATCCAGCTCGTGGGCGACGACGTCTTCGTGACCAACCCGAAGATCTTCGCCGAGGGCATCAAGCGCGGCATCGCCAACTCCATCCTCATCAAGATCAACCAGATCGGCACGCTTACCGAAACGTTCGAGGCGATCGAGCTGGCCAAGCGCTCGGGCTACACGTCGGTGATCTCGCACCGCTCGGGCGAGACCGAGGATTCCACCATCGCCGACATCGCGGTGGGCACCAACGCGGGCCAGATCAAGACCGGCTCGCTCTCCCGCTCGGACCGCACCGCCAAGTACAACCAGCTCCTGCGCATCGAGGAAGAGCTGGGCGAGGCAACGTCCTATGCGGGACGGGACGCCTTCCACCAGGTGAGATGAAACCCCTAGCCTTCGGCCTCGCTGCGCTGATCGTGCTGCTGCAGTACCCGCTGTGGCTGGGCAAGGGCAGCTGGCTGAAGGTGTCGGAGCTGGAAGCGCAGGTGGCCGAGCAGCGCGCCACCAACGCGAACCTCAAGGCGCGCAACGACGCGATGGACGCCGAGGTCCGCGATCTCAAGCAGGGTTCGGAGGCGCTGGAGGAACGCGCCCGCACCGAGCTCGGCATGATCCGCAAGGACGAGATGTTCTACCAGGTCGTGGTCAAGTAATTGGGGTCAGACCCCAATTACAAAATAATTAGGGTCTGACCCTATTTATCGCTGGCTCAATCCATGAAGCCCGATTCCAACATCCATCACGCTGCCGCCGACGGATATCCCGTCACCGCGGACAACTACGTTCGAGGCCGCCCCGACTACGCGCCAGAGCTCGTGGCATGGCTGCGCGATTTCATCGGCCTTGGCCCCGGCAAGACGGTCATCGATCTCGGTGCGGGCACCGGCAAGTTCACGCCGCGGCTCGTCGCCACGGGCGCGCGCGTCGTCGCCGTCGAACCCGTGGCCGAGATGCGCGCGAAGCTCGTGGCCGCCGTCGCCAATGTCGTTGCGCTCGAAGGTACCGCCGAAGCGATCCCGCTGCCGGATGCGTCGGTCGATGCCGTCGTCTGTGCACAATCGTTCCATTGGTTCGCCACGCGCGCGGCGCTCGCCGAGATCCACCGCGTGCTGAAGCCCGGCGGCAAGCTCGGCCTCGTGTGGAACATGCGCGATGCGCGCGTGGGCTGGGTCGCGAAGCTGGACGAGATCGTCAATCGCTACGAGGGCGACACGCCGCGCTACTACACCGGCAAGTGGCGCTCCGCCTTCCCGTTCGAGGGCTTCGATCCGCTGCACGAGGAGCACTTCGCGATCGGCCACACCGGCTCGCCCGAGGACGTGATCGTTCGCCGCGTGCGGTCCTCCAGCTTCATCGCGGTGCTCTCCGACGCGGACAAGGCTCGCGTGGAAGAGCAGGTCCGCGCGCTGATCGATTCCGAGCCGGAGCTTCGCGGCCGCACCGAGCTCACCGTGCCCTACGAGACCGCGGCCTTCTCCACCACGAAGCGGTGAGATTCCCATGACCATCGCCACACTCCGCAAGTATTGCCTCTCGCTCCCCGGCACGACCTACGACGTGAAGTGGGGCAAGGACCACTGCTACTCGATCGGCGGCAAGATGTTCGCGGTCTTCGGGCCGAAGAACTTCAGCTTCAAGGTCGACGACAACCGCTTCCTCGAGCTGACCGACCTCGAGGGGATCATCCCCGCGCCGTACATGGCGAAGCACAAGTGGGTGCTCGTGGAGGACCTCAAGGTGCTTTCCGAGAAGGACCTTCGCGCGCTTCTCGCGCGGTCGCACGAGATCATCCTCGCCAAGGCCCCGAAGAAGCTGCGCGACAGCCTCGCGAAGTAAAGCTCGCGCTCCTCAGGAAGTAGGCCCGGCCTCGATCTTCGCGATCGCAGCCTCGACTGCGGCCTTGCGCGAGGCCGGAGGCGGATCGCTGCCGCGGAATCCCCCGCGATTCGGAATCGTGAGATCCATCTTGGCGAGGTCGGCCTGGAGCGCGCGCAGCTGGGGCAACGCAGACCGGTCGCCGATTCTCTCCAGCGCGAGCACGATCGCGACCTCGATCCCGGGCCGTACCTTCCGCAGGCGCTCGAGCAATGGGGCGACGGCGCGCTGCCGTCGCGACGTGCCCAAGGCGTTGATCGCGCTCAGCCGCGCGAGATCGTTCGGATCGTCGAGCATCGCGAGAAGCCGGTCGACGGTCGCTTCGGAAGCGAGGGTATCCATGTTCGAAAGTGCGCCTGCCGCGAAATTGCGCACCTCAGGGGAGGCATGCGTGAGCAGCCCCGCGAGTTTGGGCTCCGACGAAGCCGCCTGGAGTTGGCCAAGTGCAAAGGCCGCGCCGCGCACGACCTTCGGATCGGGATCGGCGAGATAGCGCTCCAGCAGGGGTATGGCGCGCGGATCCGGTTGTTCCGAACCGCTCGAGAGTTGGCGGCCCAGGGCCTGGCCTTCCAGGCCCACCAGCGACCGCTCGTACGCGGCCCAGTTCTCTTCCATCACCGCAAGCTCGGCGGGTGTCGCATGCCGCTGGAACGCTTCGCGCACGAGCATGGGCCGCGGGTCGAGGTGTCCCCCGCGCCCGTCAAAGGCCTTGGTATCAAACGCAGTCAGCGTCACGGCGAGGAAATGACCCGGGCCACGGTACTGGGCGCGCGGCACGCCATCCTGGACGAAGTAGAAGTACATCGGAGCCCGCTCCGGCGAAGCGCAGTCGACGGCGATGTGCTGCTGGCCGTCGAACCTCAGGATCGGCAGGAACGTGCGCGGCCAAGCCATCGATTCCAACATGCCAACCTCGCGTTCGATGCGCTTGATGAAGCGGTATTCGTCGATCACCTTGGCCAGGGGCAGCCACTCGTAGCTGGGAATCATGGGATTGATGCCGTCGTGCCACAGGTACATGCGGCGGACCGCCGGGGGCAGCGCGCACGGAAGCTCCTTCTCGAGGCGATCGGGCGCCGCGGCATCGAGCGGTGGACGTACCACGATGCCGTGGGCCGCGAAGTGCGCGTCGAGCGCGCGGAAGGTCGCGTCGAGATCGACGATCGTATCGGGCGCGCGGAGGTCGATGGCCGGCTTGTGGGGAGGGGGCAGATCAGTCACGGCAACGCTGCTGGCGGGGCCGATCGGCAGCGGCTTCATCCACCACCGGACGCCGAGCACGGCGGCGACCAGTACGAGGAGGAGCAGTGCCACGTTGCGACCCGTCATCGGATTTCTTTCGCGGTCGGGTTGCACCGGAGTTTACCTGCACGCCATGACGGCCGCGCCCGGCGATCTTGTATCCTGCCCGCTCGTCCCGCTCCGCTCGGAAACCCCATGAGAATCGCCACCGTCCTCGCCACAGTAGTCGCCTGTGTTGCCCCGCTCCTCGCGCAAGCACAGCCCTTTCCGCAGAAACCCATCACGATCGTTGTTCCGTTCGCCCCCGGCGGCGGCACCGACGCCATCGCGCGGGATCTCGGCAAGCAGCTCGGGGATCGCCTGAAGCAGCCCGTCATCATCGACAACCGCGGCGGTGCGGGCGGATCGATCGGCGCGCAGGCCGTGCAAGCGGCGAAGCCCGACGGCTACACGCTGCTCTTCGTGACCTCCACGTTCGTGACCGCGGCGGCCACGGACCGCAAGCTTCCGTACGACGTCGTGAAGGACTTCACGCCAATCGCGATGCTGGGCCGCGGGCCGTTGCTGCTCGTGGTGAGCAAGCAGTCCGGAATCGAGAGCGTCGGCGGATTGATCGAAAATGCGAAGAAGGCGCCGGACTCGCTGAACTACGTCTCGGCGGGCACGGGCAGCATCAACCACCTCTCCGGCGAGCTCTTCGTGCAGCGCACCGGAATCAAGATGACGCACGTTCCGTACAAGGGCAGCGGACCGGCGACGACGGATTTGATCGGTGGCCAGGCGCAGGTGTTCTTCGCGACCGTGCCGACGATCCTGGGGCAGGTGAAGGGCGACCGCGTGCGGCTGCTCGCGACCACGGGCAAGGCGCGATCGTCGCTCTTCCCGCAGACGCCGACGGTGATCGAATCGGGCGTGCGCGATTTCGACGTGAGCACGTGGTGGGGCATCGTGGGACCGAAGGGCCTGCCGCCGGAGATCGTCTCCGCGCTGAATGCGGCGATCAACGAAAGTGCCGCGAGCGAGGCGTTGTCGAAGCGTTTTGTCGATGAGGGCGCACAGGCCATGAAAGGCTCGTCCGCGGAGTTCGGCGCGGTGATCCAGCAGGAGCTCGATGCTTGGCGGAAGGTTGTCCAAGCCGCCGGCATCAAGATCGATTGAGGAGCGCGCCATGAAGATCGTCGTCATTCCGGGCGATGGCATCGGGCCGGAGATCGTCTCGGCCACCGTCTCCGTGCTGGAGGCGGCCAGCCGCAAGTTCGCGCTCGGCCTGGCGTTCGAGAGCCGCGATGTGGGCCTGGTCACGCTGAAGAGCGTCGGCACGACGTTTCCACCGGAAGTGCTCGAGGCCTGCCGGGGCGCTGGCGGCATCGTGCTCGGCCCCGTGTCGCACCAGGACTATCCGCCCAAGGCGCAGGGCGGCGTGAATCCCTCCGGCGCGCTTCGCATCCAGCTCGACCTCTTCGCCAACGTCCGTCCGAGTCGCTCCCGCGAAGGCATGCAGCATTGGGGTCGCACGCCCATGGACCTCGTGATCGTGCGCGAGAACACCGAGGGCTTCTACGCGGACCGCAACATGCATTCAGGCCCGGGCGAGTTCATGCCGACGCCCGATACGGCGCTCGCGATCCGCAAGGTGACGGCCAAGGCATCGGAGCGCATCGCGAAGAGCGCTTTCGCCCTCGCCGAGAAGCGCCGCCGCAAGGTGACGGCCGTGCACAAGCAGAACGTGATGCGCGTGTCCGACGGGCTCTTCCTCGCCGAGGTGCGCAAGGTCGCGGCGGCGAATCCGGGCATCGCCTACGAGGAGCAGCTGGTCGATTCGATGGCGGCGCTGCTGGTGCGCGACGCCGCTCGCTACGACGTGATCGTCACCACCAACATGTTCGGCGACATCCTCTCCGACGAGGCCGCGGAGCTCTCCGGCAGCCTCGGCCTCGCGGGCTCGATCAACGCCGGCGTGGACCACTGCATGGCGCAGGCGAGCCACGGCTCGGCGCCCGACATCGCGGGGCAGGACAAGGCGAACCCGACGTCGCTGATCCTCTCCGCGGCGATGCTTCTCGAGTGGCTCGGCATCCGGCACAAGCGCGAAGCTTTCCTCGACGCACACCAGGCCATCGAGACGGCGATCGACACGCTGCTTCGGGATCCCGCCCGCCGTACCGCGGACCTCGGCGGCCGGCTTGGCACGAAGGCCTTCACGGCTGCGCTGTGCGAGGAGCTCGCCCGGTGATCGTCGTCCCCGCTGAATAAAGGGGTCAGACCACTTTATTGTTCGGGACAATAAAGTGGTCTGACCCCTTTATTCACCGCCTTCGCGGGAGTGACGACTACACGCTACCTCGCTTCGACAGGTAGATTCCGGCGAGCACGATGGCACCGCCGATGAACTGCAGCGGCCCGATCGCCTCGGCGAAGAGGAGCCACGCGAAGATCGCCGCCATCACGGGCTGGATCAGCAGGCTCACCGAGGAGAGCGACGCCGGAAGGTGGGCGAACGCATAGGCGATCAGCCCCTGGCCGAGGATCTGCGTAACGACGGCCAACCCCACGAGCACCAGCCAGCCCGATGAAGACGCGGGCCAGAACGGCTGCGGCGCGATCAGCGCGATCGGAAGCAGCACGAGTGCGGTGATCGTCGTGCTCCACGCCATCAACCGCGCCGTGGAGGCTCCGGCATCGCGGGCGGCCTTGATCGAGAGCATGTAGCCCGCATAGAACGCGCCGGTCAGTGCACCCAGCGCATCCCCCAGCAACCGCGTACCCCCAACGGCAAAGTTGGGCCCGACCAGAACGAACATCCCCGCGATCGCGAGCGTCATGCCGACGAGGAACGTGCGCGTCACCTTCTGCTTCCACAGCAGCCACCCCGCGAGCGTCACGAAGATCGGCGCGAGATTCGCCAGTAGCGTCGAGTTGGCGACCGACGTGAAGAGGATCGAGAAGTGCCACACGCCGAGGTCGGCGGCGAAGAACAAACCGGCACCGGCGAGGGCCAGCGGCGGCACGCGCGCCTCGCGGGCATCGCGCGTCCGGAAGAACACCCAAGCCCAGAGCAAGGGCGTGGCCAGCGCGCAGCGCCAGAAGGCACTCGCGACCGGGCCGGTGTCGGCGAGCCGCACCAGGATCGGCGCGAAGGCGATCGAGCATCCGCCGGCCAGCAGGCCGACGAAGGCAAGGGTCTGTTCGCGGCTGGAATCGGCTGCGGCGGGGGTGGAGGGCGTGGACATCAATCGCGATTCTAAACGGCGGGGGCCCCAGACGCCCTGCTGTAAGATTTCATCATGCCCACCGAATTCGTCTCCGCCGTCGTCCTGCTGCTCCTGGTGACCGACCCGTGGGGCAACGTGCCCCTCGTGCCGGCGCTGGTGGCGGGCTGCGCCCCGGAGCGCCGCCGTTGGGTGATCCTTCGCGAGTGCCTCATCGCGTTCGTGATCCTGCTCGTGTTCATGTTCGGCGGGCACACGTTCCTGCAGGTCATGCACCTCTCGGAAGCCTCGCTTTCGATCGCGGGCGGCGTGATCCTCTTCCTCATCTCCATCCGCATGGTCTTCGGCAGCCCCGAGGGCATCTGGGGCGATGTGGCCAAGGGCGAGCCGTTCATCGTCCCGCTCGCGGTGCCGTTCATCGCCGGCCCGTCGGCGCTGGCCACCGTGATGCTCATGGCCACGCGCGATCCGTCCCGCATCGGCATGTGGGCCGCGGCGATCACGGTGACCATGGCGATCGTGACCGTGATCCTGGTCTTCGCCGAGAAGATCCGCGTGGTGCTGGGCGAGAAGGCGGTCATTGCCATCGAGCGGCTGGCCGGCCTCATCCTCACGGCGATCGCGGTGGAAATGCTGCTCGGGGGAATTCGTTCCTTCGTCACGGGTCTCAAGTGACATGAGCAAGGCCTTCACCAAAGAGACCGACAACGACGACGACGAGCTCGAGCTCACGTCGAACCCCATTCCCGCGGGCGCCAAGAACTACATGACGCCGGGCGGCTGGCAAAGCATGCGCGACGAGGTGGCGTGGCTGGTGAAGACCGAGCGCCCCCAGGTGACCAACATCGTCTCGTGGGCCGCCAAGAACGGCGACCGTTCCGAGAACGCCGACTACCAGTACGGCAAGCGGCGGCTGCGCGAGATCGACCGCCGCATCCGCCACCTCACCAAGCGGCTGGAGGAGGCGGAGGTCGTGGACCCGGGCTCGCGCGAGGCGACGGACCAGGTGTTCTTCGGGGCGACCGTGACGTATGCCACGGCGAAGGGCGCGGAGCACACGGTGCGCATCGTGGGCGTCGACGAGACCGACATGCACTCCGGCCGCATCAGCTGGATCTCCCCGGTGGCGCGGGCGCTCATCAAGGCGCGCGAGGGGGATACGGTGACGTTGCAAACCCCCGGCGGCATCGAGGAGCTCGAGATCGTCGAGGTGAAGTACGAAGCCATCCTCACCGAACCCTTCAAGCCGAGCCTCGCCGCCTGGTCGCCGAACGCCAAATGACCAACGCCTCCAAGCTCCCGCTCTGGACGATCGCCGCGCCGATCGTGGGGTGGCTGCTGCTCGGCGGCACGCTGCTCGGCTGGGGCGGCGCGTACATCGGGCTGCTCGCCGTGGGCCTCATCGGCAGCGTGCTCGCGGCGGTGCACCACGCCGAGGTCGTCGCGCACAAGGTGGGCGAGCCTTACGGGACGCTGGTGCTCGCGATCGCGGTCACGGTGATCGAGGTGGCGCTCATCGTCTCGCTGATGCTCGCGGGCGGCCCGGCCACCCTGGCACGCGATACGGTCTTCGCCGCGGTGATGATCATCCTCACCGGCATGGTCGGCATCTGCATGCTGGTGGGCGGACTCAAGCACGGCGAGCAGCGCTTCCGGCTGGATGGGGCCAGCGGTGCGTTGGTGACGCTCGCGGCGATCGCCATCCTCACGATGGTGCTGCCCAACTACACCGAGACCACGCCCGGCCCGTTCTACAGCCGCTCGCAGCTCGCGTTCATCGCGCTCGTGACGCTGGTGCTGTACGGCACGTTCGTCCTCGTCCAGACCGTGCGGCACCGCGACTACTTCCTGCCGAGGAAGGCCGACGGCAGCGTGGACGAGGATGAGCACGCGGACCCGCCCACCACCCAGGCCGCGTGGCTGAGCTTCGTGCTGCTGCTCGCGTGCCTGGTGGCCGTCGTGCTGCTGGCGAAATCCCTCGCCGGGCCGATGGAGGTCGCGCTCACGCGGGCGGGCGCGCCCCAGGCGCTGCTGGGCATCATCATCGCGGCCGTGGTCCTCTTGCCGGAAGGGCTGGCGGCGGCGCGCGCGGCCCGAGCCAATCGCCTCCAGAACAGCTTGAACCTCGCGCTCGGCTCGGCGCTCGCGAGCATCGGCCTCACCATTCCAACGGTCGCGGTGCTCTCGCTATCCTCCGGGTGGACGCTCGCCCTAGGCCTCGATTCCAAGGCCACCGTGCTGCTCCTGCTCTCGCTCTTCCTCGCGACCATCTCGTTCAGCACCGGACGCACCACCATCCTGCAGGGCGTGGTCCACCTCGTGCTCTTCGCGGTCTACCTGTTCACGACCGTCGTTCCGTAAATGAATGGGGTCAGACTCCATTTAGCTCCAGGCGACGAAGCTAAATGGAGTCTGACCCCATTCATTTCGGACGCGGGCGTTCGAGGTTGCGGTCGGGCGCCTTGAGGCGGCCGGCGCGAATGTCGGCGACGGCGCGCGCAACGGCCCGCGCGACATTACGAGCCTCCTCCTGCATCGCCTTGTCGCGGTCCAACGCGTCGTGGCTCGTGGCGTACGGCTCGTAGTAGCCGATGTAGCGGTCGAGCTTGGCCTGGGCGCCGGCATCGATGAGGCCCATCCAGTCGAGCCAGTCGCCGAGGGCCTTGCGCGTGTCGTCGGTCCCGGCCACGTCGCCGTGGATCACGAGGCCGTAGGCGCGGCCGGCGAGGTGCTTGGGATAGTCCCAGCCGGCGAGCTCCACTTTCTTCGCGAGCTTCGGGTCCTTTCCCTGCGTGAGGGTGGGGTCCGGGTTGCCGCCGTCCGCGCAGACGAGCCTGTCGATCATCAGCTTCATCGACGAGGACGCGTGGTACCAGTTGACCGGCGTGCAGAGGATGACGCCGTGCGCCGAGGCCCAGCGCTCGTAGATCTCGTTCATCCAGTCGCCGACCTGGTTCAGCGAGTGGTTGGGGTAGCAGCTGCACGGCCAGTGGCAGAGGGGCTGCGCGGTGGAAACACACGCCTTGCAGGGATAGATGCGGCGGCCGAAATCGGACGTGAGGCGGCTCAGGTCGAGAAGATCCACCTCCACCCGCGCGGTGGAAAGCGTGCGTTCGATGACCTTCGCGAGCCGGAACGTCTTCGACATCTCACCGGGGCACGTTCCGTCGTTGCGCGACGAGCCGCACACCACCAGGACCCGCGAGCGCCCGCGCTTCGAGCCGTGCCGCTTCTCCGCGGCGCGAATCCGGTCCCGCGCCTCCAGCCACTCCACGGACATGTCGTACGAAGGGTCGTGGAAAGCCTTGCCGGCCTTCACCGTGACGGGCGCCTTGCGTCCCTCCTTGTACGCATCCCACGCGATGGCCTCGAGGCGCGCGATCGCCTCCGCCTCCGCGGCGAACGCAGGATCCGCGTAGGACTGGTGGAAGCGCACGGTGAATTCCTTGCGCGGGATCGGAAACGGCGGCGCTTGGCCGGTGCGCAACTTGGTCATGGAACCTCCGGGTCTGGACCCGTGAGACTCCGGCGCCGCGACTGCGTTCGCTACGGCACGAGTCGATAACCGACGGCCGTCTCGGTGAGGATGTGGCACGGCCGCGCGGGGTCGTCCTCGAGCTTGTGGCGCAGGTGGCCCATGTAGACGCGCGCGTAGTGCCCGTGCTCCACGTGCGACGGCCCCCACACCTCGCGCAGGATTTGGCGATGGGTGAGCACCTTGCCCGCGTTGGCCACCAGCAGCGTGAGCAGGCGGTACTCCACCGGGGTGAGATGAACTTCCTGGCCGCCGCGCTTCACCACGCGGGCTTTCTGGTCCACCTCGACGTCGCCGAAGCGGAACACCGCGCCGGGCTCGCCGGGAGGAAGGTTCCGCCGCCGCAGGGCGGCGCGCACACGCGCCAGCAGCTCGCCCACGCCGAAGGGCTTGGTGAGGTAGTCGTCCGCGCCCGCGTCGAGCGCCCCGATCTTGTCGGACTCGCCGACCCTCGCCGACAGCACGATGACCGGCGTCGAGGACCAGCCGCGCAGGCCGCGGATGAAATCGACGCCGTTGCCGTCCGGGAGGCCCAGGTCGAGGATGACGAGGTCGGGCTTGCGCGTCCCGGCGTCCACCAGTCCCTGCTTCACCGTGTCCACCTCGTGCACGATCCATCCCTCGGCCTCGAGGGCCGCGCGCACGAACTGGCGGATCTGCGCCTCGTCTTCGACCAATAGTGCGACGGGTGCGGGCGCGCTCACGCGTCGGGCTCCGCGATCGTGGGAGGCGTCCCCCGCGGCAGCGAGATCACGAAACGCGCGCCTCGCTCGCGCCCCGCCTCCGCGGCGATGGTGCCGTGGTGGGCTTCCACGATGGCGCGAACGATCGCGAGACCGAGGCCCACGCCCGGCGTGGCCGACTCCTTCTCGCCGCGCGCGAACTTCTCGAACACGGCTTCCTCGCGTCCGCGCGGTAGCCCCGGTCCGTCGTCGCTCACCGTGACCTCGATGCGCTCGCCGGCCGGCCGCGCCGCGATCGTGACGCGCGTGCCCGGCGGCGTGTACTTCGAGGCATTCTCCAGCAGGTTCACGAGCACGCGCTCGAAGAGCACCGCGTCCAGCTGCACGAGGGGAAGATCCGCCGGCAGGTCGACGTGCACGGGATGCGCGGCCATGGCGGACGCCGCCGCGCGCAGCGCCGCGCCCACGACCTCCTCGAGCGGCTGCCACTCGAGGTTCAGGCGCACGTCGCCGCTCTGGATGCGCGCCATGTCGAGCAGGTTGTTCACCAGCGCGATGAGGCGGCGCGTCTCCCCGGCGATGGAGGCGGCGATCTTCTCCTGCGCTTCGGCGAGGGGCGGCCGCGTGAGGGCCAGCGTCTCGGCCAGGCCCAGGAGCGCGGCCAGGGGCGTGCGCAGGTCGTGCGAGAGCGCGGCGAGCAGCGAGTTGCGCAGGCGTTCGGACTCGATCCGGACCAAGGCGTCGCGTGCGACCTCGACGTAGTGCACGCGCTCGAGCGCGATCGCCGTGAGCGCCGCGAACGCCTCGTAGTGGCGGCGCTGCTCGGGGATCAGCAGGTGACGCGCGCGTTCGGGCCGGATCGCGAGCACGCCTCGCGTTCGCATCGGAGCCTTCAGGGGCAGGAACAGGTACTCGTTGCCCGGCAGGGTATCCGTCCCGGCGCCCGCGGGCTTCGCGTGCTCGTAAGCCCAGCCGGCGGTCACCTCGTCGACAGGATTCGTGAGCCCGTGCGCGGTCGGGGAATGCAGCCGCGCTTCCGTCCGGTCGGGAACGAGCACCGTCACTTTCGCGTGGAAGGCGGCCGCCATGAACGCTTCGGCGGTCTCGATCACCTGCGGCGTGGTGAGCAGTCCCGAAAGATCGCGCGCGAATTCATAGAGCGTGCGCGAGCGTTCTTCGCGATGCGCGGCAATGCGTGCCTGGAAGCGCGCACCCGCGGCAAGCTGGCCCGTGAGCAGGCCCACCACGAGCATCACGGCGAACGTGAGCAGGTACTGGAAGTCGCTCACCGCGAACGAGTAGCGCGGCGGCACGAAGAAAAAATCGAACGCGACGACGTTCAGCACCGCGGCGAGCACGGCCGGGCCTCGGCCCCATCTCACGCCTGCGAGCACGACACCCAGCAGGAACACCATCACGATGTTGGCCTGCTCGAAGTAGGGGAAGATCAGCGCCGCGATCCCGGTGGTCGCGAGGCAGGCGACGACCGTTCCCGCGTAACGCCAGCGGCGCTCGCGATCCTTCGGGTCCGGCTCCTCGGCGATCGTGGGCGAGGACACCACGGGCGCACCCGCATCCTTCGCGCCGCGGCCGATCTCCACGACGTCGAGCTCCTCAGCGGCCGTGGCGATGCGATCGCTCAGGCTTCGCAGGCGCCACGCACGCACCGCTCCCCGCCCGACGACGACGGTCGACACATTGGTGGATCGCGCATGGTCGACGATCGCCTGCACGACGTCGGAGCCTGTGAGGATGGCGGTGCGCGCACCGAGATCCTGGGCCAGCTTCACCACGCGCAGGATCCGCTCCCGCTCCGGCGCGCGCAGCCGCTGCAGGTGGGACGTCTCGACATAGACCGCGTGCCATTCCGCGCCCAGGGCGCCCGCCAGGCGGGCCGCGCTGCGCACCACGTGCTCCGCACCCTCACCCGGGCCGATAGCGCACAACACCGCGGACTGCGTCTTCCAGACGGCCTCGATGTCCTTGTCGGCACGATAGGCCTGCACGTCGTCCTCGACCGCCTCGGCGGTCCTGCGCAGTGCCAGCTCGCGCAGGGCCATCAGGTTGCCCTTGCGGAAGAAGTTCGCCGCCGCATGCTCGGCCTGCGCGGGCATGTAGACCTTGCCCTCCTTCAGGCGCGCGAGCAGCTCCTCGGCGGGGATGTCGACCAGCACCACGCTGTCGGCCGCGTCGAAGAACGTATCGGGCACCGTCTCCCACACCTTCACGCCCGTGATGCCGCCGATCACGTCGCTCAGGCTCTCCAGGTGCTGGACGTTCAGCGTCGTGAAGACGTCGATGCCGCGCGCGAGCAGCTCCTCGATGTCCTGCCAGCGCTTCGGATGGCGCGAGCCCGGCGCGTTGGTGTGCGCGAGCTCGTCCACGAGCAGCAGGGAAGGACGGCGGGCGAGGGCGGCGTCGATGTCGAATTCCTCGACGCTGCCGGTCTCGTGGGGGACGGCCTTCCGGGGCAGGAGCTCCAGGCCTTCGAGCAGCGCAGCGGTCTCGCGCCGGCCATGCGTCTCGACGAGGCCCACCACGACATCCCGGCCCTCGTCGCGCTGGCGGCGGGCGGTCGCGAGCATCGCGTAGGTCTTGCCGACGCCGGCCGAAGCGCCGAAGAAGATCCGCAGCTTGCCGCGGGCGGCGTCGCTCGCCTCTTGCTTCAGGCGGTCAAGCAGGGCGTCCGGGTCGGGACGTGACGCATTCATGCTTCATGATAATCCGCCCTCATCGCGCGGCGTCGAGCGCGAGGTTGAGCATGACCACGTTGACGCGCGGCTCGCCGAGCACGCCCAGCTGCCGGCCTTCCGTGTTCGCGGCCACGAGCGCACGCACTTTCGCGGCGTCGAGGTTGCGGGCCCGGGCGACGCGAGCGACTTGGTATTCGGCCCCTTCCGGGCTGATGTGCGGATCGAGGCCGCTGCCGGAGGCCGTGACGAGATCGACGGGCACCGGAGCGTTGTTGCCGGGATCGGCGTCGCGCAGCGCCTTCACGCGGGCGGCGACCGCCTCGGCCAGCGCGGGATTCAACGGTCCCTGGTTGGAGCCGCTCGAGGCTGCCGCGTTGTACGGATAGGGCGACGTGGCGGAGGCGCGGCTCCAGAAGTGCTTCGGATCCGAGTACGGCTGCCCGATCAGCTCGGAGGCGACCGGCTTGCCGTCTTGCATCACGAGGCTTCCCCCGGCCTGAGACGGGAAGACCACTGCGCCCACGCCGGTGACGGCGAGCGGGTAGGCCACGCCCGTGACGACCGTGAGCGCGACCGTGAGGACGAGGGCGGGACGAAGTTCCTTCAGCATGGTGAGTCCTTTCGAGTTACGCGAGACCGAGCACGACGAGGATCATGTCGATCAGCTTGATGCCGATGAATGGCACCACGAGGCCGCCGACGCCATAGATCCAGAGGTTGTCCCGCAGCACCTTCGCAGCCCCTTGCGGGCGGTAGCGCACGCCCTTCAGGGCGAGCGGCACCAGCGCGATGATCACCAGCGCATTGAAGATGACGGCCGAGAGGATCGCGCTGTTGGGCGAAGCGAGGCGCATCACGTTCAGGGCATCGAGCTGCGGGTAGGTCGTGGCGAACGCGGCCGGGATAATGGCGAAGTACTTCGCGACGTCGTTGGCGATCGAGAATGTCGTGAGCGAGCCGCGCGTCATCAGCAGCTGCTTGCCGATCTCCACGATCTCGATCAGCTTGGTCGGGTTGGAGTCGAGGTCGACCATGTTGCCGGCCTCCTTCGCCGCCTGCGTGCCGGTGTTCATGGCGACCGCGACGTCAGCCTGCGCGAGGGCGGGCGCATCGTTGGTGCCATCGCCGGTCATCGCGACCAGGCGCCCGTGGGCCTGGTGCTCGCGAATGAGGGCGAGCTTCGCTTCCGGCGTCGCTTCGGCGAGGAAGTCGTCTACGCCCGCCTCGGCGGCGATCGCGGCGGCCGTGAGCTTGTTGTCGCCGGTGATCATGATGGTCTTGATGCCCATCCGCCGAAGCTGGGCGAAGCGCTCCTTGATGCCCATCTTCACGATGTCCTTCAGCTCCACCACGCCGAGCGCGCGGCCGCCTTCGGCCACCACGAGCGGCGTGGCGCCGCGGCGGGCGACGGAATCCACGATGAGCTGCAACTCGCGCGGGAAGACGCCGCCCTTCAGCTCGACCCAGGCGCGGATCGCGTCGGCGGCGCCCTTGCGGATTTCCCTCGTGCCGAGGTCGGCGCCGCTCATTCGCGTCTGCGCCGTGAACGCGATGAACGCGGCGCCCAGCGTGGCCACCTCGCGCTCGCGGATGCCGTATTTCTGCTTGGCGAGCACGACGATGCTGCGGCCCTCGGGGGTCTCGTCGGCGAGCGAGGCGAGCTGCGCCACGTCGGCGAGCTCCTTCGGGCCCACGCCCGCCGCGGGGTGGAGGTCGGTCGCCTGGCGGTTGCCGAGCGTGATCGTGCCGGTCTTGTCGAGCAGCAGCACGTCCACGTCCCCGGCCGCTTCGACGGCGCGGCCCGAGACGGCGATCACGTTCGCGCGCAACGTCCGTCCGATGCCGGCCAGGCCGACGGCCGAGAGCAGGCCGCCGATCGTGGTCGGAATCAGGCACACGAGCAGCGCCACCAGCACGGTGACGCTGACCGCCGAGCCTGACTTCATCGCCTCGACGGCAAAGATCGAATACGGCAGCAGCGTCGCGGTGGCGAAGAGGAACACCAGCGTGAAGCCCACGAGCAGGATCGAAAGCGCGATCTCGTTGGGCGTCTTCTGCCGGCGCGCGCCCTCGACCATCGCGATCATGCGGTCGAGGAAGGCCTCGCCCGGGTTGACGGTGACGCGCACCACCAGCCAGTCCGAAAGCACGCGCGTGCCGCCGGTCACCGAGGAGAAGTCGCCCCCGGAGCCGCGGATCACCGGCGCGGATTCGCCGGTGATGGCGGATTCGTCCACCGTGGCCACGCCTTCGACCACCTCGCCGTCGGCGGGGACGAACTCGTTGGCCTCCACCAGGAAGAAGTCGCCCTTGGCGAGGCGCGTGGACGGAACGCTTTCATGGGCTTCGCGTCGAGCAGGGTCGGCGAGCTTCTTCGCGAACACGTCGCGCTTGGCCGAGCGCAGCGAATCGGCTTGCGCCTTGCTGCGGCCTTCGGCGATCGCCTCGGCGAAGTTCGCGAAGAGCACCGTGAACCACAGCCACAGCGTGATCGCGAGGATGAATCCGGGCTGCGCTTCGGCATTGCCCCGCAGCGCCAGGACCCACAGCGCCGTGGTGAGGATGCTGCCCAGGTACACCACGAACATCACGGGGTTTCGCCATTGGTGCTGGGGCAGCAGTTTCACGAACGACGAGACGAGCGCGGAGCGCAGGATCGAGGGCGTGACGAGCGCGCGGGCCTGGCGTTGCGGCGAGACGGTCGCGTGGGAGATCGCGTTCATCTCGGATTCACCATCATGAGATGCTCGACCCCGGGGCCGAGCGCCAGCGCGGGGACGAACGTGAGGGCGCCGACGATGACCACCGTGGCCATGAGCAGCACGACGAAGAGCGGCGTGTGGGTGGGCAACGTGCCCAGGCCCGGGGGGACGGATTTCTTGGCGGCCAGCGCTCCCGCGATGGCGAGTGTCGGGATCGCGAGCCAGTAGCGCGCGAAGAGCATCGCAAAGCCGAGCGCCGTGTTGTAGAACGGCGTGTTGGCCGAGAGTCCCGCGAACGCGCTGCCGTTGTTGTTCCCCGCCGAGGAGAACGCGTAGAGGATCTCGGAGAAACCGTGTGCGCCGGGGTTGGCGATGCCCGCTTTGCCGGGATCGACCAGCACCGCGACCGCGGTCCCCACCAGTACGACGAAGGGCGTGACCAGGATCGTGATCGCCGCCATCTTCATCTCGAAGGACTCGATCTTCTTGCCCAGGTACTCGGGCGTGCGGCCGATCATCAGCCCCGCGACGAAGACCCCGATGATCGCGAAGACCAGCATGCCGTAGAGCCCGGAGCCGGCACCCCCGAAGATGACCTCCTGGAACTGGATCAGCCACATCGGCACCAGCCCGCCCAGCGGCGTGAACGAATCGTGCATCGCGTTTACCGAGCCGTTGGAGGCGGCCGTCGTGGCCGTGGCCCAAAGCGCGGAGTTCACGATGCCGAAGCGCACCTCCTTGCCTTCCATGTTGGCGGCGGTGTCGGCACCCTGCTTCGCGAGCATCGGGTTGCCGGATTGCTCGGCGCCGACGCACAACGCGAGGAACGCGACGAAGAGGATCGTCATCGCCGCCATCACCGCCCAGCCCTGGCGGCGGTCGCCCACCAGGACGCCGAACGTGTAGCAGAGCGCGGCGGGGATCAGCAGGATCGCCAGGACCTGGAAGAAATTGGACAGCGGCGTCGGGTTCTCCAGCGGGTGCGCGGAGTTCACGTTGAAGAAGCCGCCGCCGTTGGTCCCGAGCTGCTTGATGGCCACCTGCGAGGCCACCGGGCCGACGGCGATGACCTGCTCCTTCTGGACGACGGTCGTCTTCTCGGGTGTCTCGTAGGTCACGCTTTCGACGAGGGGAACGGTGGGATAGGCGGAAAACGTTTGCGGCACGCCCTGGCTCACGAGAGCGATCGCCCACACGAAGGCGAGGGGCAGCAGGATGTAGAGGGTGCTCCTCGTCATGTCGACCCAGAAATTGCCCAGGGTCGAGGCGTTCTTGCGCGTGAAGCCGCGGATGAACGCGACGAGTGTCGCCATGCCGCTCGCAGCGGAGACGAAGTTCTGCACGGTGAGTGCCAGCATCTGCGTGAGATAGCTCATCGTCGATTCGCCGCCGTAGCCCTGCCAGTTGGTGTTCGTGGCGAAGCTGATCGCGGTGTTGAAGGCGGAGTCGGGCGAGACGGCTCCCAGGCCGGCGGGGTTCAGGGGCAGCGAGGCCTGGAAGCGCTGCAGGGCATAAACCGCAAGCAGGCCCACGACGTTGAAGATCAGCATCGCGATCGCGTACTGCGTCCACTTCATCTCGTGCTTCGGGTCCACGCCGGCAGCGCGGTACAGCAGGAGCTCGCCCTTCCACGAAGGCTCTCGCGAGTACACGCGCGCCATCCAGAGCCCCAACGGCTTGGCGAGCGCGATCAGGACGACGAGGTACAACGCGAGCTGCAGGTAGCCGTTGCCGCTCATCAGAATTTCTCCGGCACGACGAGCGCGATCAGCAGGTAGGCGAGGACGATGAGGCAGTAGATGCCGCCCAGCGTGTAGATGAGCGTCATTTGCGCAGCCTCTCGCAAGCGAGCACCAGCCCGACGGAAATGGCGAAGAAGGCCCCGGTGAGGGCCAGGAATACGAGATCCATGATCGGTTCTCCAGGGTGACGCGAAGGAGTATGGAGACGGACCTGTAAAGATCTCGTATAAACAACGTCATTCCCGCGGAGGCGGGAATCCAGGCTGGGTTCCCGCCTTCGCGGGAACGACGTCAGAGGATCCGCTTGCGGATCTGCGTGACGACGACCTCGGCAACCACGACCACCGCGAAGATCGCGAAGAGCACCATCGCGACGCGGTCCCACTGGAAGAGGTTCATCGCGGAGTCGAGCGCCATGCCGATGCCGCCCGCGCCGACCAACCCCAGCACCGCGGATTCGCGCACGTTGATGTCCCAGCGGAAGAGCGCGATCGACCAGAAGGCTGGCTCGACCTGCGGCCAATAGCCCCAGAGGAATCTCGAGCGCCACGGGGCGCCGGCCGCCTCCAACGCCTCGATCGTCCCGCGGTTGGATTCCTCCAGCGCCTCGCCGAAGAGCTTGCCGATGAAGCCGATGGAGCGGAAGGCGATCGCGAGCGTGCCGGCCAGCGCACCAGGCCCGAACACCGCGACGAAGAGCAGCGCCCACACGAGCGAGTTCACCGAGCGGCTCGATACCAGCATCAGCTTGGCGAGGTAATTCAGGGGCCGCGACGGCACCGCGTTGTTCGCGGCGAGGATGCCGATCGGCACCGCCATCACGACCGCGAGGATCGTCCCGAGCGTGGCGATGTGCAGTGTCTCCACCAGCGCGTCGTGCACGCCCTTCGGGTAGTGGCTCCAGGCGATCGGCCACATGCGGCGGAAGAGATCCATCATCTGTTCCGGCGCGTCGTAGAGGAACTCGGGAATGATCTCGATCGCGCGCACCGACAGGACGATCGCGATCACCACCGCGAGATAAACCGCGAAGCGCGAGATGCGCTGTCGGGGCGTGAAGCGGCGCCAGGTACGGGCTTCGACGTGGGCGAGGGCGGCGTTCGGAGGCGCGGCCGTGCTCATTCGTCCTCCACCTGCCCCTTGCCGAGGAAGACCTTCCGTACCCAGGTCGCGAGCACCTCGCCCACCATGATCATCGCGATGATCGAGAGCAGGATCGCGGCGACGAAGTCGTAGTCGAAGCGCTGGAACGCGGAGAAGAGCGTGCCGCCGATGCCGCCGGCGCCGACGATCCCGACCATCGTGGAGTTGCGCAGGTTCGAATCCAGCGAGTAGGTCGCGAAGCCGATGAAGCGCCCGAACACCTGCGGCATCACGCCATAGGCGATCACGTTCATGAACGAGGCGCCGGTCGCGCGCACCGCTTCCACTTGCTTGAGCGAGATCTCCTCGATCGCCTCGGCGAAGAGCTTGCCCACGAAGCCGATCGAGGCCACGACCAGCGCACCGATGCCGGCGATCGCGCCGAAGCCGACCGCCTTCACGAACACGATCGCCACGATGACCGGATGGAACGAGCGCGCGGCCGCGATGATCGCGCGCGCGGGCCAGGACACCCACGGGGGCATGAGGTTGCGCGCGGCCAGCAGGCCGATGGGCAGCGCCGCGGCGATGCCAAGGACGGAAGCGAGCACCGCGATCTCGAGCGATTCGGCGAGACCCTTCGCGAGCGAGTCGGGCTGCGCGATGCGCGGCGGGAACATGCGGCCGAGGAACTTCGCGCCGTTGTCGAGGCCGGCCACGAACCGGTCGGCATTGAAGTCGAGCCGCCAGAAGGCGTAGACGACGTAGAGGGCGAGCGCGATCCACGCCACCCGCGCCCAGGTGCGGGGCTTGAAGGCGACGCGGTCGGCGGGGACGCTCATCTCCCCCACCCTTGGGAGGGAGTCAGGCCAGCCACGACTCGCCGCCGTAGATCGACTTCAGCTCCGCCTCGTTCAGGCCCGAGCCGTCGCCGTCGTACACGACCTTGCCGCCCGACATGCCGACGATGCGCGTGGCGAAGCGCTTCGCGAGCTCCACGTCGTGCATGTTCACGATGACCGGCAGCGAATGCTCGCGGCCCACGTCTTTCATGAGCTGCATGATCTCCACCGAGGTCTTCGGGTCGAGCGAGGAGGTGGGTTCGTCGGCGAGCAGCAGGCGCGGGTGCTGCATCACGGCCCGCGCGATGCCGACCCGCTGGCGCTGGCCGCCGGAGAGCGCGTCGGCGCGCTGGTTGGCGAAGCCCGCGAGGCCCACCTGGTCCAGCAGGGCGAACGCGCGGTCGATATCCGCCTGGGGGAACTTGCGCAGCCATGCCTTGAACACGGGCGTGTAGCCGAGGCGACCCGAGAGCAGGTTCTCCATCACGGTGAGGCGCTCCACGAGGTTGTACTCCTGGAACACCATGCCGATCTGCCGGCGTGCCTCGCGCAGCTCGCGTCCGTGCACCTTGGCGATGTCGCGGCCGCCGAAGAAGATCTCGCCCGCCGTGGGGTCGACGAGCCGGTTGATGCAGCGAAGCAGCGTGGACTTGCCGGTGCCGGACGGACCGATGACCGCGGTGAGGCCGGTCGCGTCGAAGTCGAGGGACAGGCCGTCCAGGACGCGCTTGCCCTTCACGTACTCCTTGACGAGGCCGCGGACCGCGAGGGCTGCGGTCATTTCTTCGCGGCCGCCGCGGCTTCGGCGCGTGCTTTCTCTTTCTCGAACGCGGCCTTGTTGAACGCGAGGCCGCTGTCGGCCGCGACCTTGCGGACGATCTCCCAGTCCTTCTTGTAGTCGATGGGCAGCCACCGGTCCGCACCCTGGAAGCCTTTCTGCATCTCCGGCGGATAGCGGAAGGCGTACGAGCAGGACTTGATCTTCTCCTGCAGCGCGGGTGCGAGGTCGTGGGCCATCGAGACGCCGCCGGGCGCGAAGTTCGCCGACTTCCAGATGATGCGGAAATCGTCCATCTTCACCACGCCGCGCTCGGCCATGCGCACCAGGAGGTCATGCGCGATCGGCGCGGCATCGTAGTCGCCCGAAGCCACGCCCATGATCGAGTTCTCGTGCTTGCCCGAGAAGACGACGGTGTAGTCCTTGTCGGGCACGAGCCCCTCGGCGGGGAAGAGCGAGCGTGGCGCGAGGTTGCCGGAGTTCGAAGACGGCGAGGTGTGCGCGATCCGCTTGCCCTTCAGGTCCGAGAGCTTCTGGTACGGGCTCGCCTTCTTCACGATCATCCAGAGCTGGTAGCCCTGCGGGCCGCTCGCATCGCCGCGGATGCCGAAGGGAATGGCGCCCGCGACATTGACCGCGAACGCCGTATCCCCGGAGGACATCGTTCCCAAATGCATGCGGCCCGAGCGCATCGCCTCGATCGACGCCGCTGCGGAATAGACGTCGTAGTAGCGGACCTTCTTGCCGGTGCATTGCGCAAGGTGATCCACGTAAGGCTGCAACAGCTTGTTGTAGACCGCGGGGTCGTCGAGCGGCGAGTTGGTGAAGAAGAGCGTGTCGGGATCCTTCACGCGCTTCGGATCGCGCGGCGTGTCCGCGAGGAGGTCCCCGTTCTCGTCGCAGAACGGGGTGTCGAGGTCGCCGCGGCTCTTGCACGCGTCCTGCGCAACCGCGGGCAGCGTGGCGAGCAGCAGCGAGGCAAGCGCGATCCGGAGCTTCATGGCGTTCCCCTTATTTCTTCTTCTTCGCCTCTTCCTCGCGCTTGGTTTCCTTCTCGTAGGCCTCGCGGTTGAATTTCTCGCCGCCGGCCTCGGACACCTGGCGCACCACCGACCAGTGCTCCTTGTAGTTGATCGGGAAGAAGCGGTCGGCTCCGTCGAAGGCCTTCTTCATCTCTTCCGTGAAGCGGTAGTCGTAGAAGCACTTCAGCATCTTGTCGCGGAAGGCCGGCTCGAGGTCGTGCGCGTAGGCGAACGACGAGGTCGGGAACTTGGCGCTGCGATAGATGATCCGGTAGTCGCTTTCCTTGATCTGCCCGCGCGTGCCCATGCGGTGGAAGACGTCGGAGGCCACGGCGGCCGCGTCGTAATCGCCTGTGCCGACGCCGAGGATCGACTGGTCGTGCTTGCCCGAGAAGAGGATCTTGTAGTCCTTGTCGGGGGCGAGGCCTTCCTTGGGGAAGAGCGCCATCGGGGCCATGTGGCCCGAGTTGGAGGAGGGCGCGGTGTGCGCGACCTTCTTGCCCTTCAGGTCCGAGAGCTTCTGGAAGGGGCTCGAGGCCTTCACCACCACGATGAGGTTGTAGCCCTGGTAGTCCTTCTCGTAGCCCTTGATGCCGAAGGGCACGGCGCCCGCGATGTTCACCGCGAAGGCCGTGGGGCCGGTGGAGAAGCCGCCGACGTGCAGGCGGCCGGAGCGCATGGCTTCGATCTCCGCGGCGTTGCTCTGCACCTGGTAGAACACGACCTTCTTCGCCGTGCATTGCGCCAGGTGGTCGGTGAACGGCTTGAAGATCTTCTCGTACACGGCCGGGTCTTCCACCGGGGTGTAGGTGAAGACGATGGTGTTCGGATTTTTCAGCTTTTTCGGGTCCTTCGGGACGTCGGCGACCATGTCGCCGTTGTCGTCGCAGTACATCGCGTCGAGGTCGCCGCGGCTCTTGCACTCCTGGGCGAAAGCGGACGCCGCGAAGCTCAGTGCGGCAATGGCGAGGACGCTCGCCACGGTGCGGTTCTTCATGGTGGAACTCCTCCGGTGGACGTCGGGAATGTTTTTCGCCCGATTGTACAATGCGAGGTATGAGATCCCTCCTCGCAGCACTGCTCCTCGCCGCCTTGCCCGCCTGGGCCCAGGCACCCGCCGCATCCGTCGGCACCGGCAGCTCCCACTACCTGTGGCAGGTGTCGTCGATGACCAACCGCATCTACCTGTTCGGCACGGTCCACGCGGGCAAGGCCTCGTGGTACCCGTTCCCCGACGTGGTGGAAAAAGCGATCGACGAATCGCGCGTGATCGCGGTGGAGGCCGACATCACCAACCAGGAAGCGATGACCAAGTCCGCCGGCGCGATGATCTACGTGCCGCCGGATTCGCTGCAGAAGCACGTGCCGCCCGCGGACTACGCGCGCTTCCAGAAGCTGCTCGCGAAGTACGCGATCCCGGAATCGACGATGACCACGATGAAGCCGTTCATGGCGGTTTCGTTGCTCGTGTTCTCGGAGTGGGGACGGCTGGGCTACCTGCCGGCTTACGGAGTCGACCTGCAGCTGCTGTCCAAGGCGCACCAGCAGAAGAAGCGCGTCATCGAGCTGGAAGGCGTCGAGACGCAGATCGCGCTCATGGAATCGCTCACCGAGAAGGAGAGCGCGCAGCTCTTCGCCGGCACGCTGAGCGCGCTGGAGAGCGGCCTGTCCGCCGAGCAGATCACGGGCATCGTGAACGCTTGGCAGACGGGCGACCCGAAGCTGCTCCTGGAGATCGCCAGCAAGTACAACACCGAGGTGCCGGGCGCGAAGGCGTTCGAGGAGAAATTCATCTGGTCGCGCCACGACGAGATGGTGAAGAAGATCGAGGGCATCCTCGCCACCAAGGACAAGACGTTCGTCGCCGTGGGGGCCCTGCACCTCGCGGGCGAGCGCGGCCTGGTCGAGATGCTGAAGAAGCGCGGCTACGTGGTGAAGCAGTTGTGAGCGTGGAGCGCGAAGGCGGGCGGATCCTCGTCGACCAGCTCGCCATCCACGGCGCGAAGCTCGCGTTCAGCGTCCCCGGGGAGAGCTTCCTCGCCGTGCTCGACGGCTTCTACGAGCATCGCGAGACGCTCAAGCTCATCACCTGCCGCCACGAATCCGCCGCGGCCAACATGGCCGAAGCCTACGGCAAGCTCACCGGGCAGCCGGGGCTCTGCTTCGTGACGCGCGGTCCGGGAGCCACGCAGGCCTCCGTCGGCGTGCACACCGCGTTCCAGGATTCCACGCCGATGATCCTCTTCATCGGCGACGTCGGCTCCGACTTCAAGGACCGAGAAGCCTTCCAGGAAGTGGACTTCCAGGCGATGTTCACGCCGCTCGCGAAGTGGGCCGCGCGCATCGACAGGGTCGAGCGCATTCCCGAGTACATCGCGCGCGCCTTCAACGTGGCGATGTCGGGTCGCAAGGGTCCGGTGGTCCTGGCGCTCCCCGAGGACATGCTGGCGCAAAGCGCCACCGTTCCCGATGCGCGGCCGGTTCGCGCGCCCGAGCCGCACCCTTCGGCCGGCGACATGAATCGCCTGCGCGAGATGCTCGCCGCCGCCCGCCGCCCGCTCGTGGCCCTGGGCGGCCCGGGCTGGTCGAAGGACGCGTGCGCGGACTTCCGCCGCTTCGCCGAGGCGCAGCACTTGCCCGTCACCTGCACGTTCCGCGCGCAGGACCTCTACGACAACCGCCTGCCGAACTACGTGGGCGACATGGGCGTGGGCATCAACCCGGTGCTCGCCGAGCGCGTGCGCAGCTCCGACCTCCTCGTCGTGATCGGCGCTCGCCTGGGCGAAATGACCACCAGCGGCTACACGCTGCTCGCATCACCGGCACCAAAGCAGAAGCTCGTGCACGTGTATCCCGCCGGCGAAGAGCTGGGCCGAGTGTTCCAGCCGGATCTCGCGATCGTCTCCGGCATGGGTCCGTTCGCGCTCGCCGCTTCCGGCCTCGCGCCGCTCGACAACCCGCCGTGGGAGAAGGACGTCCCCGACATGCGCGCCGACTTCGAGGCCTGGAACGCGAGGAAAGACATCGCCGGGCGCCTGCAGATGGCCGATGTCGTGAAGCACCTGGACCAGGTGATGCCCGAGGACACGATCTACACCAACGGCGCCGGCAACTTCGCGACGTACCTGCACCGCTTCCATCGCTACACCACGTACCGCACGGCGCTCGGCCCCACGTCGGGTGCGATGGGCTACGGCGTCCCCGCAGCCATTGCCGCCAAGCTGGCCGAGCCGTCGCGGGCCGTCGTGTGCTTCGCGGGCGACGGCGACTTCATGATGGCCGGCGCGGAGCTGGCCACGGCCGTGCAGTTCAACGCGCCCGCGATCTTCCTGGTGATCAACAACGGCATGTACGGCACGATCCGCATGCACCAGGAGAAGCACTACCCGGGCCGCGTCTCGGGAACGGATTTACAGAATCCGCATTTCGCGGCGTTCGCGCGCTCGTTCGGCGCGGTGGGCGAGATCGTCGAGGAGACTTCCCAATTTCCGGGGGCGCTGGAGAGATCGATTGCGTCGGGCAAGCCCGCAGTGATTGAACTTCGGATCGATCCGCAAGCCATAACTGCGAACACGACTCTCGACGCTTTGCGCGCGTCATCCCTGGCCAAGAAGAACTAGAGCGGTCGAAACACAGAGGACACAGAGGTGGCACAGAGGACACAGGTGAAAACCTTCAGGGCAATCCGCTTGTCGATGGCCGTCCCGCTTCTTGACGTCCCAGCCCTTCTGCTTTTCCTCTGTGTCCTCTGTGCCACCTCTGTGTCCTCTGTGTTTCTTGAGTCCAGGTGCCATGCCGAGGTTCGGTGAGTTCGCGATTCAGGTCCTGAAGGCGTTCAAGGCCAACCAGGGCCTGCTGCTGGCCGGTGCCGTGGCGTATTACGCGCTGCTGTCCATCGTGCCGCTGCTGATCCTCTTCGTGATCGGCTTCTCGCACTTCATGGACGAGAACGAGCTGCTCGCCACGATCGCCCGCTACGTGGAGTGGATCGTCCCCGGGCAGGGCAAGGCGATGGTGGGCGAGCTCTCCGGCTTCCTCGACAACCGCCTGGTGCTGGGGCCGGTGCTGCTGGTGACGATGCTCTTCTTCAGCTCGCTCGCGTTCTCGGTGCTGGAGAACGCCATGTCGGTGATCTTCCTGCACCGGCTCGCGGACCAGCGGCGCCATTTCCTCGTCTCGTTCTCGATGCCGTACGTCTACATGCTGTTGCTGGGCGTGGCGCTCGCGGGGGTGACGCTGATGTCGGCCGAGCTCGAGCGCTTCGACAACGACAGCGTCTCGCGCGTCACCCTGTATGCGATGGGCATCTTCGGCGAGCTGTTCCTCCTCACGTCGATCTACTACGTGATGCCGGTGGGCCGACTCACCTTCAAGCACGCGCTGCTGGGCGGCGCCACGGCGACCCTGCTGTGGGAGATCACGCGCCACGTGCTGCGCTGGTACTTCGGGTCGCTATCCCAGGTGAACGCGGTGTATGGGTCGTTCGCGACCGTGATCGTGATCCTCCTGTCCTTCGAATTCGCGGCGATCCTGCTCCTGCTGGGCGCGCAGGTCATCGCCGAGTACGAGCGCATCCAGCGCGGAGAACCCGTCCAGCCTCCCATTCCCGTGAGGACCGAGCCATGAGCGACCTGAACTCCAAGCACAACCGCACCGTCTGGGTGGACATCCCCGTGGCGGACCTCGACCGCGCGTCGGCCTTCTACACCGCCGTGCTGGCGCTGCCGATCCACAAGCATTCGATGGAAGGCTTCACCTTCTGCGTGCTCGACCACGGGGACGGCAACGGTGGTTGCCTGGTACCGGACAAGGACGCGATCACCACCAAGGGCATCCTGGTCTACATGAACGTGAGCGGGCGGATCCGCGACGCCGTTTCCAGGGTCGTCCCGAACGGCGGGAAGATCCTCGAGGAGACCCAGTCCATCGGCCCGCATGGCTTCCGGGCGGTGGTGCTCGATTCCGAGGGCAATCGCATCGCCCTGCACTCGGAAAAGGACGCCTGACGCCCCGGTAACGGAACTGTCACACTGGGGGTCTATCCTCCGAGGGGAGGAAAACCATGACCGACCACATCAGCAAGCAGTACGACCAGGACCTCGAGACCATCCGTTCCCGCATGATGCAGATGGGGGGGCTGGTCGAGTCCCAGGCGCGCGCCGCGATCGACGGCTACATGACCGGCGACATCGCCCGCATCGACGCCGTGATCGCCAACGACAAGCGCGCCAACGAGCTCGAGATCGCCATCGACAACGACCTGGGGCAGATCATCGTGCGTCGGCAGCCCGCCGCGTCCGACCTTCGCCTGATCCTCGCCGTCAGCAAGACCGTGACGGACCTGGAGCGCGTCGGTGACGAGGCCGCCAAGATCGCCCGCATGGCGCGCGAGATCCACGGCAGCCGCGTCGTCTCCGGCATCCCGCTCACGGCCGTGGGCCACGTCTCCGAGATCGCGATCGGCATGCTGCGCCGCTCGCTGGACGCCTTCGCGCGCCTGGATGCCGCCGCTGCCGCGCGCGTCTGCGCCGAGGACGTCGCGATCGACTCCGAATTCCGCTCCATCATCCGCCAGCTCATCACCTTCATGATGGAAGACCCGCGCACGATCTCCACGTCGCTCAACATCGTCTGGGTGGCGAAGGCGTTCGAGCGCATCGGCGACCACTCGAAGAACATCGCCGAGCACGTGATCTACATCGTGAAGGGCCGCGACGTCCGCCACATCCCGCTCGCCGAGCTCGAGCGCGAGGCCCTGGGCTGATGGGCGCCGACATCCTCGTCGTCGAAGACGAGCCGTCCATCCAGGCGTTGATCGCGGCGTCGCTTCGCAAGAGCGGTTACCAGGTTCGAGCCGCGGCCAACGTGGAAGAGGCGTATCGCGCCCTCTCCGCCGCGCTCCCCGACGTCGTGCTGCTGGACTGGATGCTGCCCGACGGCAACGGTCCGGCGATCACCAAGCGCCTGCGCTCGGAAGCACGCACGAAGGAAGTGCCGATCATCATGCTCACCGCGCGCGCCGGCGATGAGGACAAGGTCGAAGGCCTGGCCTCCGGCGCCGACGACTACGTCACCAAGCCCTTCTCGCCGCGCGAGCTGGATGCGCGCATCCAGGCGGTACTTCGCCGCCGCGCTCCGCAGCTCACGCTCGAGATGGTCGAGATCCAGGGCCTGTCGCTCAATCCCGCCACGCGCACCGTGAAGGGCGACAAGACGACGCTCAAGATGGGCCCCACGGAATTCGAGTTGCTGCACTTCTTCATGACGCACCCGGACCGCGTGTACAGCCGGGCGCAGATCCTGGACCACGTGTGGGGCGACCACGTGTTCATCGAAGACCGCACGGTGGACGTGCATATCCGTCGGCTGCGCGATGCCCTCTCCCCGAGCGGCCACGACAGGCTGGTGGAAACCGCGCGCGGCGCAGGGTATCTTTTCCGCTCCGCTCCCTAAGCCAGGCCGCTTCGCATGCCGCAATCCCGGATTGCCCGGCGCCTCGCCGGCAGTGCCCTGCTTCTATTGGCGGCCGGGGTCGTGGCGCTCGTCGTCGGGTTCATGTTCGATTCGGAATGGGGCTGGGTCGTCTTCTCGATCTCGCTGCTGCTCCTGCTCGGCGACCAGCTTCGCCAGCTCTACGCGCTGGGAACATGGCTGGAAAGCGGCGAAGTGCGTGCCGAGCCGCGCGCCCGCGGTGCGTGGGACGAGCTGCATGCGCTGCTGCACCGCTCGAAGCGCGAGGCGGCGCGGCGCGAGGCGGAGCTCGCCCGCGCGCTCAATCGTTGGCGTGAGGCCGCTCGGGCACTCCCCGACGGCGTGGTGATCCTGCAGGACGATCGCATCGAATGGTGCAACGACACGGCGCTCGCCCACCTGGATCTCGATCCCGCGCGCGACGTCGGCCATGCCATCACGCACCTGGTTCGCATTCCGGAGTTCCTCGCCTACCTCGAGGGCGGCGACTACGCGAAGCCCATCGAGCTGCGGCCGCCGGACGGGCGGACGCTGTCTGTGCAAGTCGTTTCGTACGGCGACGGCCAGCGGCTCGTGCTCTCGCGCGACGTGACGCGCTTCGAACGCATGGAGCGCACGCGCCGCGAGTTCGTCGCCAACGTCTCGCACGAGATGCGCACGCCCCTTACCGTGATCACGGGCTTCCTCGAAACGCTGCGCGATGGCGGCGCGGATGCCGAGGAGACGCGCCACTACCTCTCGCTCATGACCGACCAGGCGCGCCGCATGGAGCGGCTCGTGGCCGATCTCCTCACGCTCTCCGCGCTCGAGTCCTCGCCCCCGCCGCCGATGGAGGAGCCGATCGACATGGGCGCGCTGGTCGAGCGCATGGGCGCGGAAGCGCGCGCACTTTCCGCCGGCCGCCACAAGGTCGAGGTGGAGCATGCGGAGGGCATCGAGCTCCTCGGCAGCGAGAAGGAGATCACCAGCGCGCTCGGCAACCTGGTGTCGAACGCGATTCGCTACACGCCGCAGGGCGGTACCGTGCGGCTGCGCTGGCTCGCGGAGCCCGACGGCGCCGCCTTCTACGTCGAGGACACCGGCATCGGGATCTCGCCGGAACATATTCCGCGCCTCACCGAGCGGTTCTATCGAGTGGATCGCGGCCGCTCGCGCGAGACGGGTGGCACGGGGCTCGGGCTCGCGATCGTCAAGCATGCCCTCGGGCGGCATGGCGCGACGCTCGACATCCACAGCACGCCCGGCCAGGGCTCGAGATTCACCGCTCGCTTCGCCGGCCCCCGCGTCCGGCAATAAAGGGGTCAGACCACTTCATTGCGCTTGCAATGAAGTGGTCTGACCCCTTTATTGCCTTTGACTCGAAGCAGTCATGCCGATTTCTCATGATGGCGGGCTCCCTGTCGAGGAGTCCGCATGCTTCGGTTTCGCGCTGCCATCACGTTGTTCCTCCTGGTCCCAGCTCTCTCCCACGCGCGTGACCTGATCGTCGGGCAGGTGGTCGACTATGCGGGCCCGTATGGCGAGGCGAGCCGCGACTACGTGGCGGGTGCGAAGACGTACTTCGACTGGGTGAACTCGCGCGGCGGCGTGAATGGCATGAAGGTGAAGCATTACGTGGTCGACGCTCCGAATGAAGAGGCGGTGCGCGGGGCCACGAAGCAGTTGCTCGACGAACGCAAGGTGGACGTGCTGTTCGGCTACATCGGCGACGATGCGGTCGAGGCGTACGCGAAGGTTCCCGGCAGCGCGGCACTGGTGGGACCGCTGGCGGGCGGCGACGCACCGATAGGAGCCGCACGGCGCATCTTCTTCACGCGCCCCGACTACGGCACCGAAGTGCGGCAGGTCGTCTCGCATTTCCGCGCCCTGCAGCTCTCGCGCTTCGCGATCCTGCGCGCACCCACCGACGACGCGGCCGGCGTGGCGCGCATCGTCGAGCGCTCGCTCGAGGCGCAGGGGCTGAAGCCCGTCGGATCGGTCGTGCTGAGCGGCTCGCTCGACAAGGACGCGGCGGCCGTGGCGGCGATGAAGCCGCAGGCCGTCATCATCGTCGCGGATACCGTCCCGGCGGCGGAATTCGTGAAGCGCTACCGTCCGCGCGACCCGGGCGCCAACCTCGTGGCGCTCTCGATGGTGAACCACCGCACGATGTTCGAGCTGCTGGGCCCCAAGCTCGCGCACGGCGTGATGATCACGCAGGTGGTGCCGAATCCCTCGTTCCCCGAAACGCCCGTCCTCAAGGAGCACCTGGACGCCATCAAGCAGTTCCGCGACGAGCCGCCATCGCACCTCACGCTCGAGGGTTTCCTCGCCGCCAAGGCACTCATCGAAGGCGTGCGCCGCGCCGGCACCTCGCCCACGCGCGAGTCGATCCTCGCCGCCTTCCAGAAGGCAGGCCGCCTCGACTTGAACGGCTACGTGATCGACCTCTCGCCGAACGGCCGCGGGGACTCGATCCATGTCGACCTCGCGATGATCCGGAAGAACGGCTCGCTGCTCCAGTGAAAATAAACGGGGTCAGACTCCAATTCGCAGTCCCGTGAATCGGACAGAAACGCGAATTGGAGTCTGACCCCAATCTGTCGCGCAAGCGACCTGCGATTGACTTGTGCCGCAAGGACAATTGCTTGGGAATGAAACCTCCAGTTCCCATCGACTACAATGACGACTCTCCCGCGCCGCTTCGCTTCCGCGCGATCTTCATCTCCGACATCCACCTCGGGACACCCGGCTGCCAGGCCGAACACCTGCTGGATTTCCTGCGCCATACGGAGAGCGACGAGCTGTACCTCGTGGGCGACATCATCGACGGCTGGCAGCTCCAGCGCCGCTGGTACTGGCAGCAAAGCCACAACGACGTGATCCAGAAGGTGCTGCGGAAGGCGCGCAAGGGCACCAAGGTCACGTACGTCGCCGGCAACCACGACGAAGGCATCCGCCAGTTCATCGGCCTCGCGTTCGGCGGCATCGAGATCGTGAACGAGTCCGCGTACCACACGAAGGACGGCCGGATGTTCCTCGTGACGCACGGCGACCTCTTCGATGCCGTGGTGCAGGGCGCCAAATGGCTCGCCCATCTGGGTGACGGCGCCTACAACCTCACGTTGAAGCTTAACCAGTGGTTCAACCACGCGCGCGCGAAGCTGGGCCTGCCGTACTGGTCGCTCGCGCGCTTCCTCAAGGATCGCGTGAAGAACGCGGTGAGCTACATCACGAACTTCGAGGAAGCGCTCGCCCACGAGGCGAAGCGCCGCGGCTTCGCGGGCGTGGTCTGCGGCCACATCCACAAGGCCGAGGTGCGCGAGATCGACGGAATCCTCTACTGCAACGACGGCGACTGGGTGGAGAGCCTCACGGCGCTCGTCGAGACGGAGGAGGGCGAGCTCAAGGTCATCGACTGGAAGGCGATCGAAGCCCTCAAACAACAAACCCTGTCCCCGAGGACAGAGGAACAGGAGGTGGAGCTTGCGCATTCTATTGGTGACTGACGCCTGGGATCCCCAGGTGAACGGCGTGGTGATGACGCTGCAGAACACGCTCGCCTGGGTGCGCCGCTGGGGGCACGAGGTGGAGGTCATCTCGCCCACCGGCTTCAAGACGTTCCCGATGCCCACCTATCCCGAGATCCCGCTCGCGGTGATGCCCGGCCGCGAGGTGGCGCGCCGCATCCGAGCGTTCGACCCGGATGCGATCCACATCGCCACCGAAGGCCCGCTCGGCAGCGCCGCGCGCTCGCATTGCCTGAAGGAGGGCCTCGCGTTCACCACGGCCTATCACACGTGCTTCCCGGAATACGTGAAGCCGCGCTTCGGCGTGCCGCTGTGGATCACCTACGCGATGATGCGTCGCTTCCACGCGCCGTCCAGTGCCGTGCTCGTCGCAACACCCGCCATCCGCACGCTCCTCGAAGGGCACGGGTTCGCGAACGTGGTGGACTGGGGCCGCGGCGTGGACACCGAACTCTTCCGCCCGGGCCCGGACCGCTTCGCCGACTATCCGCGGCCGGTGTTCGTGAACGTGGGCCGGGTCGCGGTCGAGAAGAACCTGCCGGCGTTCCTGTCGCTGGATCTCCCCGGCACCAAGCTCGTCGTGGGCGACGGCCCCGCGCGGAAGGAGTTGGAACGCCGCTTCCCCGAGGCGGTGTTCGTCGGCGCCAAGCGTGGCGAGGAGCTCGCGAGCTATTACCGCCGCGCCGATGTCTTCGTCTTCCCGAGCCGCACCGACACCTTCGGCCTCGTGCTCGCCGAAGCGATGGCGAGCGGCACGCCCGTCGCGGCCTATCCGGTGCGCGGGCCGATCGATGTGCTCAAGGATCCCGCCGGCGGCGTGATGGACACCGACTTGCAGGTCGCGGCCCTGAAGGCGCTCACCCTCGACCGCACAAAAGTGCGGCGTTATGCCGAGTCGTTCTCGTGGGAGCACAGCTCGAGGCAGTTCGTCTCGAGCCTGGTTCCGGCGCGCTCGCGGGAGGCCTCCGTTGCACAAGCCGCCTGAGCTGACCGAAAGCCCGTTCAAGGGCAAGACCGGGATCGCCCGGATCATCCAGGCGACGTGGAACTCGCTCGCGGGCCTGGCCGATGCGTGGAAGCACGAGAGCGCGTTCCGCCAGGAGGTGCTGCTCGCGATCGTGCTCGTGCCCTCGGCGTTCTTCCTGCCCGTCATGCCCGTGGAGAAGGCGCTGCTGATCGCGGTGGTCCTGCTGGTGCTCGTGGTCGAGCTGCTCAACTCCTCGGTGGAGGCGGCGATCGACCGCATCTCGTTCGACCACCACAACCTCTCCAAGCGCGCGAAGGACATCGGCAGCGCCGCGGTGCTCGTGGCGCTCGCCCTCATGACCGTGGTCTGGGTCGTCATCCTGGCGAAATAAACCGTCACGCAGCGCCGGGTGCCTCCTCGCCACAATGCGGGGATGACCCGAGACGCGCTCACGGATACGCGGACGTTCTGGATCGCCGTGCTGGCCGGTGGCGCGCTCGCCGGCCTCTTCGACATCCTCTACGCCATCATCTCCTGGCACCTCAATGGGCGCTCGGCACTCTGGGTGCTGCAGTCGGTGGCGATGGGGTGGTTCGGCCGCGCGTCGTCCACGATGGGATGGACCTCGGGGGCGGTCGGGCTTGCGAGCCACTTCGGCATCACGATCGCGGCCGGGGCCCTCTATGGCTACACGTGGCGGCAGGTGGGCTGGATGCGCACGCATTGGGTCGCCTGCGGCGCGCTCTTCGGCGTGCTCGTCTATCTCTTCATGAACTACGTTGTGATCCCGCTCTCGGCAGCCCCGTTCAGGACGCCGCTCACGCTGGAGAACCTCACCTACGGCTTCGTCTCGCACGCCCTGCTGGTGGGGTTGCCGATTGCCGCAGCGCTGCGCTTTTCTGGATCCCCGCCTTCGCGGGGATGACGGCCGCCCGAGGGATGACGGCCGCCTGAGGGATGACGGCGGCTAGCCGAAGCGCCCGGTGATGTAGTCCTCGGTCGCCTGCTTGCCAGGCTTGAAGAAGATCTGGTCGGTTTCGCCGAACTCCACGAGCTCGCCCAGGTACATGTAGGCGGTGAGGTCGGAGACGCGAGCCGCCTGCTGCATGTTGTGCGTGACGATCACGACCGTGTAGTCGTTCTTGAGCTCGTGGATCAGCTCCTCGACCTTGGCCGTGGAGATCGGGTCCAGGGCCGAGCAGGGCTCGTCCAGCAGCAGGACCTCGGGCTTCACCGCCACGCCGCGCGCGATGCACAGGCGCTGCTGCTGGCCGCCGGAGAGGCCGTTGCCGCTCTGGTGCAGCTTGTCCTTCACTTCCTTCCACAGCGCGGCCTTCGTGAGGGCCCACTCCACGCGCTCGTCCATGCGGGAGCGCGGCAGGTCCTCGAACAGCCGGACGCCGAAGGCGATGTTGTCGTAGATCGACATCGGGAACGGCGTGGCCTTCTGGAACACCATGCCGATCTTGGCGCGGATCAGCGAGACGTCGGTCTTGGAGGTGAGGATGTTCTCGCCGCCCATCAGGATCTCGCCCTGGGCGCGCTGCTCGGGATAGAGCTCGAACATGCGGTTGAAGCAGCGCAGCAGCGTCGACTTGCCGCAGCCCGAGGGGCCGATGAAGGCGGTGACCTTCTTCTCGGGGATCTCAAGGTTCACGTCCTTCAGCGCGTGGAAGCCGCCGTAGTAGAAGTTGAGGCCGCGCACCGTGAGCTTCGGCAGCGCGGCCGGCGTGGCGGCGGCGATGGCCGCGGCCGTCGCGGCGGGGTTGGGGGCGTGCAGGGCGCTGGCGGTCGTGGCCATGTCTACTTCCTGAAGAGGCTGCGCGCCGCGATGTTGATCGCGAGCACGAGCAGCGTGATGAGGGCGGCGCCGCCCCAGGCGAGGCGGTGCCAGTCGTCGTACGGGCTCATGGCGAACTGGAAGATCACCACCGGCAGGTTGGCCATCGGCTTGTTCATGTCCGAGGACCAGAACTGGTTGTTGAGCGCGGTGAAGAGCAGCGGGGCGGTCTCGCCGGCGATGCGCGCGATGGCGAGCAGCACGCCGGTCATGATCCCGGCGCGGGCGGCGCGGTAGCAGACGAGCGTGACCATCTTCCACGTCGGGCAACCCAGCGCCGCGGCGGCTTCGCGCAGGCTGTTGGGCACCAGCATCAGCATGTTGTCGGTGGTGCGCACCACGACCGGCACGACGATGATGGCCAGCGCGATGGCACCCGCCCAGCCGGAGAAGTGCCCAACCTGCTGCACGTAGACCGTGTAGACGAAGAGGCCGATCACGATCGAGGGCGCGGAGAGCAGCACGTCGTTGATGAAGCGCGTGGCGGGTGCGAGCCAGCCACGCTGGCCGTATTCGGCCAGGTAGGTGCCCGCGAGGATCCCGATGGGCGTGCCGAGCAGCGTGCCGGCGCCGGCCATGAGGATGCTGCCGTAGATCGCGTTGGCGAGGCCGCCGTCGCCGCCCGGAGGCGGGGTCATCTGCGTGAAGAGCGAGGGGCGAATGAGGGCCGACGTGCCTTCCCACAGCAGCACGCCCACGATCCACAGCAGCCAGAAGAGGCCGAAGGCGAGCGCGACCGTGGAGACCGTCATCATCAGCGCGTTCATGCGCTTCCTGCGCTGGTAGATCGGGTTGGAGGACATGTCGAACATCACGACTTGGTTCCTTCCCGCTTGGCGAGCTGCTGCAGCATCAGCTTGGAGAGCGCCAGCACGATGGTCGTGATCACGAAGAGGATCAGGCCCAGCTCGATCAGCGCCGAAGTGTAGAGGTCGCCCACGGCCTCGGTGAACTCGTTGGCGAGCGACGAGGCGATGGAGTTGCCGGGCGCGAAGAGCGAGCCCTTCAGGCGGTGCGCATTGCCGATCACGAAAGTCACGGCCATCGTCTCGCCGAGCGCGCGGCCCAGGCCCAGCATCACGCCGCCGATCACGCCCACCTTGGTGAACGGGAGCACGACGCGCCAGACGACTTCCCACGTGGTGGAGCCGAGGCCGTACGCGGATTCCTTGAGCATCGGGGGAACCAGCTCGAAGACATCGCGCATCACGGCGGTGATGAACGGGATCACCATCACGGCGAGGATGATGCCGGCGGTGAGCATGCCGATGCCGAGCGGCGGTCCGGAGAACAGCGTGCCGATCAGCGGGATCTTGCCGAGCGTGCCGCCCAGTAGCGGCTGGATGTAGCTCTGGAACAGCGGGGCGAAGATGAACAGGCCCCACATGCCGTAGATGATCGACGGGATCGCGGCCAGCATCTCGATCGCGGTGCCCAGCGGGCGGCGCAGCCACACCGGCGAGAGCTCGGTCAAGAAGATCGAGATCCCGAAGGACACGGGGATCGCGATCGCGAGCGCGATGGCGGAGGTGACCAGCGTGCCGTAGATGGGAACGAGGGCGCCGAACTGCTCCTTCACCGGATCCCATTCGTCCACCCACAGGAACGCGGGGCCGAACTTCTGGAGCGAGAGCGAGCTGCCGATCAGCAGCGACACGAGGATCGCCGCGAGCAGGCTGAAGACGAGGAACGCGAAGCCCCGGGTCATGTTCCGGAAGATCGCGTCCATCAACGCGTTGTTGCGCAGCATCGGTGTTTTCGGGGCCGGAGAAACTGCGACCGCGGGAGTGTTCCCCGCGGTCGCGATGCCCGCATTATCCATCACGGCGCTCATCGGCGCCCTCCCTTGAGGAAGCGGTTCAATAGATCGCCTTGCCCGAGGTGTCCGTGACACCTTTCCACACTGCCTGGATTTCCTTCACCACGGCGTCGGGCATCGGGACGTAGTCGAGCTCGTCGGCCATCTTCGCGCCGTTCTTGAACGACCAGTCGAAGAACTTGAGGACTTCGCGGGCGGAGTCGGCCTTGTCCTGCTTCTGGTGGATCAGGATGAAGGAGGCTCCGGTGATGGGCCAGCTCTCGTTGCCGGCCTGGTCGGTCAGCACCACGCCCATGCCCGGGACGCTCTTCCAGTCGGCGCCGGCGGCGGCGGCCTTGAAGGTCGCGTCGTCGGGGGCGACGAACTTGCCCGCCTTGTTCTGCAGCAGGCCGTAGGGGAGCTTGTTCTGCTTGGCGTAGGCGTATTCGACGTAGCCGATCGCGCCGTTGATCTTCTGCACGTAGGAGGCCACGCCTTCGTTGCCCTTGCCGCCCACGCCGGCGGGCCACTTGACCGCCGTGCCTTCGCCGACCGCTTCCTTGAACGAGGGGCTGGTCTTCGACAGGTAGTTGGTCCAGAGGAACGTCGTGCCCGATCCGTCGGAGCGGTGCACCACGGCGATGTCGTCGGCCGGGAGCTTCACGCCGGGGTTCAGCCTGGCGATCGCCGGGTCATTCCACTTGGTGATCTTGCCCATGTAGATGTCGGCGAGGAGCGGGCCGGTGAACTTGAGGTCGCCCGGCTTCACGCCTTCCAGCTTGTAGACCGGAACCACGCCGCCCATGATGGCCGGGAACTGGATGAGACCATTCTTCTGGAGGTCCTCGGCCTTCATCGGCATGTCGGAGGCGCCGAAGTCGACGGTCTTGGCGGTGATCTGCTTGATGCCGCCGCCGGAGCCGATGGACTGGTAGTTCATGCCGTTGCCGGTCTGCTTTTTATAGGCGTCGGCCCATTTGGCGTAGATCGGGTACGGGAAGGTCGCGCCGGCGCCGGTAATGTCGGCGGCGTGGGCGAGCGGGAGGACCGCGGCGAACGCCACGGCGGACAGGATTTTTGCGACACTCATGGTGTTGCCTCTCTAGCCATTTTCGGGGTCGAAGCAGTCTATAAAACCCCCGTGACACTTCCATGACACCCCCCCTGATCGCCGCCGCCGTCCTTTCGCTCGCCCAGATCCTCGACGCCTCGCCCGCCACCGACTGGCGGCTGCTCGATCCGGAGGACACGGTCTACCTGGAGCTGCCCTCCGGCCGGGTCGTGATCGAGCTTGCGAGCGCCTACTCGCCCAAGGCCGCCGCCGCCGTCCGCGGGCTGGTCCGGGACGGCTATTTCGACGGCTCGGCCGTCATCCGCTCCCAGGACAACTACGTCGTCCAGTGGGCCCGCGCCGAGGACGACCCGAAAGCCAGGGCGATGGTCTCGAAGAAGGTCGCGCCGGAGTTCTCCCGCGCCATGGATGCGAAGCTGCCCTTCACGAGGCTGGCCTATCCGGACACGTATGCGCCCGAGGTCGGCTTCTCCGGCGGCTTCCCGGTGGCGCGCGACCCGAAGAAGAAGCAGACCTGGCTCGTGCACTGCTACGGCTCGGTGGGCGTGGGCCGCGACAACTCCGCCGACTCGGGCAACGGCTCCGAGCTCTATGCCGTCATCGGCCAGTCGCCGCGCGGCCTCGACCGCAACATCACGCTCGTGGGGCGCGTCGTGCAGGGCATCGAGAAGCTTTCGGTGATCCCGCGCGGTCCCGGACCGATGGGCTTCTACGAGAAGCCCGCCGAGTGGACGCCGATCCGCTCGGTGAAGCTGGCCGCCGACGTACCGCCCGCCCAGCGCCTGAACCTCGAGGCGCTGAAGACGGAGAGCGCCACCTTCAAGACCGTGATCGAGTCGCGCGCCAATCGCAAGGAAGAGTGGTTCCACGACCCGGTGGGCCGCATCGGCGTCTGCAACGTGCCGCTGCCCGTGAGGCTCAAGCCATGAAGATGGAAGGCGAGATTCCGCGCGATCCGGACATCGATCCCGCCGAGACGCAGGAGTGGGTGGAGGCCCTCGATGCGTTGATCGAGAACGAGGGCTCCGAGCGGGCCACGTTCCTGCTCCGCCGCCTGCTGCAGCACGCACGGGCGCGGCGCGTGCCGCTGCCGCACGTGCTCGCCACGCCGTACGTGAACACTGTGGGCCTCGCCGAACAGCCGCCCTTCCAGGGCAACCTCGAGATCGAGGCGCGGCTCTCGGCGCTCGTCCGCTGGAATGCGCTGGCGATGGTGGTGAAAGCGAATCGCTTCAGCGCCGAGCTGGGCGGCCACATCGCGAGCTACGCCTCGGCCGCGGATCTCTTCGAGGTCGGCTTCAACCATTTCTTCCGTGCGGGGCAGGACGGCGACCTCGTGTACTTCCAGCCGCACTCGGCCCCGGGTGTCTACTCGCGCGCGTTCCTCGAGGGACGCCTGACCGAGGAGAACCTCGACCACTATCGCCGCGAGACCGGTGGCAAGGGCCTCTCGTCGTACCCGCATCCGTGGCTCATGCCGAACTTCTGGCAGTTCCCCACGGGCTCGATGGGTCTCGGTCCGCTCTTCGCGATCTACCAGGCGCGCTTCATGCGCTACCTCGAGCACCGCGGGCTGCAGGAGACGAAAGGCCGCAAGGTCTGGGCGTTCGTCGGCGATGGCGAGATGGACGAGCCCGAAGCTCTGGCCGGTCTTTCGGTCGCATCCCGCGAGCGGCTCGACAACCTGGTGCTGGTGGTGAACTGCAACCTGCAGCGCCTCGATGGTCCCGTGCGCGGCAACGGCTCGATCATCCAGGAGCTGGAAGGCCTCTTCGCCGGCGCGGGCTGGAACGTGATCAAGCTCCTCTGGGGCGGCGACTGGGATCCGCTCTTCCTGCGCGACACCGGACGCATCCTCGAGAAGGCGTTCCTCGAAACAGTGGATGGCGAATTCCAGACCTACGCCGCCACCGACGGCGCCTTCAACCGCGAGCACTTCTTCAGCAAGTACCCGGAGCTGCAGCGCCTGGCCGCGCACCTCTCGGATGACGACATCGACAGGCTTCGCCGTGGCGGCCACGACCCGGTGAAGATCTTCTCGGCCTACTGGCACGCGGCGAAGCACGAGGGGCAACCCACCGTGATCCTCGCCAAGACCAAGAAGGGCTACGGCATGGGCACGGCAGCCCAGGGCCGCATGACCACGCACCAGGCAAAGAAGCTGGATAGCGACCAGTTGATGGCCTTCCGCGACCGCTTTGCATTGCCGCTCACAGATGAGCAGGTGGACGCGTGCGAGTTCGTGCGCCCGCCGCGCACCGCGCCGGAGATGGCGTACCTGCACGCGCGCCGCGAGAAGCTGGGCGGGTATCTTCCCGCGCGCAGCACGAAGGCCGAGCCGCTCGCCACGCCCGAAGCGGCTGCGTTCGCCAAGTTCGCGCTCGAGTCGAACGGCAAGGACATGTCGACCACGGTGGCGCTCGTTCGCATGATCGGCGCGCTGCTGAAGGATCCCGTGCTCGGCAAGCGCATCGTGCCGATCATCGCGGATGAAGCGCGCACCTTCGGCATGGCCGACCTCTTCCGGCAGATCGGCATCTATTCGCCCATCGGCCAGCTCTACCAGCCCGAGGACCGCGACCAGCTCTCCTATTACAAGGAGGCGGTGAACGGGCAGATCCTCGAGGAAGGCATCAACGAGGCGGGTGCCATCGCCTCGTGGACCGCGGCGGCCACCAGCTACTCGGCGCACGGCATCGCGATGCTGCCGATGTACATCTACTACTCGATGTTCGGCTTCCAGCGCGTGGGCGACGCGATCTGGGCCGCGGCCGACTCGCGCTCGCGAGGCTTTCTCTTCGGCGCCACGGCGGGCCGCACCACGCTCTCGGGCGAGGGGCTGCAGCACCAGGACGGCACGAGCCACCTCATCGCCTCCACCATTCCCAACTGCGTGGCCTACGATCCGGCGTTCGCCTACGAGCTCGCGGTGATCCTGGAAGACGGCATGCGGCGGATGCTCGCGAAGCAGGAGGATGTCTTCTTCTATCTCACCGTGATGAACGAGAGCTACGCCCAGCCCTCGATGCCGGCGGGTGCGGAGTCCGGAATACTTCGTGGCATGCACTGCGTGCGCGAGTCGCGCGATGCGCGTGGGAACAACTCTGCGAGGGTGCGCTTGCTCGGCGCGGGCACGATCCTGCTGGAAGCGCTCGCTGCAGCGGAGATCCTCGCGAAGGAGGGCATCGCCGCCGAGGTCTATTCCGTCACCAGCTTCACGGAGCTGCGCCGCCGCCCGGACTGGATCGAGGTGATGCTGCCGAAGAGCGGCGTGCCGGTGGTGGCCGCGAGCGACTACGTGGCGGCGGTGGCCGATCTCATCCGGCCGTGGATCGCGGATCGCTACGTCGCCTTGGGCACGGACGGCTTCGGCCGCAGCGACACGCGGGAGAACCTGCGGAAATTCTTCGGGGTGGATCGGGAGGCGATCGCCGCGGCAGCCCGGGCGATCGCCTGATTCCCAAAGAGCGCGTCAGCTCAAGCGCTCACTCGTCGTCCTGCTCTTCCGCTTCCTCGCTCTTCAGCCCGCCGGCGATCACCGACTGCAGCCCGCGGGTGAATTCCGCGTTGCCGTCCTCGCTCAGCAGCAGCCGCTTGGAGACCATCTCGTTGATGGCCGCCGCGCGGAAGTACAGGTACTGGCCGAAGGAGCCGTAGCGCTCCTCGATCGACAGGCGCGGATCGCCGCTCGCGAGCCGCTCCGCCTTCGTCCTTGCGAACGGGATCATCTGGCCCGAGCCTTCGCAGCCGTCCGGACCGTTGCTCGCGGTGGCGCGCAGCGACCAGCCGGTGTACGTCGCCGTCGGCACCAACACGTCCGGCAGCTTCACGCCGGCGATGTCGTTGCCGTCCGCATCCGTCTTCGGCACGAACGTGGGATAGATCTTGCCGTTGGCCGGGTTGTCGAAGAACGGCGCAGTCGTGACCGGGGGGTTGATGGACATGATCCCCTGGTCGAACTGCGGCCCGTAGTTCAGCAGGTAGCGCGTGGACTTCAAGCCCGTGTACTGCACGCCCGGGATCTTCGGGAAGCCCGTCGATGCCTGGTCGGCCTTCACGAGCGTGCCGTCGGCGAAGCGCGGGATCTGCGAAGCCGGCGGCTCGCGGCCCATCGAGGCCCACTCGTCCAGCGCCACGAAGAGCGCGCGTTGCACCGGGGTCGCGTTGAGCGGGTTGCCGAGCTGCTGGCAGCTGCCGCGCGACGTCCCGTTGCCCGTGCCGTGCTGGTTGGAGGCCATCAGGTAGTAGCGCGCATACGGCGGATCGGCGAGGTCCTTCGTGCCCATCGTGTCCGTGTGGAAGAGCGACGCGCCTTTCACCCAGTACTCGTTGGCCGAATAGATCTCCATCGCCAGCGGGCAGGTGTTGTTCTTCAGGCACTTGTCGTAGCGCCCGCCCGTCTTGCCGGAGATCGGATCGGTCATCGACTGGTGCGCGAAGGGGAAGAGGCCCTCGGCATAGAGCTGGTCCTGGCGGTTCCTTTGCGTGCGGCCCGGCTGCGAGAAGCGCAGGTTCAGGTTCAGGCCATCGGCCGCGGCGATCCACTGCAGCATGCCGTCGAACACCTTCCGGCCGCCCTCGTCCGCGTTGAAGCCGTAGTAGCGGAAGTCGTTCAGCAGGCGCCCGGGCTGCGAGAGCACGTACGTGTAGATGAACTTCACGTCGTTGGCGAGCGGGTTCGCGGTGCCGGAGTCGTCCGCGGTGGCGTTGCGCAGGAAGGAGTTCCAGTCGCGCACGGCGGCCATGCCCAGGCCGTTCACGGTCGGATCCTTCGCCGTGTACGTGAACTCGTAGATATCGTTCGCGTTGAACGCCGTGCCGTCGGGCAGCAGCTTGATGTGCGTGGCGTCGACGAAGTCCCAGCCCGTGGCCGCGACCGTCGTCGCGGGGTCATCCAGGTGCTTGCGCGTGGTGAGCTTGGCGGTGCTCTTGTCGGTGGTGCTCGCCGCCGGATAGCTCAGCGTGTACGACGTGGTGGTCGCGTTGCCCATCACGATGTACTCGTACGAGGGCCCGGTGATGGAGGTGCCATCGGGGTTTCGCGCGACGGGCAGCGTGATCGTGGCGGTGCCGTTGGCGTTGCTCGTGCCGGCCGCGTAGTCCCAGCCGCTGAACACCATCGTGTAGCCGCGAGGTGCCAGGAACTGGCCCAGGGGGTTGCTCGTGGCCGAGGGATCGTTACCGCCGGTGGTGCGGTTGAAGCCGCCGAACTGCTTGCCGCCGCGGTTGGGGGGTTCGTACATCACGCGGTGGTTGCCCTTCGAGAGGTCGAGGGGCTTCAGGATGTAGAAGTCGAACTTGTACTCGACGTTGCCGCGCGCGTTCCTCGGCGCGAGGCCGATGTCGATGATCATGTTGTTGGACGCGCTGACCGGGCTCACCTCGCCCGAAGCGACGCCGACCAGCTTCTCGTAGGCACCGACGCCGGGAAACTCCGCGCCGCCGAAGGCGGGGCCGCGTGAGGTGATCTCGATCTTGGTGATGCGTGCTTGCGCCGTGGGTGCTGCGAGCGCCGCCGCGACAGCGCCAGCGAGCGCGCAGGCCGCTTTCAGGCCCGATGCTTTCGTACCCATGTGATTCCCTCCGGTTGGTATGTCGTTGAAGACCAACGTGTCGGAGGCGCGCGCGACGAGCTCGGCGAACGCGGGGGTGCGTACGCGTGCTCAGGCACAGGACAGGCTTGGTTCGGCATCGCTCCTCCGGGATTGCTCCGTCCTCTGCCGGAACGGATGCTGTTTCCCTGTGCGAACGACGCTATTCCCCGAGAAAAATGAAGTCGTTGATGCGGATCAATATTCGGTACGTGGTTACAATCATTGAACCGCCTGCTGAAAAAGCAGCTACTTCGCGTTGTATGTGATGCGATAGATCGCGTTGGCGTGGTCGTCGGAGACGAGCATCGAGCCGTCGGGCATCTGCAGCACGTCCACTGGCCGGCCCCACGCGCTGTCGGCCCCGACATCGAGGAAACCGTCGGCGAAAACCTTGTGGTCCACGACCTTCCCGCCCTCGACCTTCGCCACCATCAGGCGGTAGCCGATCTTCTTGGAGCGGTTCCACGAGCCGTGCTCCGCGATGAAGATGGCGTTCTTGTACTCGAGCGGGAACATCGAGCCGGTGTAGAAGCGCATGCCGAGCGCGGCGACGTGCGCGTTCAGCTTCTTCTCGGGCACCACGAACTCGGAGCATTGGCGCTTGCCGCCGAAGTCGGGATCGGGGAGGTCGCCACCGTGGCAATACGGAAAGCCGAAGTGCAGGCCCGCCTTGGCGGCGGTGTTCAGCTCGTCGGGCGGTGAGTCGTCGCCCAGCATGTCGCGGCCGTTGTCGGTGAACCAGAGCTGCTTCGTCTCGGGATGCCAGTCGAAGCCCACCGAATTGCGGATGCCGCGCGCATACACCTCCATCTGCGAGCCATCGGGCTTGAGCCGCGTGATCGTGGCGTAGGGATCGGCCTTCTCGCAGATGTTGCATGGAGCGCCGACGGGCACATAGAGCCAGCCGTCGGGCCCGAAGCGGATGAATTTCCAGCCGTGGTGGCGATCGGTGGGGTACTTCCCGTAGACGAGCACCGGCTTGGGCGGCGCCGAGAGGTGCTTCTCGATCGCGTCGTAGCGCCAGATCTTGTCCACCTCGGCCACGTAGAGGGCGCCGTCGCGAATGGCCACGCCGTTGGGCATGTTGAGGCCGGTGGCGAGCGTGATCACCTGCGTCGCCTTCGTGCCGTCGTGCTTGATGGCGTAGAGGTTGCCCGCGGTGCGCGTGCCGACGAAGAGCGTCCCGCCTTCGCCCAGCGCCATCGAGCGCGCATCCTTCACGCCCGTGGCGAAGACCTGGATGTCGAAGCCCTTGGGAAGCCCCACGCGGTCCACCGGGATGCTTTGGGCCGAGGCGGCGAAGGAGGCGGTGGCGAGGAGAAACGCGGCGGCGATGCGCATGGAGGCCCTCCGGGGGCGGTTCCGTGATTCGATGGAAAGGGGAGGCGAAAGTTCGTACTCTATCCGCATGCGGATCATCCCCCGCTTCATCGCCGAGCCGGTGCGGCGCTTCTTCGACCGCCACGGGCTCCTGCTCGGGTCCCTGGCGGGCGGGATCGCGTTCGCGGCGATCGCCTATTGGTACGCCGTGGTGCCGTTCGAGGAGCTGAGCGGCCCGCGTTCGTGGCTCGCGCGCGACCTTCGCGACGCCCTCGGCGAGGGCGCCGCGCGCGCGTTTTATGTCGGGCTCTGCGCGGTCTTGTCCACGATCTGCTGGTGGACGTTCTACGGGTGCGTGCGGACGTTCCGCCGCCCCGAACCCTAGTCGAGCGGGCGCAGCTCGGAGGCGGGCACGCCGATCACGACTGGTGTTCCGATCGCCAGCGGCGCCAGGTCGCGGGAATGCGCCACGTCCGCGATCACGCGCGAAGGACCCACCTGCACGTCGTAGCGGACCGAGACGCCGAGGAATTCCACCGCGGCGATCTCGCCTTCAAGCGACAGGCCTTCCGCCTGCACGGGCGCCGGCGCCTTGCGCAACGTGACCGCGTGCGGGCGGAACGCGATGTCGCGCCCCTCGCGCTGCACGATGTTGGCCGAGCCCACGAAGCCCGCGACGAAGCGGTTCACCGGATGGTCGAAGAGCTCGAAGGGCGTTCCCACCTGCTGGATCACGCCCTGGTCCATCACGGCGATGCGATCACACGTCGTCAACGCCTCCTCCTGGTCGTGCGTGACGAAGATCGTCGTGATGCCGAGGCGCTGCTGGAGCTTGCGGAGCTCCTGGCGCGTCTGCACGCGCAGCTTCGCGTCGAGGTTGGAGAGCGGCTCGTCCAGCAGCAGCACCTGCGGCTCGATGGCGAGCGTGCGAGCCAGCGCCACGCGCTGCTGCTGCCCGCCCGAGAGCTGGCCGGGGCGGCGTGCGTCGTAGCCGGCGAGTCCCACCAGATCCAGCGAAGCCCGCACGCGCTCGCGGATCCTGTCGCGAGGGATACGGCGCTCCTCGAGGCCGAAGGCCACGTTCTGCGCCACCGTCATGTGGGGCCACAGCGCGTAGTTCTGGAACACCATGCCCACGTCGCGATCCCAGGGCGGCGTGCCCGTCACGTCCTTGCCGCCGATCAGGACCTCGCCATGCTGGTGCTGGTTGAAGCCCGCGATCAGGCGCAGCAGCGTGGTCTTGCCGGAGCCCGAGGGGCCCAGGAGCGCGAAGAACTCGCCGGGCTGGATGGAGAGCGTGATGTCGCGCAGCACCTGGGTCGTGCCGTACGCGAGCGCCACGTTGCGGATGTCGACGCCGACGGGATTCATCTGTGGCCTCCTGCTGCGACGAGTCGATGGGAGAGATAGGTGCCCGCGGCGATGAGCACGATCGCGATCATGCCGAGGGCGGCGCCGGGCCCGCGCCCGGCGATGGACTGCATGTAGAGGTAGATGCCGTACGACATCGGCGCCAGCGACTCGCGGCTGGTGAGCAGGATCGTCTCCGAGATCTCGCCCGCCGCGGTGATGAAGCTGGTGACGAAGCCCGCGAGGATGCCGCCCATCATCAGCGGCACAACCACGCGCACGATCACGCGCAGCTTCCCGGCACCGAGGTTCTCCGCGGCCTCCTCGAGCGACGGGTGCACTTGCGAGAGGGCCGCCATGCACGAGCGCAGCGCATAGGGCAGGCGCCGCACGGCGTAGGCGACGACGAAGATCATCCAGCTCGCGGTGAAGGCGCCCAAACCGAACGGCAGCTCCACGCCGCGGAAGACGCGGAGATACCCGATGCCCAGCACGAGGCCGGGCATCGCGAGCGCGATGGTGACCATGTGGTCGAGGAGCTGGCGGCCCGGCAGCTGCGTGCGAAGGACGATGTAGGCGATGGCCGTGCCGAGGATCACGTCCAGCAGCGCCGCGAGCCCGCAATAGAGGAAGGTATTCACGATCATCGACTTCGCGTCGGTGAGCACCGTGGCGTAGTGCGCGAGCGTGAACTGCTCGGGCAGCACCGAGAAGCTCCACACCTTGAAGAGCGACATCAGCAGCAGGCCCAGGTGCGGGGAGAGCACGAGGAGCAGCAGCGCCCCGATCCATCCGTAGGCGAGCACGGCCTGCGCCGGAGTGAGCTTGCGCTTCGGGGCTGCCAACCCGCGCGAGACCACCGCGTAGTCGCGCCGCTTCACGAACCACCACGAGCCGCCCATCGCCGCGATGGAGAAGATCACGAGCAGCACGCAGATCACGTAGCCGATCGGATCTTCGAGGCCGATCGAGGTGACGCGCAGGTACGCCTGGGGCGCCAGCATGTTGGTGACGTTCAACACCAGCGGTGTACCGAGGTCGTCGAAGACCTTGATGAACACCAGCGAGGCGCCGGCGATGTAGCCGGGCAGCGCCAGCGGGAACACGATCTTGCGGAAGAGCCGCCAGCCCGAGGAGCCCAGGTTCTGCGCGGCCTCCTCGAGCGAGGAATCGATGTTGGCGAGCGAAGCGGAGAGGTTGAGCAGGATGAACGGGAAGTAGTGCAGCGTCTCCACGAAGATCACGCCGTTGAGGCCTTCCATCAACGGCAGCGTGATGCCGAACGCGTCCTTGAGGAGCAGGTTCACCGAGCCGGAGCGCCCGAAGAGGAGCTGCATCGCCGCGGCGCCGACGAAGGCGGGCATCACCAGCGGCAGCACGCCCAGCGTCTGGATCAGGATGGCGCCCCGGAACTGGAAGCGCATCGTGAAGTACGCGAGCGGAACCGCGATGATCGTGGCGAACATGACCGTGAGTCCCGCGACCCACAGCGAGTTCGCGAACGACTCGCGCATCAGCGAGATCTGCGAGAAGGCTTCGAAGTGCGCGAGGGTGAAGCCGCCGTGCGGGTCGGAGAACGCGGTGAAGATGACCGCGCCGACCGGGACGATCAGGAAGGCGATGAGGAAGGCCGCGATCGCGAGCGCGATCGTGGCCAGCGCGGGCGAGTGTCGCAACTACTTCGCCGCGCTGGCGAGCTCGGCGGCCTTGGCGTAGTTGGCCTTCGCTTTCGCGGCCCAGTCTTCCTCGACCGCGGCCTTCTTCTTCGAGGCCTCGGCGTCCTTCTTGTCGGCCTTGAAGAGGGCGAGCAGCGCCTTGTCCGAGGCCTGCTTCTCGTCGACGGGCGGCGTGAAGGCGAGCTTCTTCGCTTCATCGAGCTGCGCGCTCTTCTTGCCGGCGAGGCGCTTCTCCGCGTCCTGGATCGCCTTCGTCGCGGCCACGAGCTCCTTGTGGCGGAAGGTGACGAGCTGGTCGAAGAGCGAGAGCACGACGTAGTAGCGCGACTCGGAGAGGTCGGAGTCGAAGTTCACCTTGGTCTTGATCGAGCCGTTGAACGGGTTCGGGTAGCCGGCGGGTGCCTTGGCGTACGTGGCGGGCAGCACGGGAAGGCGGCTGATCTCCTTCTGCAGCAGGAGGGCCTGCCCTTCATCGGAGAGCGCGTACTGCACGAAGCGCTTGGCACCCTCGGGGCTCTTCGAGCCCGCGACCATCGCGATGTTGGCGGGCACGATCGCCGTGACCGACGGATAGACGAACTCGACGGGCATGCCGGAGTTCTTCGCGGCGAGGCCGAAGAAGTCGATGACGAGGCCCACGCCGAACTGCCCGTTGGAAACGCCGTCCGGCACGCCGAACGAACGCTCGGTGATCGCCGCGCAGTTGCCGGAGATCATCAGGAGCTGCTCCCAGCCCTTGGCCCAGCCTTCGCCCTGCAGGATGGTCTCGACCGTGAGGTGCACGGTGCCCGAGCGCGACGGGCTCGAGTTCGCGACGTGGCCGAAGTACACGGGCTTGGTGAGATCGGCCCACTCCTTCGGCTCGGGGATGTTGTTGGCCTTGAGGTAGCGGGTGTTCCACATGATCCCGTAGCCGGCGAGCGCCTGGCCCAGGTAGTAGCCCTCGGGATCGTTCACCGGGTAGCTGCCCACCTTCGCGGGCACGGCGGGATTGGCGGCGCCGGATTTCACGAGCAGGTTCGACTTCGCGAGGACCTCGAATGCATCGGGGGCCGAGGCCCAGAACACTTCCGGGCGCGATCCGGCAGCCTGCTCGCGCACGTACGCGATCCCCGCGGCGGTGTTCTTGTTGAGGATCTCGAGCTTGTCGTTCGGGTACTTCGCCTCGAAGGCCTTCTTGTACGCGGTGGTGAGCTCCTTGGGGAAGGAAGTCACGACGGTGACGGTATCGGCGAGCGTGGCAAAGGGCAGGGCGGCCGCGATGGCGGCGGCGAGGGCGCGCAGGTGCATGGGGATTTTCCTCCGGTCGTTTCGTCGAATGTTAGCATCGGCCGATGGACCCGACCGCCCTTGCTCAGGAGCAACTCGAGGCGTACAACGCCCGCGACCTCGCTCGCTTCCTTGCCTGCTACGCCGAGGACATCCGTGTCTTCCGCATGCCCGTCACCGAGCCGGTGCTCGTGGGCAAGGCCGCGTTCGGCGAGTTCTATCGAACCCAGCGCTTCAACCAGGCGGGCCTTCACGCCGAGCTGCTTGGACGCATCGCGTTCGGCAATAAGGTGATCGACCACGAGCGGATCGTCGGCGTCGGCTCCACGCCCCTCGAGGCCGCGGCCGTCTACGAGGTCAAGGACGGCCTCATCTCGACCGTCTGGTTCTACTACGGAAATTAGCGGAAATTAGGGTCAGCTACTTTTTGGGGAGTGGCTGGCGATATCGGCGCGGCATGCGGGCGCTGATTTAAGAGGGAAGGAAGGGAAGGAAAAGCGGAGGAGGGGAAGGAAAGCTCTGAAAGTGAAGTGGTTGCGGCGCGTGAACTCGAGACGACGGCACTTCAATCTCATTCAACGATTTCCTCCCCTTCCTCCGCTTTTCCTTCCCATCCTTCCCTTTAAAAGGCGGCGCCCGTCTTCGTCGCAACCCGTTCCTAGAATGGCGCGGCGGGGTCGAGGAGGTAGGTCTTGATGGGCTCCGCGCGGTTCTTGACCTTGATGTCGGCCTGCACGTGCGAGCGATGCTTGTCGCCGAGCCAGAGCCACGTGCTGGCGCTCACGAGCACGCACCCGGGCTCGCAGGCGCCTTCGAGGCGCGAGGCGACGTTTACGTTGTCGCCGATCACGGTGTAGTCCATGCGCGTCTGGCTGCCGATGTTGCCGGCGACGACGTCGCCCGTGTTCACGCCCACGCGCATGATCAGGTTCTTGAGGATCGGGGAATCGTCGCGGATCTCGGCCAGGCGCTGCTGCATGCGAAGCCCCGCCTTCACGGCGCCGCCCGCATGCCCCGAGGGATTCCCGCCGGCGAACACGGCCATGATGCCGTCGCCGATGAACTTGTCGACGATGCCGCCTTCCTCCTCGACGATCTCGGTCATCGCCGTCATGTAGACGTTGAGGAAGGCGACGATCTCCTGCGGATCGAGCTCCTCGGAGAGCGCCGTGAAGCCCTTGATGTCGGAGAAGAGGACTGTAGCCAGCACTGTCTTGCCGCCGAGCGCGAGCTTGCGCTCGCGGTTGCGCGAGATCTCGTCGACCACCGCCTTCGGGATGTACGCGCCCATCTTCTCCTTCTCGATGGCGAGGTTGCGCTCGTTCTCGAGCGCCACGCGCAGGTCGTCGGCCATGCGCCGCTCGCGCTCCAGCAGCCGGGCGTTCTCGAGCGACACCGCGGCCTGCGCGGCGAAGGCCTCGAGCAGGTGCTGGTCGGCCTCGTCGAAGGCGTTGGCGCCGGTCTTGTTGACCACTTGCACGACGCCGATCGTCACGCCCTTGCTCACCATCGGCACCGTCAGCAGCGAGCGCGTACGGAAGCCCGTGCGCTCGTCGTTGCTGCGATCGAAGCGCGGGTCGGCGTAGGCATCGGTGATGAGGAGCGGGGCGTTGGTCGCGGCCACCGCACCCACGATGCCCTTGCCGATCGGGATCGTGATCTTCGACAGGCCCTCGGCCGCGGCGCCCTTGGCGACGTGGAAGCGAAGCCCGCCCGTCAGCTCATCGAGCAGCAGCAGCGAACTCGCCTCGGCCTTGGTGACCTGCTTCGAGTTCTCCACGATGAGGTCGAGGATCGTGTCCACGGGCATGAGCGAGCTCATCGCGAGCGAGACGCCGGTCATCGCGTCCTTCTCGAGGAGCTGCTTCTCGAGCCGGGCGTTGCGCGCCTCCAGCTCGCGGCACATGGCGTTGATGCCGGAAGCGACGGCCCCCAGCTCGTCCATGCGCGAGGAATCGAGCACCACGTTGGGCTCGCCTCGTTCGATGCGCCGGGTGCCGTCCAGCATCGAGCGCGCGTCTTCGCGCAGGCTCCGTCCGAAACGCAGCGACACGACCAGGGCCAGCAGCACGCAGAACCCGCCGAGGAAGCTGATCTCGATCACCATGCCGCGGTCGACGAGACCCTCGTACTTGTAGCGCGCCACCGTGAGCGCCATCGCCATGCTCGGCACGAGCGTGAAGATGACGAAGCCCTCCATCACGCGCCGGGTGATGCGCTCGAGGTACTGGCTCGCGTTGGCGTAGCGGATCGATCGCTTGCGCGCCTCGCCTTCCAGCACCACGTATTCCCACTGCGCGAGCAAACCCCCGCCGATGATCCAGTAGCCCGACAGCAGCTTCACGTGCGAGGCGAGCGGGAAGTCGGGATAGCGGAAGTAGTGGAGCGCCATCGCGATCACGCCGGCCGCGCCCCAGCTCGCGACGGACACGACATAGCCCTGCCGCGGCAGCGAACGCCAGTCGGGCGGCGAAGCGAAGCGCATCAGCAGGCCCTCGCGGATCAACGCCTGCGCGAAGAAGACCAGGCCCAGGTTCAGCAGCAGGTCGGTCAGCCGCAGGCCGCTGATGAAGGGGCACACGAGCCGCGCGTAGATCGCGAGGAATACGACGGCGAAGGCGCTCGTGGCGTACTGGTGGGTGCGCACGCGCCAGTCGACGAGCTGGACCAGGCTGGTGGCAGGAACGGCAATGGTGCTCATGGGAATTCCTCGAAGGTCCCGCAACGACAGGAAGGACGGCTCAGCGGCCTTTGATCAGGCGGTCGAGCGCCTCGGGGCCGAAGCCACGCATGCTCTTGTCGCCGGCAATGAAGTAGGGCACGCCGCCGCCGCCGAAGGATTCGAATTCCGCGGCGTTCTTCTCCGAAGCCTCGATGTCGACGTCGCGATACTGGATGCCCTTCTGGGCCATGTGTGCCTTGGCGAGCTTGCACGGTGCGCACCAGGTCGCGGAGAACATCGTGAGCCCGCCGCTCGAACGCGGCTGCAGGCTTTCCCCCTTGGGGGCTCGGCGCAGGATCGCGGCCCAGTCCTGGATCTGCGGCGGCCCGTCGTAGGAGCTCGCCTGGACCTTGATCTCCTGCTTCTTCGCGTCGTCGGGGGCCTTGTCGCCGTAGTGCGTGCGGCCCTGGGCGTCGGTCCACTTGAACACCTGGGGGAAGGCCGGCGTGGCGGCGAGCACGAGCGCCGCGAGCAGCGTGGCGCTACTCCACGGTCTTGTCGTAGGCATGGAGCTGTTCGGGGTCATGGTAGAAACGATAGCAGTTGCGGCCGGCCGACTTGGCGCGGTACATCGCGATGTCGGCGAACTTGAGCAGGAAGTCGGGATCCTGCCCGTCCTCGGGGTAGAGGCTGATGCCGATCGAGGGGCTGGTGCGCAGCAGCTCGCCGGCGATCGGGAAGGGTGTCGCGAGCACGTCGATGATCTTGCGGGCGACGAGCGCGCTGTCCTCCGGAGCCGCGAGGTCCTCGAGCACGAAGACGAACTCGTCGCCGCCCAGGCGCGCGATCGTGTCGCGCTCCCGGATGCAGCCCGACAGGCGCTGCGCCACTTCCACCAGCAGCAGGTCGCCCACGTCGTGGCCGAGGGAATCGTTCACCGTCTTGAAGTTGTCGAGGTCCACCAGCGCCACGGCGAAGGCGGTGCGGTCGCGCTTGGCGCGCGCCACGGCTTGCAACAGGCGGTCGCGCAGCAGCCAGCGGTTGGGCAGCCCCGTGAGCGGGTCGTGCTGCGCCTGGTAGCGCATGCGCTCCTCGCTCTCGCGCAGCAGCATCGCGGTGCGCTCTCGCTCCTGGGCCACGCCCTGCGCCTGCTCCTTCTCGCGGCGAAGCGAGTTGATGCGGTCGGCGAGGCCCATCGACAGCAGCACCACCTCGAGCGCCGAGCCGATCTGCAGCCCGTAATCGGTGAACACGCTCGCGGGCAGCCCGAAGTTGCGCGCCACCATCAGCAGCCCGCCGGCGAACACCGTGAAGAACGCGATGAGGTAGTACGACGCCGGCTTGAAGCCGGCGCGGTAGGCGACGATGCCGCAGCCGTAGGCGGCGATGATCGTGGTGAGCGCGATGAGGTGATCGAACCAGAACACGATCACGCGCGGCAGCGACGTGGCGATGAGCGCCATCGTGACGCCGGCCGCGACGATCGCGAGCAGCAGGCGGTCCACGCGCGGCGCGTAGATGCGCGTCTGCAGGAAGAGGCGGCTGAAGAACGCGCCCGCCGCGCAGGCGATGGGTGCCGCGGCGACCTGGGCCCAATCCCCGATGGCGGGCGCCTCGGGCCAGAGGTAGAGGCCGCCGAAGCCGTTGTTCAGCCCGATCACGAAGCCCATGGAGCCCACGAACACCACGTACGCCGCATATGCGCGGTCGCGGACGATGAAGTACAGGAACAGGTTGTACGCCATCATCACGAAGAGCAGGCCGAAGTAGCTGCCGAGCAGGAAGGTCTCGTCGCGCTTGGCCGTGTCGAAGGAGGCGCGGTCCCACAGGCGGATCGGCACGCTCATCGTCCCGACCTGCTTCACCCGGAGGTAGTAGACGTTCACGCCGAGATCGGGCGCATCGACCGGGAAGACGAAGTGCCGGTCCGCGAACACGCGATCGGAGAGCCGCGTGTGGTCCCCGGCCACCAGCGGGATCGTGGAGCCGGGCGAATAGAACTGGAGGTTGTCCAGCATCGGGTAGCTCACCTCGAGCATCCAGGGCCCGAGGGCGGCTCCGCGCTCGAGGCGGATGCGCAGCCAGATCGTCGAATCGCGGAAGCCGAGGTTGAGGTTCTCGCTGCGGTTCTGCACGAAGGCGTCCAGCCACGGGCGCGAGCTCACGTCGCGCAGGGTGAGCGATCCGGTGGTGTCCTCGAGGTATTCGACGTGGGTGCCGATCGGCACGCCGGGCAGGCGCGAATCGAGCCACGCGGGCGCAGCGAGGATGGCCCCCGGGACGGCGAGCGCCGCGAGGGCGAGCAGGTTGCGAATGAAACGCAGGGTCCCCATGGCCGCTTGCGCCAGAGTGTATTCCTCACTGGCGCGGGGTCCAAGGCCGGTGCTAGCCTTGGCCGACTGTGAAGCCCTCCGATCCCAACCTGCGCGGCATCGCCCAGGCCGTCGACGACCCCGCCAGCCACGGCGCCTTCTTCAACGCCTTTCCGAGCCTGGTCTGGATCGCGGACGCCCACGGCGGCTGCAGCTTCGTGAACCAGGCGTGGGAGGACTACACCGGCCGCGCGACGGAGGCGGAAGTCGGCACGCGCTGGCTGGAATCCGTCCATCCGGAGGACCGGCCCGAGCTGGAGCGCGTGTGGGCCGAGGCGCTGGGCCTTCGCCGGGCTTTCGAGTCCGAATACCGCCTGCGCCGCGCCGACGGCCTCCACGGCTGGATCCACCATTCCGCGGTCCCGGTGCACGACGAGGGCGGGCGCCTCGCCGGCTTCCTCGCGACCTGCCACGACATCACCACGCGGCGCGACGCCGAGCTGGATGCGCGCGCCAAGGAGCGCACCGTCCGGCTCATCGCCGACAACGTGCCGGCGCTGATCGCCTACTACGACGGCCCCACCCTCGAGTGCCGCCTCGCGAACAACGCGTACGCGAAGACCTGGGGCTTCACGGTCGACTCGATCATCGGCAAGACGGTGCGCGAAGTGATCGGCGACGTGGGCTACGAGGCGATCGCCCCCTACATCCAGCGGGTGCTGCGCGGCGAGACTGTGGTCTACGAACGCACGCTCAAGGCCGCGGATGGCGGCGAACGCATCATCGAGGCCACGCTGCTGCCGCAGCTGGACGACGCCGGCGGCTCGATCGCGGCGACCGTGCTCATCAACGACATCACCAAGCATCGCCTGGCCGAGCAGTCGGTGCGCGAGAGCGAGGACCGCCTGCGCAAGTTCGCAGACGCCACCGACGAGGGCATCATCTTCGCCGAGCGCGGCCTGCTCTCCGACTGCAACCCCGCGATCCTTCGCCTTACCGGCTACACGTACGAGGAGATCATCGGCAAGAACATCGTCGACTACATGCCTCCCGACGTGCGCGAGATGGTGCTGAACAACGTGAGCATGGGCTACGAGCGTCCGTACGAGGCGGCGATCCTCGGGAAGGACGGCACGCGCATCCCCGTGGAGCTCGAGGGCCGCGTGATGCCGTACAAGGGCAAGGTCTACCGGATGACCGCCATCCGCGACATCCGCGACCGGAAGGCCGCCGAGGCGCGCATCCAGTTCCTCGCGCACCACGACACGCTCACGGGACTGCCCAACCGCGTGCTGCTGATGGACCGGCTGGAGTTCATCCTCGCTGCCGCCCAGCGCCGCGGCAACCACGTCGCGATCCTCTTCATCGACCTCGACAACTTCAAGACCGTGAACGATTCGCTCGGCCACGCGGCAGGCGACGCGCTGCTGCGCGTGGTGGCGCAGCGCATCGAGGACGCGCTTCGTGGCGCCGACGTCGTCTCGCGCCTCGGCGGCGACGAGTTCCTCGTGGTGCTGCCCGAGCTCACGAACGAGCACGATGCCGTTCAAGTCGCGGAGAAGCTGATCGCCGGTGTCTCCGAGCCCGTGCCGCTGGAAGGCCAGAGCCTCTCGGTGAGCCCGTCGATCGGCATCAGCCTCTATCCGCGCGACGGCGCGACCGCCGACACGCTGATCAAGAACGCGGATGCCGCGATGTACCTCGCCAAGGAGCGCGGCCGCAGCAACTACCAGTTCTTCAACGAGCGGCTCTCGGAGGCGGCGTTCCACGCGCTCACCGTGGAGACGCGGCTTCGCGACGCGATCCGCCGCGAGCAGTTCGTCCTCCACTACCAGCCGCAGGTGCGCGTCGACACGGGTGCCGTGACCGGCATCGAGGCGCTCATCCGCTGGCCGCAGGAAGACGGCACCACGGTGCTGCCCAACGACTTCATTCCCATCGCCGAGCAGCGCGGGCTCATCATGCCGATCGGTGCGTGGGTGCTTCGCCAGGCCTGCCGCCAGAACCGCCTGTGGCAGATGTCGGGGCTGCCGAAGCTGCCGATGGCGGTGAACCTCTCCGCGATCCAGTTCAAGCAGAAGAACCTCGTCTCGGTGGTGGAGCAGGTTCTCGCCGAGACCGGCCTCGAGCCGCAGTACCTCGAGTTCGAGCTGACGGAAAGCATGCTGCTGGAGGACATGACCGCCATCGCGAAGACGCTGGAGGGCCTGAAGGCGCTCGGCGTGCAGCTCGCGATCGACGACTTCGGCACCGGGCATTCGTCGCTCATGCACCTGAAGCGCTTCCCCATCGACAAGCTGAAGATCGACCGCACGTTCGTGCAGGACGTGCCCGGCGATCCGGACGACGTCGCCATCACCGCGGCCATCATCGACCTCGCACGCAACATGGGCATCACCTCGATCGCCGAGGGCGTGGAGAAGCCGGAGCAGCTCGCGTTCCTGCGGCTTCGCGGCTGCGAGGAGATGCAGGGCTATCTCGTCTCCGAGGCGCTGCCCGCCGAGGCCATGGCCCGCTGGCTCGCACGCCGCCGCGGCGAACCCCTCACCTCCGTCGGGTAGTTTCCTGTCGCACGCGTTGCCGCGAGGCGGGCGATGGATTGAAAGGGAAGGATGGGAAGGAAAAGCGGAGGAAGGGAAGGAAACCATTGAAAGAGATTGACGTGCCGTCGTCTCGAGTTCACGCGCCGCAACCAATTCACTTTCAGAGCCTTCCTTCCCTTCCTCCGCTTTTCCTTCCCATCCTTCCCTCTAAAAGCAGCGACCCTTCGCTTCGGCGCACTTCGCGTCATCGCGTTAGCATGTCGTCTTTCCAAAAATGACCGACACAATGGCCACCCCCGAAGAAAAGCCCGCCGAGAAGACCGAGAAGAAACCCGAACCCACCGAGCAGCTCTCCGTCACGAAGCACTCCGTTCGCATCGGCGGCAAGAAGGTCGCCTACACCGTCACCTGCGGCACGATGGTGATGCGCGAGGAGGCGGAGAAGGAAGGCAAGAGCGAAGGCGAGAAGGCCAGGGCCACCGTCTTCTTCATCGCATACACGCTGGACGGCGTGAAGGACAACGCCAAGCGTCCCGTCACGTTCTCGTTCAACGGCGGCCCGGGCTCCAGCTCGGTGTGGCTGCACCTGGGCCTGCTGGGCCCGAAGCGCGTGCTCCTCGACGACGAGGGCTACGCGGGCGAGCCGCCCTACAAGTTGGTCGACAACGACTACTCCCTGCTGCCGCAGACCGACCTCGTGTTCATCGACCCGGTGGGCACCGGCTACTCGCGCATGGCCGAGGGCGAGAAGGTGAAGGAGTACCACGAGTACAAGCGCGATCTCGAGAGCGTCGGCCAGTTCATCCGCACCTACACCACGCGCTATGGGCGCTGGTCGTCGGCCAAGTACTTGATCGGCGAGAGCTACGGCACCACGCGGGCCTCGGGCCTCGCCGGCCACTTGATCGAGCGCTACGGGATGTTCCTGAACGGCGTGATGCTGGTCTCGGTCGCGCTCGACTTCCAGACCTTCCGCTTCGACGCCACCAACCCGCTGCCGCCGGTCCTCTACCTGCCGACCTATGCGGCGACGGCGTGGTTCCACAAGCGCCTGCCCGCGGACCTGCAGAAGAAGAAGCTGCGCGCATTGCTCGATGAGGTGGAAGCCTTCGCGGGCGGCGAATATGCAGCCGCGCTCTTCCAGGGCGATGCGCTACCCGATGCCGAACGCACCCGCCTGGCGAAGAAGATCGCGCGCTACACCGGCCTTTCGGTCGAGTACGTCGAGCGCACCAACCTGCGCATCGAGATCTTCCGCTTCTGCAAGGAGCTGCTGCGCGGCGAGCGCCGGACGGTGGGCCGCCTGGACAGCCGCTACACCGGCATGGACCGCGACGCGGCCGGCGAGCAGTTCGAGTACGACCCGGGCTTCGCCGCGATCTACGGCGCCTATGCCGCGACGCTGAACGACTACCTGCGCACCGACCTCAAGTTCGAGCGCGACGGCCCCTACGAGATCCTGAAGGGCCTGTACCTGGACTGGGGCTGGGGCGAGTTCGTGAACCGCTTCGCCTCGGTGGGCGACACGCTGAGGAAGGCGATGTCGATGAACCCGCACATGCGCGTGCTCGTGGCCAACGGCTACTACGACTTCGCCACGCCGCACTTCGCCTCCGACTACACGATGCGCCACCTCGGCATCGAGCCCGAGCTGCGCAAGAACATCACCACCAGCTACTACGAGGCCGGGCACATGATGTACGTGCACCAGCCCTCCCTCGAGAAGCTCGCGAAGGAGCTGCGGGCGTTCGTGAAGTAGCGGCTAGGGTGTTGCGATGTCGCGGCGGAACTTGAGCGGGAACGATCCGCCGTAGTTGCCCTGGCACGTGGCCGTTCCGCACGCGAGGTTGCCGTTGCGGAAGGTGCGCAGCGTGAAGCCCACCGCGGGCAGTCCCACGTAGGTCTGGCTGCCGGTCGTCACCAGGCCCGTCACCGTGTCGATGACCTGCGACGTGGGGAGGCTCGTCACGGTGTTCCCGGCCGGGCCAACCCGCCACGAGAACGAACCGTTCGCCACGGGATCTTCCCCGAGCCGGATGCGAGTCGTGCGCGTGGTCATGGGCGGCTGGTTGAACCCGCCGCCACTCGTGGTGATGAGCGGGCCGGTGGACGCGGAGAGGACGCCCACGTCGTCTTGCGTATGCGGCAGGCCGCCGTCGAACGTGATGACGCTCGCCACGCGGTCCCATTGCGCGCTGCACGTCGGCGCGAAAGGACCCTCGCAAGGGATGGCCGATTGCCCACGACCTTCGCGATCGCGATAGTCGAGCGTGAACGCGACTCCATCGGAAGAGGGCGCGTAGGGCCGCAGCGGGAGAGTCACCACCATGTCCGTGCGCGAGAGCGTCGCTCCATCCAGCACGAACTCGCCCATGCCCTCGCGCCGCGCGAGCACCGCCGAGACGGCCTGGGTGCCGCTGCTCCAGGCGGCGCGATAGACCTTGCTGCCGACGCCCACGACACTGACGGGCGTGATCTCCGCGGCGTTGAAGCCGGGATACGGATCGGTGACCGGGCGGTAGTAGGGCTGCCTCGAGAGCTCGGCGAGCGCCTCCGCGCCCAGCGTGAAGTCGAGCCCGTCGTTCACGTTGATGAGCGTGAGCGTGCCCGCGATCCCGCCGGTCGGAGCGGCGGCCGTGAGCACGCTGGCACCCCGAAGCGCGGCGCAATTCGTGGGAACCCCGGAGAGCGACATGGTCGCCGCGGCGGCCGACGCTCCGGTGAGCGTGGCCATCTCGATCATCTCGACGTAGCCCTCGCGCGTGCGGTCCAGGCCATCGCCCAACCCGTCCGAGTTGGCGCCGGTATAGGCCGCATTCGAGAACAACACCGAAGGGGTAAACGGAAGCGGCGGGTCGGTGCAGGACTCATCCGCAGTGAGCAACCGCGTAGCGGCACCGGCCTGCTCGTCGTTGGGGACAAGGGCGACCGTCCACACGTCATAGGGGGCCAGGAATGCATTGACGGCGAGCATCACGCGGCCGTTGCGGGCCTCGCGGAAGTTCACGCGCAGGGCCTTCACCGTGTCCGTGTGGTTCACGACCGACAGGTAGGTGTTGAACTGGGCGCCCTGCACGATGCGCGTCGTGTAGTACGGATGGATCAGTGCCTGGCCGAGCCCGTCGTCGTCGAGGCGCACCGCGAGGGCGGGCGAGGCGAGCGACGAGGCGACCGCCGCGGCGAGGAGGCAACGCCTGGAAAGGGGATTCATCGTCAGGGCCCGGTGATGTCCCGGAGGAAGCGGAAGGGGAACACGCCACCGTAGTTGCCCTGGCACGTGCCCGAGGTGCAAGAGAGCGAGCCGTTCCGGAACGTGCGCGCGCTGAAGCCCACTTGGGGCATTCCGCGCATCGTGTGCGCGCCGGTCACGACCTCCCCGGTCGCCAGGTCGAGGCGGGTCGATCCCGGAAGGCTGGTCACGGTGTCGACGGACAGGCGAATGAGAGTGGCCCAGCCCGAGGGCGCCACTTCGGGAATGCTCGCGGCGGGCGTGGCGGAGAGGAACACACCGGGCGTTCCGGAGAGCGCGTGGGGATTCAGGGTGGTGCCGGTCAGCACGGTCGTCGCGCGTGCCCAGAACACGGGCGCGCAGTGAGTCCCGCCGATGAAATCGTCGCGAAAGCACCCCAGCCCCGTTTGCGTGGAGACGCCGTTACGTCTCCGGGTTCCGGCCCCGACGTAGTTGCCAAAGGGAGGGGAGCTGGTGATCCAGAAGGGAGGCGTGCCCGCCGAAGTGGCCGGGTAGTACGGACGCGTCGGGAAGGTCACGACGAAATCCGAGCGCGACTGCGTGGCGGGATCCACCGTGTACTCGGCCACGGCGGTGCTGCGGATCAACACGGCGCTGACGGCTTCGCGGCCGTTCGGCCACAGCGAGCGGTACAGGTAGCCGTTCGTCGCCACCACGCTCACCGGCGTGATCTCGGCGGCGCTGAAGCCGGGATAGGGATCGTTGGGCAAGCGGTGGAAGGGCTGCGTCGACAGCGCGGCCAGCGCTTCGGCGTTCAGCGTGAAGTCGTAACCGTTGGCCACGTGGAGGAGCGTGAGCGTTCCCGAAAGGCCCCCCGACGGAGCCGCGACCGTGGGCACGAGCGGCGCGGAGACGAGCGCGCAGTTGGGCGGCACGCCTTGCGTGCCCGCCGGCGTCACGGCGGCCACCGCGGCGCCGGTGAGCGTGGCCATCTCGATCACCTCGATGGAGCCCTCGAGCGAGCCGGCCGCGAACGTGAGGCCCGCGACCGGAATGGGGGGATCGACGCAGGAGGTGTCGCGGGTCAGCAACTGCGCCGTATCGCTCGTGCCGGCCGGGATCACGGCGGCGGTCCACATGTCGCGAGGGCCAAGGTAGAGGTTGAACTCGGCAACCGACGCGCCGTTCGCGCCTTCCCGGAAGCGGACCCGCACGCTCTTCGCGTCGGCCGTGTGATTCACGACCGTCACCAGCGTCTGGAACGACTCGCCCGGCGCCGACGAGCGAGCGGTGTAGTACGGATAGATCAGCGCCTGGCCGAGCCCGTCGGGGTTGAGCTGCACGGCAGCGACCGGGGCCGCTGCCAGCAGCGCGGCGCAGGCCGCGGCAGTCGAATGCAAACGCATGCCGGGATTCTACGGCACGAGCACCGAGCGCTTTGCCTCGTGCGTGTACATCCCTCCGTAATTTCCCTGGCAGGTGGCGGCGCCGGTGCACGTGAGGCTGCCGTTCCTGAAGGTGCGCACCGCGAATCCCACGGCGGGCAAGCCTTCGACGCGCGCGTTCTCGGTCACGAAGTCTCCGGTGCCGATGTTGAATGTGCGCGATGCGGCAGGCCCCATGCGCGATGGCAGGGAGAGGATCGCCGTGCCGTTCTGCACGCCCTGCGGCAGTGAGACGATCCACGCGCTCGTCGAACCCAGCGCGCCCGAGGTGCCCGCGGCGCCGCTCGCGTTGGCGCTGGTCGAGTTGCGGAACCCGACGACGGTGGCCGCCCCGTCGAGCCGCAACGGGATCTCCGTCATGGCCGGATCGCAAGTGAAGCCGCACTCGTTCTGGTAGTTCCGCGTCACGCCGTCGCGCGGCTGGACACTGAGCGCGAACTGGACGAAAGGCTGGCTCAATTCGTTCGCGAAGGGTCCGGGCGCTCCCCTGGTGGTTTCGTAGAAGCGCTTGGTGGGGAAGGTCACGACCCAGTCCGTCGAGGACTGGGTTGCGCTGTCCAGGATGATCTCGTTGTCGAGCGTCTTGCGCATGAGCGCGGCGCTGACCGCGTCCACGCCACCCGTCCACTGCATCCGGTAACCGCGATCGGCCGCGATCAGGAAGCTGCTCGTGAGGATCTCTCCCGAATTGAAGTCGGGGTAGGGATCGTTCGCGGCGCGGTAGAAGGGCAGCACGGAGAGTTGGGCCAGCGCATCGGCATTCGCCGTGAAGTCGAGCCCGCTCTGCACGTTGAGCAAGGTGAGCGTGCCCGAGAGACCGCCCGTGGGAGCCACCGTGTTGATGATTCCGTCGAGCGCGGCGCAGTTGGCCGGACGTCCGTTGGCGCCGATGGTGACCCCGGCCGCGGCGCCGCCCGTGATGGCCGCCATCTCGATCACCTCGACGTAGCCCTCGCGCGTGCGGTCGTTGCCGGTGCCCAGGCCGTCGGCGAACGCGCCCGAATAGGCCGCGCTGGAGAAGTCGAGGAACGGGGTCACACCCGTCAACACGGAGAACGCCGGCAACACGCACGAGTTGTCGGGGTTGAAGAGGCGTGCCGGCAGCGACGCATCCGGGGGCGCGGCGATCGCGCCGACCCAGGTATCGCGCGGGCCGAGGAAGAGGTTGAAGTTGCCGACTTCGCGGCCATTCTTGCTCTCGCGGAAGCGCACGCGGAGCACCTTCGCGTCGGCCGTGTGGTTCACGATCGAGATGAAGGTGTTGTACGTGTTGCCGCCGTCGACCGAGCGAACCGTGTAGTACGGGAAGATCAGCGCCTGGCCGAGCCCGTCGGGGCTGAGGTAGACGGCGTGCGATGCGGCGGGGACGAGCGCCGCGCACGCGGCGAGCGCGGCGAGGACGATGCGGATCACGTGGGACAAGGGGGCCTCCGGTTCAATGCGCGCCATTCGATGGTTGTTCGTGACGCGCCAGGGCCCAGGCCACGTGCTCCCGGACGAGCGCGGAAGGATCGTCCCGGCGTGACCGGAGAGCCGCGAGGATACCCCGGGAAGGTGACGCATTGCCCAGCGCGACGGCGATGTTGCGGAGCCATCGCTCGTGGCCGATGCGGCGAATCGCCGAGCCCTCGAAGCGCGTGTCGAATTGGTCCTGTGTCCACGCGAAAAGGTTCACCAATCTTTCGTCGTCGAGTCCGTGGCGCACGGCGAAGTCGGGGCTCGCGGCGAGCTCGGCGTACTTGTTCCAAGGGCAAGCGAGCTGGCAGTCGTCGCAGCCGTAGATGCGGTTGCCCATCGCGGGGCGGAATTCCTCGGGGATCGCGCCCGCGTGCTCGATCGTGAGGTAAGAGATGCAACGGCGCGCGTCGAGCTGGTAGGGCGCGACGATGGCGTTCGTGGGGCACGCTTCGATGCAGCGCGTGCAGGTGCCGCAGTGGTCGCCCACCGGGGCGTCGCGCTCGAGGTCGAGGCTCACGAAGAGCTCGCCCAGGAAATAGAGCGAGCCGGCCTCGCGCGAGAGCAGCAGCGTGTGCTTGCCGCGCCAGCCGAGGCCGGCCCGGGCGGCGAGGGCGACTTCCATCACGGGCGCGGAGTCGGTGAACACCCGGTAGTGGAACGAACCCAGCTCGTGGACCAGGCGATCGGCGAACGCCTGCAGCTTGTTTCGGATCACCTTGTGATAGTCGCGGCCGAGTGCGTAGCGGGATATGAACGCGCTTTCCGGATCGTCGAGGACGTCCGCGGAATCGCGCGCGGCGGGTGGCGTGTAGTTGAGCCGGACGCTGATCACGCTCAGCGTCCCGGGGACGAGCTCCGCGGGCCGGGCGCGGCGCGCACCATGCCGCGCCATATAATCCATGCCGCCATGCCAGCCGCGCCCGAGCCAGTCGAGCAGCCGTGCTTCTTCCGCCTCGAGGTTCGTGCCGGCGATCGCCACCGCATCGAAGCCGAGCTCCCGGCCCCACTGCTTGATGCGGTCCTCGATGCGAGTGGCCACTTGCGTTTCCATTCCCGCGATTCTAATTCGTGCTGAAGACCATCCTCCCCGACGAGAACGCGACCCTGGCCCTGGGAGGCGCGATCGCGCGCGGGATCGAGCCCGGGCTGGTCGTTTTCCTCCACGGTGACCTGGGGGCCGGGAAGACGACGCTCGTCCGCGGGGTGCTGCGAGGGCTAGGATTCGAGGGCCGGGTCAAAAGTCCGACCTATGCGTTAGTTGAACTTTATGAGGTTTCGAGGTTAGACTTCCATCACTTTGATTTTTATAGGTTCCAGGACCCTCGGGAATGGAACGAAGCCGGGTTTCGGGATACCTTCGACGGCCGCCGCGTGAGCTTCGTGGAATGGCCGGAGAAAGCGCATGGCCTGCTGCCGACGGCCGACGTGGAGATCACGCTCGCGATCCAGGACGTTGGGAGGGTGGCGACGCTGAAGGCGAACACGCCGATGGGAATCCGCTGCCTCGAAGCTGCGATGCGTCCGGCCCCGGTGCGCTAGCGCACCTGGCACTCGTCGCCGCGCTGGCCATCAGCGCACTCCTCATTTCCTCGCATGCTTTCGGGCAAACCGTCACCGCCTCGCGCGTGTGGCCCGCCGACGAGTACACCCGCGTCACGCTCGAGGGCGCGAAGCCCTTCAAGTTCCAGTCGTTCTTCGTGAAGGATCCCGAGCGCCTCGTGATCGACCTCGAGGGCCTCGAGGTGAACGACGAGCTGCGCTCGCTCGCCGCGAAGGTGCGCGACGACGATCCCTACATCAAGACGATGCGCGTCGCCGTGAACCGCCCCGGAGTGTCGCGCCTCGTGTTCGACCTGAAGACCGAAGTGAAGCCGCAGGTGTTCCCGCTCGCTCCCGTGGGCGAGTACAAGCATCGCCTCGTGATCGACATCTATCCCGCGAAGCCCAGGGACCCGCTGCTGGCGCTGCTGAAGCCGCCCGATCCGATCGGCGAGATGTCGCAGGCCCCGGTGACGGGCGCCCCGGCTCCCGCCACGCAAACGCCCCTGCCGCCGACGATCGCCGCGCCGCCCATCGAGGTCGCCCGGGTCGAGGTGCCCGACCTGCCGGTGCTGAAGCTCGATCCCCGCAAGCCCGCCAAGGTGCCGAAGATGGAGCGCCTGGTGATCGTGGCGATCGACGCGGGCCACGGTGGCGAGGATCCCGGAGCGCGCGGACGCGGAGGCACGCACGAGAAGGACGTGACGCTCGCGATCGCCAAGCGCCTCAAGGCCCAGATCGACAAGGAGCCGGGCATGCGCGGCGTGCTGGTGCGCGACGGCGACTACTTCATCCCGCTCGCGCAGCGCGTGACGAAATCGCGGCGCGTGCAGGCCGATCTCTTCGTCTCGATCCACGCCGACGCCTGGGTGAAGCCCGATGCGCGCGGCTCGTCGGTGTTCGCCCTGTCCGAGCGCGGCGCGACGTCCGCCGCGGCACGGATGCTCGCGCAGAGGGAGAACCAGTCGGACATGATCGGCGGCGTGAACCTCGGCGTGAAGGATCCGGTCCTTGCGCGCACGCTGCTCGACCTCTCGCTTACCGCGACGATCAACGACTCGCTCAAGCTCGGCAAGGCGGTGCTGGGGGAGATCGGGGACATCAACTCGCTCCACAAGCAGTCGGTGGAGCAGGCGGGCTTCGCGGTCCTCAAGGCGCCGGATATTCCTTCGATTCTGGTCGAGACCGCGTTCATCTCGAATCCCGAGGAGGAGCGTCGCCTCAAGGACGCCGGGTACCAGGACAAGCTCGCCGCCGCCATTCTCGGCGGCATCAAGCGGTACCTCTCGAACAATCCTCCCCTCGCCCGCAACAAGGTCGCCAGTAACTAATTGGGGTCAGACCCCAATTGGAATTAATTAGGGTCTGACCCTAATTAATTAGTGGTTCACGGCCCGGATGGGGGGTGGGACGTCGGCGGCGACCTGGGCCTTGAGCATGGCGGTCGCTTCGAGGGAAGTGACCGGCTTCGAGAAGAGGAAGCCCTGGAACGCATCGCAGTGGTTGGCGCGCAGGAACTCGAGCTGCGCTCGCGTTTCCACGCCCTCGGCGATCACGCGCAGCTTCAGTCGCTTGGCCATCGCGATGATCGCCTCGGTGATCGAGCCGGAGGAGGCGTCGTCGGGCACGTTGGCGATGAAGGAGCGGTCGATCTTCATGCTCGTGGCCGGTAGCCGCTTCAGCTGCCCCAGCGACGAGTAGCCGACGCCGAAGTCGTCGACCGCCACGCGCATGCCCACCGAGCGGAGCTGTGTCAGCGTCTCCACCGACTGCTCGAGGTTGCGCATGATCATCGTCTCGGTGATCTCGAGCTCGACCAGCTTCGGATTGGCGCCCGTCTCGCGCACGATCGTGAGCAGCGTGGAGACGAGGCGGCGCGACATGAACTGGCGCGGCGAGATGTTGATGGAGATCGCCACCGGTGGCAGCCCGTCGTCCGCCCAGGCCTTGAGCTGGCGGCAGGCGGTGCGGAAGACCCACTCGCCGAGCTGCACGATGAGCCCCAGCTCCTCGGCGACGAAGATGAAGTCCTTCGGGTACACCTCGCCCTTTTGCGGGTCGTTCCAGCGCACCAGCGCTTCCATGCCGGAGATCTCGCCGGTGGCGATGTCGACCTGAGGCTGGTAGCGCAGGAAGAACTCCTCGTTCTCCAGCGCGCGGCGGAGCTTTCCTTCGATCTCCAGGCGCTTGGAGAGCAGGAAGTTGAGATCGCCGGTGAAGAAGCGGATGGTGTTCCGGCCCGCGTCCTTCGCCTGGTACATGGCGTTGTCGGCGTGCTTCAGCAAATGGCTCACGTCGGTGGCGTCGTTCGGGTAGTGGCTGATGCCGATCGAGGTCGTGATGTGGATCTCGTGGCCACTCACCTCCACCGGGCGCATCAGCTCCTTCAGGATCTTGTCGGCCACCACGCGCGCGTTCTCGGGGCGCTCGAGGTCCGGCAGGATCACCACGAACTCGTCGCCGCCCTCGCGGGAGACGGTATCCACCTCGCGCACGCAGGTCTGCAGGCGCTGCGCCACGTCGCGCAGGATGAAGTCGCCGCTCTCGTGGCCGAGCGTGTCGTTCACGATCTTGAAGCGGTCCAGGTCGAGGAAGAGCACGGCCACGTGGCGCTGCTTCCGCCGGGCGCTGATGATCGCCTGGTTCAGGCGGTCCTGCATGAGGCGGCGGTTGGGCAGGCCCGTGAGCGCATCGTGGTGCGCCATGTAGTGGATCGTGCGCTCGGTGTTGAGGCGCTCGGTCACGTCCTGGACCAGCGAGGCGTAGCCGATGATCTTCCCGCCCGGGTCCACGAGCGGCGTGTTGTACCACTCGCAATGGATCGTCCGCCCGCCGCGCGTCACGTTCACGAGCGTGGTCTTGCTGCCGTCCTTGGTCTCGGCCACCTCGCGCCACATCGCCTCGACGCTTTCGCGCTCGGCCTGCGCGACCACGAAGCCCTCGGCGCTGCGATGCAGGGCATCGGCCGCGGAGTACCCGAAGATCGCTTCCGCGGCAGGGTTCCAGGCGATCACCCGGAACTGCCTGTCCCACTCGATCACCCCGAGCGGCGTGCGCTCGAAGTGCATGCGCACTTTCTGCGCGGTGAGCAGCTCCTGCTGCTGCGCCTTCAGGCGCTCGACCATCTCGCCGGCAAGCGCGTCCATGGCCTGCTGCAGCTTGTTGCGCTCGCTCTCCAGCTCGCTGTCGCGGTTCACGAGCACGCGCGCGGTGGTGAGCGACTCGACCAGCGCGCCGTGCACCTTGGTGTGGATGTAGGGGAGCACGAGGGCGAGCAGGAGCACGAGGCCGGAGAGCGCCATCTGCGCCCGGTCACCGGAGAAGCCCAGCGCGATGGCGAGCGGCACCAGGCCCACGAAGGCAGTGACCTTGTACGCGTAGCGATGCGGTGCGTGATAAGCGACCGCGCCCGTGAGCAGCAGCGTGACCACCATCACCACCGAGAGGCGGCTCGCCATGCGCGTGGTCTCGGGCAGCAGCACGGTGCCGATCAGCGCCCACAGCGCCGCGGTGAGGAAGGTGCCGATGAGGAACGCGCGTTCCCACTGCCGGAGCTCGCGCGCCTGCGGGTTCACGTTGAGGAAGACCTTGTAGAGCGCGTAGCGCCCGACGGTGAGCAGCGAGATGCCGACGAACCAGGCGAAGAGCGTCGGGCGCGCGAGGTCGTCCCACAGGATCACGCCGAGGATGAACGTCACCAGGAGCGTGGCGAGGTATTCGACCAGCGAGAACCGATAGAGGAGCCGAACTTCCTCGTTGAAGATGGTGGCTTCGTCCTCGAGTCCGGCGTCGCGAATCGGCGCGGGGGGCAGGTGCGTCGTCATGCCTCTTCTCGGGTCGCCCAATGCGCGGGGCGGAACGCGAAAGCGCTGCGGGGCAGTGTAACATTGCGTTGATTTCATGGGCAAAATCGCCGCACTCCCCGAGCTCCTCGTCAACCAGATCGCCGCCGGCGAGGTGGTCGAACGCCCGAGCTCCGTCCTGAAGGAGCTGCTGGAGAACAGCCTCGACGCGGGCGCCCGCAGCATCTCGGTCGATCTCGCGGAAGGCGGCGTGCGCCGGCTGCGCGTCGCCGACGACGGCGGCGGCATCTCGCCGGAGGATCTCCCGCTCGCCGTCGCGCGCTTCGCCACCTCCAAGATCGCGACGCTCGCCGACCTCGAGCGCGCGGTGTCGCTGGGCTTCCGCGGTGAGGCCCTCGCTTCGATCGGCTCCGTGTCGCGCCTGGCCATCGTGAGCCGCGAGGCCGCGCAGAAGAACGCGTGGAAGATCGCCGTGGACGGCGGGACGATGACGCCGGTGGAACCCGCGGCGCTCGCGGCCGGGACGACGGTGGACGTGGAGGAGCTCTTCTACAACACGCCCGCGCGCCGCAAGTTCCTGAAGAGCGAGGCCACCGAGTACGGCCGGAGCGAGGAGGCGTTCTCGCGCATCGCGCTTTCGCGCCCCGACGTCGCCTTCGCGCTCACGCACAACGGCCGGCGCTCGGCTCACCTGCCGCCCGAGGATCCCCGAGCACGGGCCGCGCGCATCATCGGCGACGATTTCGCCGCCGGTGCCGTGGAAGTCTCCGCCGAGGGCGCGAAGCTGCGGTTGAGCGGCCTCGTCGCCGCGCCCGGCTTCACGCGCGCCAGCCGAGACGCCCAATACCTCTACGTGAACGGCCGCTTCGTGCGCGACAAGGTCGTGGCGCACGCGATTCGCGAGGCGTATGCGGACGTCCTCCACCACGACCGGCATCCGGCCTACGTGCTCTTCCTCGAGATCGATCCCGCGCTCGTCGATGTGAACGTGCATCCCGCGAAGAGCGAAGTCCGCTTCCGCGACTCCGGCTCGATGCACGGCTTCGTGTTCCATGCGCTCACGCGCGCGCTGTCGCGGCCGCTCGCGGGCGAGACGGCACCGCCTCCGGCCGGCGCCTTGCCGGCGTGGGCTTCGGTGCAGCGCCCCGCGATGCAGGGCTCGTTCTCGGTATCGCAGCCGGCGTCGGCGTACGAATCGCTCTTCGCGGGTGCCGTCACGGCCGAGCGCGACGCACGGCCGTCGCTCACCTCGGCCATCGCCCCGGCGGGCGAGGGCGCGCGCCTGGGATTCGCGCTCGCGCAGGTGCACGGCGTGTTCGTGCTCGCGCAGAACGCCGAAGGCCTCGTGATCGTCGACATGCATGCCGCGCACGAGCGCATCGTCTACGAGAAGCTGAAGGGCGCGCTCGACGCGTCCGTGCTCGCCTCGCAGCCGCTGCTCGTGCCGATCCCCCTGCCGGCCACCGCCGAGGAAGTGGAGCAGGCGCAGTCGTCGCGCGAAGCGCTTTCCAGCCTCGGCTTCGACGTGGCCGCGGCCGGCCCTCGGGAGCTGGTGGTGCGCGCCGTGCCCGCGCTGCTCTCCGACCTCGACACGGCCGCGCTGCTGCGCTCGGTGCTCGCCGACATGCGGGAGTACGGAGCGAGCCGCGCGCTGGTGGAGCAGAGGAACGAGCTGCTCTCCACGATGGCGTGCCACGCTGCCGTGCGCGCCAACCGCATGCTCACGATTCCGGAGATGAACGCGCTGCTGCGCGAGATGGAGGAGACCGAGCGCGCGGGAAGCTGCAACCACGGGCGGCCGACGTGGGTGCAGTTCTCGATGGCGGATCTCGATCGCCTGTTCATGCGGGGGCGCTGACGCGCGCTACGGCGAAAGGCTTCCTCCGCAGATGAACGCAGATCAACGCAGATGAACGCCGAGGCAAGACGGCTCAAGGCAGTGTTCGTGCTTGGGCCGACCGCCAGTGGCAAGACGCACGTTGCGTTGGATCTGGCGAGGCGGTTTCCGGTCGAGATCGTGAGTGTCGATTCGGCGCAGGTTTATCGCGGCATGGATGTAGGCACCGCGAAGCCGACCGCTGAAGAGCGAGCCTCCGTACCGCATCACCTCCTCGATATCCTCGATCCGACCGACGCTTATTCGGCAGGGCGCTTTCGCGAGGATGCGCTGCGATTGATCGGCGAGATCCATGCTCGGGGAAAGGTGCCGGTGCTCGCGGGCGGCACGATGCTCTACTTCCGCACGCTGACGCAGGGGCTGGCCGAGTTGCCGCCGGCGCAACCCGCACTACGTACCGCGCTCGATCGCCGCGCGGCCGCCGAAGGCTGGCCCGCCCTGCATGCGGAGCTGGCGAAGGTCGATCCGGTCACGGCGGCGCGCTTCGAGCCCACGGATGCGCAGCGTATCCAGCGTGCACTCGAGGTGTACCGGGTGACCGGCCGCACGCTGGCGAGCCTGCTGCGCGACACGGCGATCCCGGCGCTCGCCTTCGACTCCGTGCGCATCGTGCTCGAGCCTTCCGACCGCGCGGTGCTGCACGAGCGCATCGCCAGGCGCTTCCACGCGATGCTCGCCGCCGGCCTCGTCGAGGAGCTCGCCGCGCTACGCGAGCGCTACGTGCTGCACGCGGACCTTCCCTCGATGCGCTCGGTGGGCTATCGCCAGGCGTGGCAAGTGCTCGACGGACTCGGCGATCGCGAGGGCCTGGCGGACAAGGGAATCGCAGCCACGAGGCAACTGGCGAAGCGCCAGCTCACGTGGCTGCGGTCGATGGAAGGGGTGGAACGCTACGACTGCCTGCGGCCGGACCTCGCGGAGAGCGTCGCGGCGCGGGTGGAGGGTTTCCTCAGTCGTCCCCGTGGTACTTGAACGAGAGCTTCATCTTCGCGCGGTAGATCAGCTTGCCGCCGTCGATCTTCACGTCGAGGGTCTCCACCTCGGCCACGCGCAGGTCGCGCAGGCTCTTCGACGCGGTCTTGATTCCGTTCTTCGCGGCTTCCGCCCAGGAGTTCGGGCTCGTGCCCACGATCTCGATCAGCTTGTAGACGGCATTCGTCGATTTCTTGCTGGCCATTGCGTCCTCCGGAATTTGGGATTCGGGAGGACGACTATACCGATTTTTCGACTTTCACCACCCGCACGCCCGCGCCGCCTTTCGAGAACGTGATGTCGAGCGCGGCATCGGGGGCGAGGCCTTCGCTGGTGTGGCGGATGTGGCCGTCGGCATCGCGCACGATCGAGTAGCCGCGCCCGAGCACCTGCGTCGGATCGAGATGGCCGAGGGCGGTGCGCTGCGCCTTCAGACGCGCGGCGTGGAGCTCCATGCGGCCGGCCACCGCGTTGCGCAGGCGCCTTGCATGGAGGGTCAATGTCTCGCGCTGCCGCGCGATGCGCTCGGCCGGCGTGAGGAGCCGCCGCGCGAGGGCATCGAGGCGTTGCGATTGCGTCTCGAGGATGCGCTGCAGGTCGCGCGAGAGGCGGCGGCGCAACGCGGCGACGTCGGCGGCGAGCGCTTCGCGGTCCGGGCTCGCGGCGGCCGCGGCCGCGGTCGGCGTCGGCGCACGCAGGTCGGCCGCGAAATCCGCGATGGTGAAGTCGGTCTCGTGACCCACGCCGCTCACGACCGGGATCGCCGAGCCGGCGATGGCGCGGGCGACGATCTCTTCGTTGAAGGCCCACAGGTCCTCGAGGCTTCCGCCGCCGCGCGCGACGACGAGCACGTCGACTTCTCCGCGGGCATTCGCGATCTCGATCGCCGCGGCGATGCGCGGCGCGGCGCTCCCGCCCTGCACGGGCGCGGGATAGAGGATCACGGGAATCATCGGCGCGCGTTGTCGTAGCGTGCTGAGCATGTCGCGCAGCGCGGCCGCCGCGGGCGAGGTCACCAGGCCGATGGCGCGCGGGAAGAGCGGCAGCTCCCGCTTGCGGTCCGGATCGAACAGGCCTTCCGCTCCGAGCCTCGTCTTCAACTTCTCGAAGGCTTCGTGCAATGCGCCGAGGCCCGACTTGCGCAGCTCCTCGACCACGAGTTGGTACTTACCCCGCGGCTCGTAGAGCGTCACGCGGGCGCGGGCCTCGACCTTCATGCCGTCGACGGGCTTGAAGTCGAGGAAGCGCGCGCGGCCCTGGAACATCGCCGCATCGACCGCGGCTTCGGCGTCCTTCAGGCAGAAGTACCAGTGGCCCGACGAGGCGAGCTTCACGTTCGAGAGCTCGCCCGCGACCCAGATCATGTCGAGCTCGGATTCGATCAGCTCGCGCACCTGGCGGTTGAGCTGCGAGACGGTCAACGGCGGGGCCAGGCCGGGAAGAAAGGCGCTCATGGGAGCGCCATCGTAGAGGGGTTTCGAGAGGGAAGCGAGGCCCTTTTCAGAGGGAAAACCGGCTTCGCTATCCACCGCTCGGCGCGTTGGCCGTCGCCAACGCCCGACAAGGTGCGGCACGTGCCGCTTGACACCCGAAAAAATTTGTAAGTGGTTGAAGATGCTGGGTAATCACGATTCGTTCAAAAATTGAGCGGAAAAGAAAAAACCCTTGTGGGAGGGTCACTTGGACACGCACTCCGGAACTCGCCCACAGGCTTATCCACAGGCTCTGTGGGTAAAGTCCTACGCGCCGCGCGAGCCCGCCCCGCTGTCACTCTGAGAATCGCAAACGAATCGCAACGAATCGAGAGCGGATGCGGCTTCGACGACCAAACTCCGCGCGAAACCGCGCCAGTGCTCGATCCGCAAGCGGGAACCGCGCGCGTCTTCAAGTGATTTCTCAAAACGGGTTGTGCCGGCGGACACCGTCACGCACAAACTATTGTGGAAAGATGGCCCGCAAGCTAAAGTTCGATCGGTTTTTTAGCGGGAGCAGCAACGCGTGTTGTCCATCCTCGAAGCGGCCGGCTGGCCGATCTGGTTCATCCTCCTGGCATCCATCATTGCGCTCGCGATCATCGGCGAGCGCTTCTGGTCGCTGCGCACGTCGGTCGTGGCGCCTCGCGACCTGCTGCCCAAGGTCATCGCCGAATACCAGGCCAAGGGCGTCTCGCAGGACCTCATCAACCGGTTGCACGCCGGTCCGATGATCGGACGCGTGTTCGCCGCGGCGCTGCTGAACGACCGCATGTCGCGTGAGGTGCTCAAGGATTCGGTGGAAGACGCAGGGCGCGCGGTCGGCCTCGAGCTCGAGCGCTTCCTCAACACGCTGGGCACCATCGCCACCATCTCCACGCTGCTGGGCCTCTTCGGCACCATCGTGGGCATGATCGAGATCTTCGGCTCGCAGAACCCGGTGTCGGGCGGCAACCCCGCCGCGCTCGCGCACGGCATCTCGGTCGCGCTCTACAACACGCTCTTCGGCATCGGCATCGCCATCCCCGCGGTGATCTTCTACCGCCACTTCCGCCACCGGGTCGATACGCTGATCATCGACATGGAAAGCCAGGCGATCAAGCTGATCGAGCTGGTGCACGGCGAACGCCGCGCATGAACTTCCGGAAGGGCCGCGCTCGCGAGGAGCCGGAGATCAACCTCATCCCGCTGATCGACATCCTGATCGTGGTGTTGATCTTCCTGTTCCTCACCACGACCTACAGCCGCTTCTCCGAGCTGCAGATCAACCTGCCCGAAGCCTCCGCGGGCAAGGCGGCCGAGGGCCCCGAGATCCTCAACATCGCCGTGGACGCGCAGGGCCGCTACGCCATCAACGGCACCGCGACCGTGTTCGGCAACCCCGCCGCCTTCTCGCAGCGCCTGAAGGAAGCCGCGAAGGGCCGCAAGGACCCGGTGATCGCCATCAGTGCCGACGCCGCCGCCACGCACCAGGCGGTGGTGAACGTGATGGAGAGCGCCCGCCTCGCGGGCTTCAACCACATCTCGTTCACGACGCAATCGCGCCCTTAGCGTGACCGCGTGGTTCGAACGGGAATGGCAGCGCCTCGGCGGCGGCGCGCTCGTCTTCCTGCCCCTGTCGGTCCTCTTCCGCTTCGCGGTCTTCCTGCGCCGGTTCGCGTATCGCTCGGGCCTGGTCAAGCCTTGGCGCGCGAAGGTGCCGGTGATCGTCGTGGGCAACATCTCCGTGGGCGGCACCGGCAAGACGCCGGTCACCATCGCGATCGTCGAGATGCTGAAGGCCAACGGGTTCACGCCCGGCGTGGTCTCGCGCGGCTACGGGAGCGTTCCCTCGACGGAGCAGGATCCCTCGGGTGTCGTGCGCGTCTTTCCCGAGCGCGCGACGCCGGAGCTCTTCGGCGACGAGCCGGTGGTGATCGCCCGGCGCTGCCGCGTCCCGGTGTTCATCTCGCCCAACCGGCCCGCGGCCGTGCAGGCGTTGCTGCGCACCAGCCCCGAGATCGACGTGGTCGTGAGCGACGACGGCCTGCAGCACTACGCCCTGGGGCGCGACATCGAGATCGCGGTGGTCGACGGCGAGCGTCGCTTCGGCAACGGCTTGCTGCTGCCCTCCGGACCCTTACGCGAGCCCGTGTCGCGGCTGAAGGAAGTCGATGCGGCGATCGTGACGGGGGGACACTCGGACCAGGTGCCGGCCCCGCGCCAGTTCGCGATGCGCCTGGGCGGCGACACGTTCGTCCATCTTCCCGACAACGAGGCGCGCACGCCGGAGGAGTTCGCGATGATGGTGCGCGGGCTCCCGGTCGCGGCGATCGCGGGCATCGCGCATCCGGAGCGGTTCTTCACGCACCTCGAGTCGCTCGGCGTGCGCACGAAGAACCTGTCCTTTCCCGATCACTATTTCTATCGCGCGGCAGACCTGAAGCTCCCGGGGGCCGAGGCGATCGTCATGACGGAGAAGGATGCCGTAAAATGCGCGGCATTCGCCGACGGCCGCATGTGGTTCCTTCGCGTCACGGCCGTCCTCCCGCCCGAGTTCGAAGCCTTTCTCCTGGAACGCCTGCATGGACTCCAAGCTGCTTGAGATCCTCGTCTGCCCGCTCTGCAAGGGTCCGCTCGTGTGGAGGAAGGACGCCTCCGAGCTCGTCTGCAAGGGCGACCGCCTCGCCTTCCCGGTGCGCGACGGCATCCCCGTGATGCTCGAGGAAGAAGCCCGCACGCTCGGCCCCGACGAGGACGCTTAAGGCCCATGGCCGCGCTGCCCGCGTTCCGCGTCATCGTGCCGGCGCGCATGCATTCGACGCGCCTGCCGCGGAAGATGCTGGCGGATATCGGCGGGAAGCCGCTCGTCGCGTGGGTCGCGGAACGCGCGGCGCAGAGCGGGGCGCAGGAAGTCGTCGTCGCCACCGACCACGAGGACATCCGCTCCGCGGTCGCCGCGCGCGGCGTGAAGGTGATCCTCACCTCGCCGGACCATCCCACCGGCACAGATCGCCTCGCCGAGGCCGTGGCCCAGCTCGCGCTCGGCGACGACGAGATCGTGGTCAACGTCCAGGGCGACGAGCCGCTGCTCGATCCGGAGCTGGTGCGGCAGGTCGCGCGGTCGCTCGCGGACCATCCCGGCGCCTCCATCTCGACCGCCGCGCATCCGCTGCACGATGCGGCGACGTTCTTCTCGCCCAACGTGGTGAAGGTGGTCATCGACGACGCGGGCTATGCGCAGTACTTCTCGCGCGCGCCCATCCCGTATGCACGCGATGCCTTCGCGAAGTCGCGCGAGGCGTTGCCGGCGGATTTCCCCGCGTACCGCCACATCGGCATCTACGCCTATCGCGTGCGCTTCCTGCGCGAGTACGTGTCGCTCGCGCAAACCGCGGCGGAACGCTTCGAGGCGCTGGAGCAGCTGCGCGCGCTGGGCCACGGCTACCGCATCGCGGTAGCACTGTGGAACGGCAACCTCGAAGCGGGCGTGGATACGCAGGAAGACCTGGAGCGCGTGCGCTCCGTGCTCGCGTCCCGCTAGCTCAGCCGCCGAAGTCCAGCACGAACCCCGGTCCTTCGAGCTGCCGTCCCGCGGGCGTGCGCGTCCATCGGAAGGGCATCGCGATCGACGTGTGATCGGTGACGCCGAGCACGGCGCACGCGATCCACGAGTCGCCCGTGCGGCCGTTCTCCACCAACGCCGGGATCGCCGTGCGCGGCCAGAGGACGTTCGTCCCCGGCTCGGCCATCAGCACCAGTCCATGCCGCTCGCCCTCGAGGTCCACGATCTCGCAGCGGCCGTTCGCGCCCTGCGCGGCGGCCTTGCGGGCGCCGTGCTTCCAACCCTGCGTATCGAGGCGGTCGATGCCGGCGTGCGCGATGGCGAAGCCGCCCTCGAATGTCGAGAGCCTGCGCCCCGCCGTCCGGATGCGATGCACGCGAACGTGCCACGGCGGCGCGGCGATGAGCCACGTGCGGATCGCGACGTCGGGCCACGGCCGCCACGTCGAAGCGGCGTGGCGCTCGCCGATCTCGATGTCCGCGGTCTCGCGACGCGACCGGAACTCCACGCCGTCTTCGCTCAGCGCGAGCATGCTGTCGTAGCCGCCGTGCGTGAGGCCGGACGTGCCGGTGCCCACGCTGAAGCCGAAGCGCGTGGAGTAGCAGAACTTCGCGTAGCGGGCCGCGTCGTGGCGCAGCCCCCAGGGTGCAGGCTGCCCTGCGCACAAGGCGAACACATGGCGACCTTCCTCGCTGCGGCACACGACGAGGCGCGGCGCAGGCTGCGCGACGATGGCACCCGGATCGGTCGCCGCAGTCTCGGTCGCGCGCCAGAAGGGATGGCCTTCGGGAAGCGCCAGGGGCAGGAACGTCTTGAAAGCCCAGTACGGCGATGCGGGACCGATGTAGTCCTCGCCGATCGCGGCGTTGGGATACGCGTATCCGGGTACGAGCCGGTCCTGCGCATCGACGATGGGCCGTGCAAGCCACCAACGGAGGTTGCGCAGCCACAGGCCCTTGATCTCACCCCAGGGCAGCGCTTCCACGCCTGCCCACGCGAGAGCACCCCAGAACGCGCCCTGTGCGAAACGGTACGAGAGGCTGCGGCCGAACGGCAGCGCGGCGCCCTCGGCGTCGAACCATGCGGCGTAGTCGCGCGCGAAGCGCGAGGCGCGATCGCGCAGGCGAGCGCAGCGCTCCGGATCGCGCCCGGCTTCGAGCCGCGCATAGAGCAGGCCGTAGAAGTGGAACGCGAAGGCGACGTAGTGATCGCTGGAGCCCCCCTGGCCATCGGAGTACCAGCCGTCGCCCAGGTCGAAGGACTCGATGCGGTCCATGTCGGCCGCGATCCGTGCTGCGTCGTGCCGCGCTCCGAGCCGCTCCGCCGCGAGGTTCGCGAGGACGCGGAAGAAAAGCCAGTTGGTCTCGGGCACGCGCACATCGCCGAGACGAGCGATCCAGCGCACGAGGTTTTCACGCGCGGCGGTGGGCAGGGGATCCAGCAACGCGGCGGGCGCCACGAGAAGGGCCGAGGCGACGGCGGCGCATTCCACGAGGCGCTGGTCGTGGTCCCGCGGATCGCCCCAGTAGAGAGGGTCCGCCGGATCGAAGCCGCGCGCGATGCCTTCCACGAGGGCGGCAGCCTGCTTGTAGGACCCTCCGCCCGCGAGCCAGGGCGCGATGCCCCACAGGGGACGGGCGAACGCCTCGATCGCCGCGCAGGCGTCGCTATGCCGCCCCGCGTTGAAACCGGGTATCGCGCCGTCCGTGGAATCGAGGGGCGCGCAGAGCGCCGCCAGGGCCCGCGCAACCTCGGCCCGGGTGGCGAGGGGATTCGTGACGAGGGGCAGGCTCATGCCATAATCTCGCGGTTTGCAAAACAAGATTGTTATTGGGGGAGTCGAGCACGATGCGGCTGATATTGCTAGGGGGGCCGGGTGCCGGCAAGGGGACGCAGGCCGCGTTCATCTGCCAGCGCTATTCCATTCCGCAGATTTCCACCGGCGACATGCTGCGCGCCGCCGTGAAGGCCGGCACGCCGCTGGGCGTTGCCGCCAAGGCCGTGATGGACCGCGGCGACCTCGTCTCCGACGACATCATCATCGGCCTCGTGAAGGAGCGCATCCAGCAGCCCGACTGCTCGCGCGGCTTCCTCTTCGACGGCTTTCCGCGAACCATCCCGCAGGCCGAGGCGATGAAGACCTCGGGCGTGGACCTCGACCATGTCGTCGAGGTGTACGTGCCGGATGCCACGATCATCGAGCGCATGTCCGGCCGCCGCGTGCACGTGGCCTCCGGACGGACCTACCACGTGAAGTTCAACCCGCCCAAGGTCGCGGGCAAGGACGACGCGACGGGCGAGGACCTCGTGCAGCGCAAGGACGACGAGGAAGCCACGGTGCGTAACCGCCTCGGCGTCTATCACCAGCAGACCGAGCCGCTGGTGGAGTACTACAAGACGTGGGGCGGCACCGGCGACAAGCGCGCCCCGAAATACCATCGCATCGACGGCATCGGTTCGGTCGACGAGGTGAAGGATCGCGTCTTCAAGGCGTTGGGTTGAGCATGCCGAAGAACGCTTTCTACGCGCAGTCGGGCGGCGTCACCGCCGTCATCAATGCCAGCGCCGCCGGCGTGATCGAGGCCGCGCGCAAGCACCGGAAGCACATCGGCAAGGTCTATGCGGGCCGCAACGGCATCATCGGCGCCCTCACCGAGGACCTCATCGACACCAGCAAGGAATCGCCCGCGGCCATCAAGGGGCTGCGCAACACGCCGGGCGGCGCCTTCGGCTCGGCGCGCTACAAGCTGAAGTCGATCGAGAAGAACCGCCGCGAGTACGAGCGCCTGGTCGAGGTGTTCAAGGCGCACGACATCGGCTACTTCTTCCTGAACGGTGGCAACGACTCCGCCGACACCTGCCTCAAGGTCTCGCAGATCTCGCAGGCGATGGGCTATCCGCTCACCGCCGTGCACGTGCCGAAGACCGTCGACAACGACCTGCCGATCACCGACTGCTGCCCGGGCTTCGGCTCGGTCGCGAAGTACGTGGCCACCTCGATGATGGAAGCGGGCCTCGACGTCGAGTCGATGGCCAAGACGTCGACCAAGGTCTTCATCATGGAAGTCATGGGCCGCCATGCGGGGTGGATCACCGCCGCGCTGGGCCTCGCGCAGACGCAGCCCGGCACCGCGCCGCACATCCTGCTCTTCCCCGAGATTCCGTTCGACGAGGAGAAATTCCTCGCCGCCGTGAAGATGAACGTCGAGAAGCACGGCTACTGTGCCGTCGGCGTCTCGGAAGGCCTGCACGATGCCGACGGCAAGTTCCTCGCGGAATCCGGCATCAAGGACGCGTTCGGGCATGCGCAGCTGGGCGGCGTCGCCCCGCGCATCGCGGAGCTCGTGCGCGGCAAGCTGGGCTTGAAGCACCACTGGGCCGTCGCGGACTACCTCCAGCGCGCCGCGCGCCACATCGCCTCGAAGACGGACCTCGAGCAGGCCTACGCCGTCGGCAAGGCCGCGGTGGAGCTCGCCGTGGCCGGCCAGTCGGGCGTCATGCCGACGATCGTGCGCACCTCGAGCAAGCCGTACCGCTGGAAGATCGGCGTGGCGCCGCTGACGGCGATCGCCAACGTCGAGAAGAAGATGCCGCGCGACTTCATCACGCCGGACGGCTTCCACATCACGCAGAAGTGCCGCAACTATTTGTCGCCGCTCATCGCCGGAGAGGCCTTCCCGCCCTTCGAGAACGGACTCCCGAAATACGCGCGGCTGAAGAACGCAGCCGTGAAGAAGAAGACGAAGACCGACTTCGCACTCTAGGCCACTTCCAAAAAAGCAAGGAGAAGCAGAATGTTGCAGAACGCATTGCTCTTGGCGCTCGCCTGTGGCGCCCTCGCGCTGGTGTATGGGGCGATCACCGCGAAATGGATCCTCTCGCAACCGGACGGCAACGACCGCATGCGCGAGATCGCCGCGGCCATCCAGACGGGCGCGAAGGCGTACCTCAATCGCCAGTACACGACGATCGGCATCGTGGGCCTGGTCCTGCTGGTGGTCATCGCCTTCGTGCCGGGCCTCGGGATGATGACGGCCCTGGGCTTCGCCATCGGCGCCATCGCCTCCGGCGCCGCGGGCTACATCGGCATGAACGTGTCGGTGCGATCCAACGTGCGCACGGCGGAAGCCGCGCGCCGCGGCATCGGTCCCGCGCTCGACATCGCCTTCAAGGGCGGCGCCGTGACGGGCCTGCTGGTCGTGGGCCTCGGCCTGCTCGCCGTGACGGGCTTCTACATGCTGCTGCAAAGCGGCGCCCCGGCCGGTGCCAAGCTGAACGACATCGTGAAGCCGCTCATCGGCCTCGCGTTCGGCTCCTCGCTGATCTCGATCTTCGCGCGTCTCGGTGGCGGCATCTTCACCAAGGGCGCGGACGTCGGTGCGGATCTCGTGGGCAAGGTGGAAGCCGGCATCCCCGAGGATGACCCGCGCAACCCCGCCGTGATCGCTGACAACGTGGGCGACAACGTGGGCGACTGCGCCGGCATGGCCGCGGACCTCTTCGAGACCTACGCCGTGACGATCATCGCCACGATGGTGCTGGGCGCGCTGCTGCTCGGCAACTCCGCCGTCGCCGGCAACGCGGTCGTGTATCCGCTCGCGCTCGGCGCCGTCTCGATCATCGCCTCGATCATCGGCTGCTACTTCGTGAAGACGAGCGAGGGCGGCAAGATCATGAACGCCCTCTACCGCGGCCTCGCCGTGGCGGCCATCCTCTCGCTGATCGCGTTCTACTTCATCACCGGCTGGCTGATGGGCGACGTGGCGAAGGTGAACCCGCTGCTCACCGTGAACGCGCTCTTCGGCGCTTGCGTCGTGGGCATCGTGCTGACGGCGCTGATGGTGATCATCACCGAGTACTACACGGGCACGGACTACGCGCCGGTGAAGCACGTGGCGGAAGCCTCGACCAAGGGCCATGCGACCAACATCATCGCGGGCATCGGTGTCTCGATGCGCTCGACGGCGTGGCCGGTGCTCTCGGTCTGCGCGGCGATCTGGGCGGCGTACTCGCTCGCGGGCCTGTACGGCATCGCGATCGCGGCCACCTCGATGCTCTCGATGGCCGGCATCATCGTGGCCCTCGACGCGTACGGCCCGATCACGGACAACGCCGGCGGCATCGCCGAGATGGCCGAGCTGCCGAAGGAAGTGCGCGCCGTGACCGATCCCCTGGATGCGGTGGGCAACACGACCAAGGCCGTGACCAAGGGCTACGCGATCGGCTCCGCCGGTCTCGCGGCCCTGGTGCTCTTCGCCGACTACACGCACAAGCTGGAAGAAGCCGGGCGCCACATCTCGTTCGACCTCTCCAACCCGGCGGTGATCATCGGCCTCTTCGCCGGCGGCCTGATCCCGTACCTGTTCGGCGCCATGGCGATGGAAGCCGTCGGCCGCTGCGCGGGCTCGGTGGTGGAGGAAGTGCGCCGCCAGTTCAAGGAGATCCCCGGGATCATGGACGGCACGGGCAAGCCGGACTACTCGCGCGCCGTCGACATGCTCACCAAGGGCGCCATCAAGGAAATGATGATCCCGTCGCTGCTGCCGGTGCTCTCGCCGATCGCGGTGGCCCTCATCGTCGGTTTCCTGATGGGCCGTGACGCGGGCGTGCAGGCGCTGGGCGGCATGCTGATGGGCACCATCGTCACGGGCCTCTTCGTCGCGATCTCCATGTGCACCGGCGGCGGAGCCTGGGACAACGCCAAGAAGTACATCGAGGACGGCCACCACGGCGGCAAGGGTTCGGACGCGCACAAGGCGGCCGTGACCGGCGACACCGTGGGCGATCCGTACAAGGACACGGCGGGCCCGGCGGTGAATCCGCTGATCAAGATCATCAATATCGTGGCGCTGTTGATCGTGCCGTTGCTCTGATCTTTTTTGCTTCGACAAAACGCCGGCTCACGCCGGCGTTTTTGTTTCTAGAGCGTTTGAAACACAGAGGACACAGAGGGGGCACAGAGGACACAGAGGAAAGAGATGTCTTGGAATCGAATCGGTGATCGTGGTGGCCGTCTCGCTCCCTGAATAGATTGCTCTTCCTCTGTGTCCTCTGTGCCCCCTCTGTGTCCTCTGTGTTCGATAGCTGTAGCCAAGCATCGCCGTAGGCGATAATCGCGCTTCACCGAGGAGGCATCGCATGGCACTCACGTTCTATCACGGTCAAGGCTCCCCCTATTCCTGGCGCGTGTGGCTCGCGCTCGAGCACCTGAAGGTCCCGTACGAGCTGAAGGTCCTGTCCTTCCAGGCGAAGGACCAAATGAAGCCCGAGTTCGTCGCGCTGAACCCGCGCCACCAGGTGCCGACGATCAGCGACGACGGGTTCAACCTCTGGGAGTCGATCCCCATCCTCGAGTACCTGGACGAGCGCTACGGCGTCGAAGGCCCGGCGCGCCTGTATCCGGGAACCGAGGTGGAACGCGCGCGCACGCGCCGGATCGTGAAGGAGATCGAGGGCTACCTGCGCGGCGAAGGCGTCGGCGTGATGGCCGAGCAGCTCTTCTTCAGTGGCGAAGGCGTGCAGCCCGACATGGCGGTCGTCTCGAAAGCGCGCGATACGATCGCCGCGGAGCTGCGCGGCCTCGAGCGGGAGCTGAAGGGTCCCTTTTTCGGCGGCGAAACGCCGTGCGCGGTCGATTTTGTGCTCGCCCCGGAGCTGGGCTACGTGAACCGCATCCAGTTCCGCAAACCCGAATCGAACGTGGGCACGGCAGTTCCGGAGTCGATCCTGGCCTGGCACAAGCGCATCCAGGCGCTGCCGTTCTACGACAAGACCTACCCGCCGCACTGGAAATGAAGTTCGCGGTCCACGCCACCGACGGCGCTTCGCGGCGCGGCACGCTCACGCTCGCGCACGGCGAGGTGCGCACGCCCGCCTTCATGCCCGTCGGCACCTACGGCACCGTGAAGGCGATGAGTCCCGCGGAGCTCGTGGAGCTCGGTGCGGACATCGTGCTGGGCAACACCTTCCACCTGTGGCTGCGGCCGGGCATCGAGGTGATTCGCGCGCACGGCGGCCTGCACCGCTTCATGGGGTGGACGAAACCGATCCTCACCGACTCGGGCGGTTTCCAGGTGTTCAGCCTCGGAGCGCTGCGCAAGATCAGCGAGGAGGGGGTGGCCTTCCAGTCGCCGGTGAACGGCGACAAGCTCTTCCTCACGCCCGAGACGTCGATGGAGATCCAGCGCGCGTTGAACTCCGACATCGTGATGGTGTTCGACGAGTGCACGCCCTATCCCGCCACGCGCGACGAGGCGGCGATCTCGATGAACCTGTCGCTGCGCTGGGCGCAGCGCTCGAAGCGGGCGCACGAGGGCAGCACGAATGCGCTCTTCGGCATCGTGCAGGGCGGCATGCACGAGGACCTGCGTGACGAATCGCTGGGCGCGATCTCGACGCTCGGCTTCGACGGCTACGCCATCGGAGGCGTCTCCGTGGGCGAGCCCAAGGAGGACATGGAGCGCATCGTCGCGCACACGGCTCCGCGCCTGCCCGCCGATCGTCCGCGCTACCTGATGGGCGTTGGGACGCCCGAAGACCTCGTCGGCGCCGTAAGCGCGGGCGTGGACATGTTCGATTGCGTGATGCCCACCCGCAACGCGCGCAACGGCTGGCTCTTCACCCGCCATGGCGACGTGAAGATCAAGAACGCCCGCTACAAGGACGACACCGGCCCGCTCGACCCGACCTGTGCCTGCTACACCTGCCGCAACTTCTCGCGCTCGTACCTGCATCACCTCCATCGCACGAACGAGATTCTCGGTGCCCGGCTGAACACCCTGCACAACCTCTTCTACTACCAGGTGCTCATGGACGAGATGCGGGGGGCCATAGAGAAACGGGAACTGGGGGCTTGGAAAGCCGAATTCCGGCTCCAACGTGCTAAAATATTGGGCTAAGCAGGAAGCCAAAAAGTCCTGTCGATTCAACAATTTCCGCACGGAGTCCGCAATGATCGGTACCGCTTACGCCCAGGCCGCGGGTGCACCCGGAGGGAGTGACACGCTGATGGGGATGCTCCCCATCATCCTGATGTTCGTGATCCTCTACTTCCTCATGATCCGCCCGCAGATGAAGAAGGCGAAGGAGCACAAGACGATGATCGACGCCCTGCAGAAGGGTGACGAAGTCGTCGCGGTGGGCTTCCTCGGCAAGATCAGCAAGGTCGGCACCAACTACGTGTCGGTGGAGATCGCCCCGAACGTCGAAGTCCAGGTGGAGCGCGGCGGCATCAGCCGCCTGCTGCCGAAGGGCACCATCAAGGACGCGCAGTGAACCGTTATCCCGCCTGGAAATACGTCCTCATCGGGATCGCGCTGCTGGTCGGCATCATCTACACGGCGCCCAACTTCTACGGGGTCGTGCCCGCGGTCGCCGTCTCGGGCGTGCGCGCCGCGAACAAGGTCGACGAGCCGATGAAGGCCACGCTCGACGCGGCCCTCAAGGCGGCCAACGTCCCGGTGCTGAGCTCCGAGCTCGACGCCAACGGCTCCGCCCACTATCGCTTCGCCGACACCGACCGCCAGATCCAGGGCCGCGACGCGATCGTCGCCAAGCTGGGCCAGGGCTTCGTGGCCGCGCTGAACCTCGAATCCAATTCCCCGCCGTGGCTGCACGCGCTGGGCGCCAAGCCGATGTACCTCGGCCTCGACCTTCGGGGGGGCGTGCACTTCCTCCTCCAGGTGGACATGAAGAAAGCCGCCGACAAGTCCATCGAGCGCTACATGGGCGACATCCGCACGACGCTGCGGGACAAGAAGATCTACTACTCGGGCCTCACGCGCGAGAGCGACCGCATCACCGTGCGCTTCCGCGAGCGCGAGCAGAAAGCGGCAGCCCTCAAGCTCGTCACCGATACGCTGGTCGAGCTGAACGTGCGCGAGACCGAATCGGCCGACGAGTCGCAGCTGATCCTCACGATCAAGCCGGAGATCGTGAAGCGCGACCAGGAGCTGGCGCTGCAGCAGAACATCCAGACGCTCCGCAACCGCGTGAACGAGCTCGGCGTGGCCGAACCGATCGTGCAGCAGCAGGGTCCCGACCGCATCCTGGTGCAGCTGGCCGGCGTGCAGGACCCGGCTCGCGCCGAGGAGATCCTCGGCCGCACGGCGACCCTCGAAGTCCGCATGGTCTCGGAAGAGAACGCCGCCGGCCCCGGCCAGGACGCGTTCTACGCCTACAAGGATCAACCCGCGCCCTTCGCGACCGACAAGTTCTTCGACCAGGACGGCCAACCCGTGCTGGTGCGCAAGATCGTGGTGATGACGGGCGACCGCATCAAGGACGCGCAGCCCGGCTTCGACGAGCACGGCCGCTCCGCGGTCAACATCAAGACCGACGAAACGGGCGGGCGCATCCTGCGCCAGACCACGCGCGAGAACGTGAAGAAGCGCATGGCCATGCTCCTGGTCGAGAAGAACAAGACCGTGGTGCTCACGTGGCCCGTGATCCAGGAGGAATTCGGCTCGAGCTTCCGCGTGACCGGCATGCCGGACACCACGGAGGCGAAGAACCTCGCGCTGCTGCTGCGCGCGGGTGCGCTTGCGGCGCCGATGGAGATCATCGAGAAGAGCACGGTCGGCCCGAGCCTGGGCGCCGACAACATCGAGAAGGGTTATCACGCCGTGCTGTACGGCTTCATCGCCATCGGCGTGTTCATGATCCTCTACTACGCGCTCTTCGGCGTCGTGTCCGTGGCGGCCCTCGCGGCCAACCTGTTGTTCCTGGTCGGCCTGCTGTCGATGCTCCAGTTCACGCTCACGCTGCCCGGCATCGCCGCCATCGCGTTGACGCTCGGCATGGCGATCGACGCCAACGTGCTGATCAACGAACGCGTGCGCGAGGAAGTGCGTTCCGGCATGACGCCGCAGATGGCGATCCAGGCCGGCTACGAACGCGCGTTCGACACCATCCTGGACTCGAACATCACGACGCTCATCGCGGGCCTGGCACTGCTCGCCTTCGGTTCCGGCCCGGTACGCGGTTTCGCGGTCGTGCACTGCCTGGGCATCCTGACCTCGATCTTCAGCGCGGTGATGGTCTCGCGCGGGCTGGTCAACATCATCTACGGCGGGCGCAAGAAGGTGACCCGGCTGTCGATCGGCAACACGACCTGGGACAAGGAAGAAGACAAGAAGAACGACGAAGACCGGAAGAAGAAGGTCGCGGTCTAGTCCGGGCGTCCCAACCGATAGGAAAGCACCATGGAATTCTTCAGGATTCGCCGCACCATCCCCTTCATGCGCCATGCGAAGGTGTTCAACATCATCTCGTTGATCACCTTCCTGCTCGCGGTCTTCTTCCTCGCCACGCGCGGGCTGCACTTCTCGATCGAGTTCCTGGGCGGAACGGTGATGGAGGTGCAGTACAAGCAGGACGCGGAGCCGGAGAAGATCCGCAACTCGCTCGCGAAGCAGGGCCTCACCGACGTCTCGGTGCAGACCTTCGGGACCTCGCGCGACGTGCTGATCCGCCTGCCGCTCAAGGCCCCGACCGACGGGACCACCCAGAACGACGCGATGAAGGCCCTCTCCGAGAAGGTGATGACCGGCCTGCACGGCGACGACGCATCCGCGCAGCTGAAGCGCGTGGAGTTCGTCGGCGGCCAGGTGGGCAAGGAGCTCGCCACGGACGGGGGCCTGGCGCTGCTCTTCGTTTGTATCGGGATCATGGTCTACCTCGCCTTCCGCTTCGAGTGGCGCTTCGCGGTGGCGACGATCATCGCGAACCTGCACGACGTCGTGATCATCCTGGGCTTCTTCTCGTTCTTCCAGTGGGAGTTCTCGCTGCCCGTGCTGGCGGCGATCCTCGCCATCCTCGGTTACTCGGTGAACGAGTCGGTCGTGGTGTTCGACCGGGTTCGCGAGAACTTCAAGAAGCTGCGCAAGGCGAGCGTGGACGAGGTGATGGACGCCTCGATCACGGGGACCATCTCGCGCACGATCATCACCCACGGGTGCACGCAGATGATGGTGCTGTCGATCTTCTTCTTCGGCGGTGCGAGCCTGCACAACTTCGCGCTCGCGCTCACGATCGGCATCTGCTTCGGTATCTATTCCTCGGTGCTGGTCGCCGCGCCGCTCGCGAAGTACCTCGGCGCCTCGCGCGAGGATTTCGTGAAGCCGGAGAAGAAGGCCCAGCTCGCCGACATGCCCTGATGGTCGCCCCCGCGAAGGCGGGGGCCCAGCCTGGATTCCCGCCTTCGCGGGAATGACGACATGGAACTGATCGCCTCCTTCATCGACCTCGTGCTGCACCTCGAGGTCCACCTGGCGGAGCTCGTCCGCCAGCACGGCCCCTGGATCTACGCGATCCTCTTCGCCATCATCTTCGCGGAGACGGGCCTGGTGGTGACCCCCATCCTCCCCGGCGACTCGCTGCTCTTCGTGGCGGGCACGCTCGCCGCCACCGGCGCCATGGACGTCCACCTGCTGGTGGTGCTGCTCATCGTGGCGGCGATCCTCGGCAACTCCACCAACTACGCGGTCGGCCGCTGGCTCGGGAAGACCTTCTTCCGCGACCGCGGCTCGCGCTGGCTCAATCCCGAGTATCTCGAGCGCACCCACGCCTTCTACGAGAAGCACGGCGGCATGGCGGTCGTGATCTCGCGCTTCGTCCCGATCATCCGCACCTACGTGCCGTTCGTGGCGGGCCTGGGCGCGATGACGCCCGGGCGCTTCACCCTGTACAACATCGGCGGGGCCGTCGCGTGGATCGCCTCGCTCACCTACGCGGGCTACTTCTTCGGCAACATCCCGTGGGTGAAGAAGAACCTCTCGTTCATCATCATCGGGATCGTCCTCGTGAGCGTCGTCCCGGTCGTCGTCGCGGCGATCCGCGCACGGCGCGAGCGCTAGCGGAGGGCGGACCATGCTCGATTCGCACGTCTTCGACATCACCCGCCTGATCCAGCTCGCGGTGGCGCCCGTGTTCCTGCTCACTGCCGTGGGCACGATCATCAACGCCGTCATCAACCGCCTGGGGCGCGCGGTGGACCGCCGCCGCCAGCTCGAGGACCTGGTGATGGCCTACGAGGGCGACGAGCGCGACAAGATCCTCGCCGAGCTGGAGATCATCGCGCTGCGCATCCGCCTTTCGCTGGGATCGATCGCTTCGGCCGTGTTCTCGGCGCTGCTCGTGTGCCTGCTGATCGCCTTCACGTTCATCGGCGCGTTCATCACCTTCGACCTCTCGAAGGTCGTGGCCGGGCTCTTCATCCTCGCGATGGTGAGCCTCACGATGTGCCTGCTGATGTTCCTGCGCGAAGTGACCGTCGCCGCGAAGAGCGGCCGCCACGTGGTGACGCTTCAGGACGTCCTGGACGCCCGCAAGTAGGCGACGATCGCCGCGAAGAAGGCGAGCGAGAGCGCGATCTCGATCGCGGCCAGCGTCCTCATGGCCGGCACGGGATCGCTCCACGCGCGCACCACGCCCTCGGCGACATAGAGCCACACCAGCAGCGAGCTCCACTGGTAGGTGTAGCGCTTGCCGTTCAGGATGCCGAAGAGCGGGAAGAGCAGCGGCAGCACCTTCAGCACGAGCCACGATCCGCCGGGACGAAGAGGCGCCAGCCACAGCTCCCAGGCGACGCACAGGAAGATCAGCGAGACCAGCGTGAAGCAGGCGGCGAGGTACGCCGTGCGCGCCTTCACGCCGAGAGCTTCTTCGCCACCGTCGCGAGCCGGCGTCCCAGGGCGAAGGCGAGCTTCGATTCCTCGTCGGTGACGGGCCGGTCGTTGGCGCTGCCCGACACGTGCGTCGCTCCGTACGGCGTGCCGCCCGAGCGCGTGCTGTTCAGCTCGCCCTCCGTGTACGGAATGCCGACGATGAGCATCCCGTGGTGCAGCAGCGGGACCATCATCGTGACCAGCGTCGTTTCCTGCCCGCCGTGCATCGTCGCCGTGGAGGAAAAGACCGCGGCGGGCTTCCCCACCAGCGTGCCGGCGGCCCACTCGGCGCCGAGGCCGTCGATGAAGTGCTTCATCGGCGCGGCCATGTTGCCGAAGCGTGTCGGCGAGCCAAGAGCGATGCCCGCGCATTCGACGAGATCGCGGCGCTCGACGTAGGGCGCGCCTTCCGGCGGAACGGCAGGAGCAGCGACTTCCGTCACCGGCGCCACCTTCGGCACCGTGCGGACGCGCGCGTGCATGCTTTCCACGCTGTCGATGCCGCGCGCGACGGATTGGGCGAGCGCCTTCACGGAGCCCGATGCGCTGTAGTAGAGGACGAGGATGTCTGCCATGGCGCTGCTATGATACCGCCGCGGTCTCCCATCCCATGCTGCGAAAACTCCTCGACGTCTTCGGCTTCCTGCGTTTCGTGCTGCGGCGCTGGACCGAGGACCGCTGCCCGCAGATCGCCGCGAGCCTCACCTATACCACGCTGCTGGCGCTGGTACCCGTCTTCGCCATCGGCGTCGCGATGCTCTCCTCGTTGCCGTTCTTCGAGCAGATCATGGTGCGGCTGAAGGTCTTCCTGCTGCTGAACCTGGTGCCGGAGCTGGCCGGGAAGATCATCGTCGAATACATGGAGCCATTCGCGCGCAACGCCGCCCGGGTGACGGGCATCAGCTTCGGCGCGCTCTTCGTGATGGGCGTCGGGATGATGTGGGCCGTGGACCGCTCGCTGAACACGATCTGGCGCGTGCGCCGCAACCGCCCCTGGCCGATCTCGATCCTCGCGTACGTGGCGCTGCTCGCGATCGGGCCCATCCTCGTGGGCATCAGCGTCACGGTGACCACGTACCTGCTCACGCTCTCCGCCGGCGTCACGGACGTGCCCAAGGATTTCCGCCCCTATCTCCTCAAGGTGGCGCCCATCGCGGTGAGCTCGTTCGCGTTCTTCCTCGCCTACCAGATCGTGCCGCACCGGCGAGTGCCGTGGACGCATGCGCTCGCCGGCGGCTTCGTCGCGGCGCTGCTCTTCGAGGCGATGAAGGAGATCTTCGCGTACTACGTCGCGAAGGTGCCGACGTACAGCCTGGTCTACGGCACGTTCGCCACGATTCCGCTGTTCCTGATCTGGGTGTACTTCTCGTGGCTCGTGATCCTCTTCGGCGCCGAGATCACGGTGTCGATCGGCTACCTGCACGGGGCGCTGTGGAAACGCGTGTCCTCGCCGGGCGCGCGCTTTCGCGACGTGGTGGAGCTGGGCCGCCTGCTGGTGCACGCCAAGGGCCAGGCCGTCGAGTTCCAGGACCTGCAGAAGGCCGCCGCGATCCCGTCGGACCAGCTGGAGGACGCGCTTCACCACCTCGTCGACGCGGGCGTCGTGAAGCAGGAAGGCAAGCACGGGTTCCTGCTGGCGCGCCGGCCCGAGGAGATCTCGCTGGGTGACCTGTATCGCGCCGTCATCGCGCCCGGCGCGCGCCTGGAGCCCGAGGAATGGGTGGGCTACGAGGGCGAGATCGGCGACGTCATCGACCAGTTCCAGGCGCTGCTGAACCGCCCGCTCGCGGCGCTGCGCGACAGCATGCCCCCGGAGGACGCCGCCTCAGGACGGTGAGATGTGGAAGAGCTCGAAGCGCCCGGTCTTCTCGATGAGGCTGGTCGCGCGCACCACCACCACGGTGCCGTCTTCCTCGACCTCGTATTCGCGAAGATCCGCGTAGGTGGCGGGGGGCGTGAGGAGCGAATCCGCTTCCGTGGACTGCTCCGACTCGTGCAGCAGCAAACCGATCTTCACCGTGCTGGTCGAGTTGATGGTCGGCGTCACCGCGACGGCGCGTGCCGCGGGGGCCAGGAACTGGATGCCGAACTCCAGGCCGCCGTCCTCGAGGCTCGTGACCCAGCGCACGACGCCGATGGTCCACCGCGCCTTGCCGAGGAACTTGATGCCGACCGCCTCGCCGACGCTGATGCCCTGGCTGGTGGAGCCGTCGCGATGGACCTTGAGGCCGCCCGCGCTCGAATTCACCACGTCCCACTCGGAGAGCATGCCCCTGGAGGCCTCGTCCTGCGGCACGTTGATGAGCGGGACCGTGGCGCCGCTGTCGATCGCCTCGGCCTCGGCCGCGATGTCCACGCGCTGCTGCTCCGCGACGAAGTGGCTCACCGCGCGCAGGCCCGCGCAGATCGCCACGCGCGTATCCATCGCATCGCGGCGGAAGGCTCGCTTCGGCGGATCGCCCCACAGCACGATCAGCTTCAGCATGAGCTGCATCGTGTCGAAGCTCACCATCTTGCTCATGGTCGACGAGACGTTGCCCGAATCGATGGCGGACTTGCGCTGGCGCAGGCGATCGACGAGCGGGTTGGCGTCGAGCAGGCGCGCGTTCGGCCCGCCGGGATCATCCGCGCCCGTGAGCGGCTTGGGGGCCTTGTCGGTGTCGCACGGCACGAGGAAGTGCGCGGCGGCGCTGGTCGCGGGGCGGGACGTGCCGAGCGTGGCGAGGCCGCGGTTGGCGCGCAGCAGCTCGACGGCCTTGTCCACCTCGCCCTGGATCAGGCGGTAGGGATCGGTGAGCGAGAGCAGCAGCGACTCGGCGTAGAGGTCGTTGATCGTGAGCTTGGTCTCCGCGTCGCCCACTTCTCCGGCGATGCCTTCCTGCGCGGCGAAGAGATAGAGCGCGTGCATCTCCTTCCACGCGCCGGCGCTCAATGCGGTGTACGACTTGTACGCGGCGCGCAGGCCTTCGGAGCTGTACTCCATCGCGCGGAAGACGAGCAGCGGGAGTTGCTTCTTCGCACCGAACGCGATCAGCTTGCCGGTCTTCTCGACGATCGCGATCTTGTAGCCGTTGGCCATCTCGGCGGCGATCTCGCGCGCGAGGCCTAGGCATTCGCGTGCCTTCGCGGAGAGTGGCAGCGGCGATTTCGAGTACACCGCATCGAGCTCGTCGAGGACGACGGCGGCAATCGGTCGATAGGCTTCGAGGAGGGCCAGGCGATCGTCGACATCGACCTTCGCGCGGCTCAACGCCACGAGGTTGACGCTGATCATCTTCGCCGCCTCGATGCTTTGGGCGAGCGGAAGCGCCTCCAGCCAGGCCTTGGCCTGCTTGGGACGGATTTCGAGGTCTTTCGGAGGGGCAGTACGGACGGGGACCGACAGGTCGAGCGGCATGGGGGCGCGAGTCTCTGCTAAGCTCTTGTTGAGCTTTGATTTGTATGGACTTTTTATTCTTCCCGGTCTGCCAGCCGGTGAAGCCCAAGGATAGAGGAAAAGCTTTTGAAAACCAAACGTTTAGCGGGCTTTTTCGGCGTTTTTGCCGCCGTGCTCGCCCTGGCGTGCTTCGACGCCCGTGCGTGGACGGTGACGGACACTGCCGGCGCCAAGCACGACCTCGCGAGCTACAAGGGCCGCTGGGTCGTCGTGAACTTCTGGGCAACGTGGTGCGCGCCTTGCGTGAAGGAGATCCCCGACATCGCGGAGTTCCGCCGCGCGCATCCGGAGGTCGTCGTGCTCGGCATCGCGATGGACGTGGAAGACGGCGTCGAAAAGACCAAGCAGTTCGCGAAGAAGGTCGGGCACGAATATCCGCTGGTGCTCGAGGACGAGACCATCGAGAAGCAATTCGGGAAAGTGAAGGGGCTGCCGGTGACGATGGTGTTCGACCCCACCGGCAAGAAGATCTACGACCGCCTGGGCACGGTCTCGAAGCGCTTCCTCGAAGACACCACGAAGCGGCCGAAGGCCTAGCCCAGCGCCCAGCGCGACCGGAAGGCGGCGAACACCTTCCCGGGATACTCGTCGCGGCCGAGCGAACCGTTGTAGCGCGCGAGCGCGTTGCCCATGTTGCCCTTCTCGCGATCCAGGTAGTGCCGCAGGATCACGCAGCCGTAGCGCAGGTTCACGCGCTCGGGGAACAGGCTCTGGCTGCCTTCGCCCAGCTCCTTCACCCAGAACGGCATCACCTGCATGTAGCCGCGGGCCCCGGCCTTCGACACGGCGTACTTGCGGAACCGGCTCTCGACTTCGATCACCGCGAGCACCATGTGCGGATCGAGGCCCGAGCGCTTCGCCTCGTAGCTCACCAGCGCGAGGAAGTTGCGCGCGTTCTCCTCGTCCTTGAAGTAGGGACGTACGCGCGGGGTCATCACGCGCACCCACGCGCGCAAATCGAGGTCGTTCCAGTCGAAGGTGCTGCGGTCGCGCACGGCGCCGGCAAGTGTCGCGCGCACCGAGGCCGAGAGCACTTCGTATTTCTGGTCGCCGGCGGAGGCGCCGTACGGAAGGAGGAGCGACGCGGGCAGCGCGGCGAGGGCCGCGAGCGCCGAGCGCCGCGCGGCAAGGCTAGGAGGTTGTCTTGTTGGCATAGACCATCGCGGGCTGGCCGAGGAGCTCGACCATGCCGTCGCGGACGAAGCCCAGCTTCTCCGCGACGCGCACCGAGGGCGCATTGCCCGGGCGGATGAGGCTGATCACGCGGTCGCGATGGAGCACGTCCTTCGCATAGGCGTACGCCGCGCGCGCGGACTCGATCGCGTAGCCCCGGCCCCAGTACGGGCGTCCGATCATGTAGCCCAGCTCGAATCCCGGCCAGCCTTCGGGGTCGATGAAGCCCACGCGCCCGACGAACTCGCCGGCCTCGCGCGTCTCCACCGCCCACATGCCATAGCCGCGGAGCAGCCAGTGGCCGAGCCCGCCCGAGATGGCCCGCCATGTGTCGGCGCGGCTCACGACCTTGCCTTCGCCGAGGTAACGCATCGTCTCGGGGTCGGCGTACATCGTCGCGAGCGGATCGAGATCGCGCTCCTCGAGGATGCGCAGGCGCAGGCGTTCCGTCTCGAGCGTGACCCCGATCGGAAACAGGCGGGCGCCCGGCCAGCTCACGCGGCGAGCTTCGAGCGCAGGTGCGCGAGGGCGTCGGCGAGCGGCACCTTCGTCGCTTCGCTGTCGCGGCGATGCTGGTACTCCGCGATGCCTTCCTTCAAGCCGCGATCGCCGATCACGAAGCGGTGCGGGATGCCGATCAGCTCCTGGTCGGCGAGCAGCACGCCGGGACGCTCGTCACGGTCGTCGAGGAACGCGTCGACGCCGGCCGCGCTGAGGTCCGCATAGAGCTTGTCCGCGGCGGCACGAACGGCCTCGCTCTTCTTGTAGCCGAGCGCGATCACCGACACCACGAAGGGCGCCATCGACTCGGGCCAGATGATGCCGCGGTCGTCGTAGTTCTGCTCGATGGCGGCGGCGACCACGCGCGTGATGCCGATGCCGTAGCAGCCCATCTCGACCGGGACGTTCTTGCCCTCGGCGTTGACGATGTTGGCGCCCATCTTCGCGGAGTACACCGTCCCCAGCTGGAAGACCTGGCCCACCTCGATGCCGCGTGCGATGGCGAGCGCGCCCTTGCCGTCGGGCGAGGGGTCGCCCGCGACCACGTTGCGGATGTCGGCCACGGTCGGTTCGGGCAGGTCGCGGCCCCAGTGCACGCCGGTCGCATGGAAGCCGTCCTCGTTGGCGCCGACGCAGAAGTCGCTCATCGCGGCGACCGTGCGGTCGGCGATGATCTTCACGTCGTGCCCGACCGGGCCGAGCGAGCCCGGCGAGGCCTTCAGCGTCGAGCGGATCTCCGCGTCGGTCGCGAAGCGGAAGGGCCTCATGCCCGGGATCTTCGAGGCCTTCACCTCGTTCAGCATGTGGTCGCCGCGCACGAGCAGCATCACCATCTGCTCGGGCCCGCCTTCGGGCGTGGCGATCACGACGATCGACTTCACCGTCTGCGTGAGCGGGATCTTGAGGAACGCAGCGACTTCCTCGCACGTGTGGATGCCGGGTGTGGCGACTTTGCGCATCGGCTGTACGGGATCGTGGCGCTTCGCCGTCGGAGCGAGCGCCTCGGCCTGCTCGACGTTCGCGGCGTAGTCCGATCCGTCGCTGTACGCGATCGTGTCCTCGCCCGAGGCTGCGAGCACCTGGAACTCATGCGTGGCCGTGCCGCCGATCTCCCCCGAATCCGCGGCCACGGCACGGAACTTCAAGCCCAGGCGCGTGAAGACGCGCGTGTACGCGTCGTACATCAGCTGGTAGCTCTTCTGCAGGCCCGCGAGGTCGGCATCGAACGAATACGCGTCCTTCATGATGAATTCGCGGGCGCGCATCACGCCGAAGCGCGGGCGGATCTCGTCGCGGAATTTCGTCTGGATCTGGTAGAGGTTCACCGGCAGCTGCTTGTAGCTGCGGATCTCGCCGCGTGCGATGTCGACCAGCACTTCCTCGGCCGTGGGCGCGTAGCAGAACTCGCGCTCGGCGCGGTCCTTGATGCGCAGCATCATCGGCCCGTAGAGGTCCCAGCGGCCCGACTCCTGCCACAGGGCGGCCGGCTGGATCGGCGGCGCGAGGATCTCCAGCGCCCCGGCGTTGTTCATTTCCTGGCGCACCACGGCCTCGACCTTCCGCAGCACGCGGATCCCCAGCGGCATCCACGTGTAGAGGCCGCTGCCGAGCCGCCGGATCAGCCCCGCCCGCAACATCAGCTTGTGGCTCGGGAGCTCCGCTTCCTGCGGGGCTTCCTTGAGGGTGGCGAGGTAGAACTGGGTGGCGCGCATGACTTCTCCGGGATGCAGGGGTTATTGAATCAAATCAGCAGGTTGCAGTGCAGCATTCTACAGGATGGCGCGCCGGGGCCCTACGTTGGCGAGTGCTCCCAACTGTGCAAGAATGGGATAACTCTACGAATTAGTGGTGGCCGACATGATCGATCGGGACGGATACCGCCCGAACGTCGCCATCGTGCTCTGCAACACGAAGAACCAGGTGTTTTGGGGTAAGCGCATCAAGGAGCACGCCTGGCAGTTCCCCCAGGGCGGCATCAAGCCGGGGGAAACTCCCGAGCAGGCGATGTACCGGGAGCTGAAGGAAGAGACGGGGCTCGAAGCGCACCACGTCCAGATTCTCGGGCGCACGCGCGACTGGCTGCACTATCACGTGCCCACGCACTGGGTGAAGCGCGAGTGGCGCGGCACCTACAAGGGCCAGAAGCAGATCTGGTTCCTGCTGCGCCTGGTCGGCCGTGATTGCGACGTCTCCCTGCGAGCCTCGGGGCATCCCGAGTTCGACGCCTGGCGTTGGCACGACTACTGGGTGCCGCTCGACACGGTCATCGACTTCAAGCGCGACGTCTATCGCCAGGCCCTGGAGCAGTTGGCCGGCTTCCTCGACGTGCGCCCGAACCTCTCCGGTATCTCGCCCTACGGACGCCGGCGCAAGCAGGGGCAACGCCCGCGCACGCCGCGTCCGCAGATCGTCGTGCCGCCGGGGACCGACCCGCTGCCCAGCTAGAGCCGTCAGAACCCGCGCATCGAAGGCGGGATGGCCAGGTAGGGCAGGGCCGTCGCGGCCACCGTCACCACGAGCGCCACGACCATCAGCACGGTCGTATACCCGATCGCCTGCTGCTCGGGCACCTTCATCAGCCGGGGGAGGGCCAGGTACAGCAGGTAGAGGCTGTACAGGCCGCCGGCGAGGCTCAGGATCGACACCCAGGGCACGAGCGAGAACGCGCCCGCGAGCCACGCCGCGGTGGGCGCGAACGCCGAGACCTTCATCGCCTGCACGAAGTTCTCCCGGCCCCCGAAGGGCTCGGCCAGCGCGTCGATCGCCAGCGCGAGCACGTAGACCGCGAAGAGGGACAGGCCGTACGACAGCACGAAGTGCGTGACGCCATAGGACATCGGCAGCCGCGCGTTCGAGATGCCGATCACCGAGTAGCCGAGGAAGGCGCACACGGGCGGGATCGCCGCGAGCGGCATCACGTAGCGCGTGAAGAGCCCGGGCACCGTGTGCGGCTCGGTGTCGATCACGTCCCACTCGGCGGCGGGACGGCGCAGCAGGCGTTGCACGCGTTCGACGATGTCCATCAGGACATCTTAGCGGACGAGCTCTTCCGTCCTCGCGACCACGCGCCGCAGCTGCTCCTGAGGGGACCACGCCGGGTAGCGGGCGCGGAAGGCGCGCGCCGCGAGCGTGAAGCCCGGCTGCTGGAGCACGCGCTCGAGGGGCTCCGCCACGCTGCCCGCCTGCTGCGCGATCTCGACACCCGGGCCGCGAACCGCGAGGGCGGCGCCGAGGGTCTCCATGCGCAAGGCCGTGATGTGCTGCTCGAACTGCTGCGGAAAGAGGAGCTGCGGGATTCCGAACGCGAGCGTGCCATGGGCGATGTCGCCGCCCAGCGAGACCATGAGGTCGCAACGCGCGAGCAGCCGGTCCAGGCGAACCGGCCCCTCGCTCATGCGGATGTGCGGTGACGCGAAGGCCGCGCGCCGCGCGGCGTCCAGGCGCGGAATGTAGGCGACGACTTCCGCGCCCCGTGCGCGCAGTTGGCGGAACAGGTCGTCGAGCGACGGTTGTGTGGCGGGCAAGTACACCAGTACGCGCTTGCCGCGGCCCTCCGGCCAATCCGTGAGGCGGCCGCGGTCGATCGACATGCGCGGTCCCCAGTAGCCCACGCGCGATCGCGGGAAGTAGTGGTCCAGCTCGGGAAATGTACAGAGGAAATGCTCGTCGACCTCGAACTGCTGCGCGAGATATTCGAGGGGCGCGGCGCCCAGGCGCTCGAGCGCCCCATTCACGATGCCGAGCACGAAGGCCTCCGAGTTCGCGATGTCCTGTTCCTGGGCCGGCAGGTCGGTGCGAAACGGCGGCATCGGCCTTCCAGCCGGAGGCGTGAAGAAGCCGTTGCCGTAGGTGGCGCGGCGGATCCCGAGCGCGCGTGCCGCGATGAGCGCCGTGGGGGCGTAGTCGCCGATCACGAGGTCCGGCTTCCAGCCCGCGAAGAGCACGTGCCACGCCGAGAGGATTCCCGAGAACGTGACCGGATCGCGGTAGCCCGCGCCGACCATCACTTCCGCGAAGCTGCGCGGCGTGAAGTTCGGTGCGTCCGCCGTCCATGCAGGCGCCTGGAAGACCGTGAGCGCGCGGGTCTCGGGCAGCGCCTGCAGCGGGCGCAGCTCGCGCAGCATGAGAGAGACCGTGTGACCGCGCTGTCGCAGCGCGTCGCCGAGGCGGGCGACGGCGGCCGCGTGGCCGAAGGACGCGCCGTACTCCCACGCGAGGGCGATGCGCGCCATGTTCTAGGCCCCGAGGATGGCGCAGACGCGTGCCGCCGCACGCGTCGCGGATGCGCGAGGCGAGTGGCTCGCGAATCGCGCGCTCAGCACCTTCGCTTTCGCCCTGCGCTCCTCGTCGCGCAGCAAGCCCGCGATCCACGGCGTGGGATCGGGGAGCGGACGATCGGGCGGCGTGGGGCGCACGTGCGATGAAACCCCGAGCGCCTCGACGCGGCGCGCGATGAGGAACTGCTCGAGGTGCATCGGGAGCAATGCCATCGGCACGCCCGCCGCGAGCGCCTTCGACGTGAGGCCGAGGCCGGCATGGCCGATGCAGAGGTCGCAATCGGCGAGCACGGGGGCGAGCGAGACGGCGCGCGGGACGACGAGCACGTTCGGCTTCGACAGGGCCTGCGCCTGCGGAGCCATGAGGCCGGGTGCCACGACGATGGCCTCTCCGGCCGTCGCCTCGAGCGCGGCGAGCAGCCCCATGAATCCCGGATAGCGCGGCTTCAGGTAGGCGAACACGCGAGGGCGGCGATCGCCGGCCCACGTGACCTCTTCACCGGGCACGGATTCGTCGAGCGGACCCAGGTATTCCGCGTCCTCGCGCGGGCCGAAGGGATCCAGCTCCTCGAACGTGCAGAGGATGTCGTCGCGCGCGGCGAAGATCTCCGAGGCCTGCGCGAGGGGCCGCGCGCCGAGTGCCGTCAGCGCCTTGTTCGCGCTCGCGGTGAGCGCTTCGTCGGCGCCGCGCAGCGTGGCTTCGGTGATCGCCTGCCACGGGCGCAGGCTCGGCAGCGGATGCACGGAGGGCGGCGAGCTGAAGCCGCTGCCGATGGTGACGGCCGGAATGCCCGCGACTCGCGCGGCGAGCAGTGCAACCGGTGCATAGTCCGCGACGATCGCATCGGGCTTCTCGAGCTCGAAGAGGGAGAGCCACGCGCGGACTGGCCCCTCGATGCCGCCGCCGTCGTGGAACCCGAGGTCCAGCAGGATGCTGGCGAGGCTTGCGGGGGAGAGATTGGGGCGTTCGACGCCGGTCGTCAGCGGTGCCGCGTAGCAGCGGAAGCCGCGCGACGTGGCGCCCGCGTGCTGGAGGTTGGAGAAGGCGAGCGCCGGTTCGTGCCCCGCGTCGCGCAACGCGACCGCGAGGGCGGTGAGCCGCTGGATGTGGCCGAGGTCGCCCCCGTACTCCCAGGCGCAGAGGACGCGGGCCACGCTCGGCGCGCCGGGCGCCGCGTTACGGCTGGCAGCCCGTGGTGATGCCCAGTCGCCCGAGGATCAATCCCGAGCCACGGCAGCTCGTGCCGAGCAGGCTGACCGAATGCGGCGACCTTTCGTCGTTCGCGATCACCACCACCGTGCCCCGGCGCTGCCCGTACGAGAGGGCCTGCAGCGAGACGTCCGCGGTGCACGACGTGAGCGGTGCCAGCGTGGTCGTGCAGGTCGTGCTCACGATCACGTAGTCGGGGCTCGGGACGATGCTGTTGATGATCGCGGGCGCGCCGCCGACGTTGCGAATCGTGATCCGCTGCGAGGGGCTCACGGTGCCGAACGCGCGGGCTCCGTAGGACATCTCGCGCGGAGAGACGTCGATCAGCGGGACGGGGCGCGTCTGGCTCAGGCCGAAGAGCCGGACCACGCGCTGGCCGCCGGGGGCGTTGGAGTTGATGGTGAGCGAGCCCTCGACTTGGCCGGTCGTGGCGCTCGTGAAGCCGAGCGTGAGGACGCAGCTTTCGTCCGGTGCGAGCGTCGAGGGGCAGGGATTCTGCAGCGTGAAGCCGGGGCCGGCCACCGTGATGTTGTCGAACGTGAGCGGCGCGGTTCCGGTGTTGGTGAGGCGCAGCTCATGCAGCGTGGGATCGTTGCCCAGCGCGTAGACGAATTCGATGGAGTTGGGGACCGCAAAGTTGGGCCCCACGACGCCGCTGCCCATGAGCTGCGAATACGCCGTGGTTCCGGCGCTGGGCGTGACGGCCAGCGGCTCGCTGAACGATCCCTGGGACGGCGGCGTGAAGGTCGCGCTGATGTTGCACGACGTGCCCGGGTTGATCGGGCTGCGGCAGCTGGTGCCCGCGGCATCGATCGCGAACGGCGGATTGACGCTGGTCGTGAAATCGACGGGCGTCGAGCCGGGGTTGCGAAGGATGAATCGCGCCGGCGGCGACGTCGTGCGCACGCTCACGCCGCCGAAGTCGTAGGCCGACGGAAGCAGGGTGAGCGTCGGGGGAACGACGCTGTTGCCCGCCAGCGAGACGGACGAGAAGCCGTTATCCGAATTGTCGAAGATGCAGAGATAGGCCGAGTACGGGCCGAGGGCGGACGGGGCAAAGGTCGCCGTGACGGAGCAGCCATTCCCAGGCGAGTACCCCATCTCGAAATCGCAATCCGAGGTGAGCATGAACGCCCCGCCATAGGCGATCGTGCCGCCGTAGCAGGTGGGCGAATCATTGAGCTCGGCGTAGTAAGGCTCCCAGTCGCCGGCGCCCGAGCTCGTGTAGGTGATCGTGCGGGGCGCGCTGGAGCTGCCCACGGGCACGTTGCCGAAGTTCACCGCCGTCGGGTTCACGGTGACGGCCGGCACGGGGATGACCGCTTCGCTGAACGAGAACTCGGAGGTGTCGCCCGTCGCGCTGTTGCGCGCGGTGGCGGAGATGTTGTTGAAGATGCCCGGGATGATATGCGTCGCGTTCGAAACACCTGCGGGCACCGTGACGGTCTTGGATCCGACAAAAGTCTTGCCTTCGGAGTTGACCGGGGACGGATTGTCGAAGAACTCGAGAATGAAGGTGCCGGCCGCGCTGGTGAACGAGTAGCTCACTTGCGTGTTGGCGCCATCCGTGGTGACGCCGTTGATCTGGGGCCAGTTCTGAAGCGTGTTGGGGCCGCTATCGACGTCACCCGCGTCGTTGATGGCGCCGCCGTAGCCCAGCATGATCCCGTACGGCTCCGCGTAGATGGAGTTCTGGCTGATCGAAACGCCCGTGCCGGCCGAGATCTCGATGCCCGCGGTGCTGTTGTGCGAGATCACGTTGCCGGTGATGCTGATCGGCGACACGGAGTTGATGCGGATGCCGGACGCGCCGTTCGGCGCGGCGTTGCCGGAGGTGTCGTTGCCGATCTTGTTGCCGGTGATGGTCATGGGCCCGCCCGTGACCTGCATGCCGCCCAGCGAGTTGTTCCCGATGTAGTTGCCGCTGATCGTGAAGGCCCCGGTGCTGCCGACGTTGATGCCCCGGCCGTTGCCGGCCGACGTCACGCCGTCCACGGCGATGCCGATCAGGTTGTTGGTGATCGAGCCGCCCGCGGTGGAGCCGCTGATGCCATAGGTCGAGTTGGCGATGATGACGTTGCGGTCCGCGGTCCCGCCACCGATGGTGTTCGTGAAGCCCGAGGCGAGCGAGATCCCATTTGAATTGCCGCTGATCAGGCTGCCCTTGACGACCAGCGGGCCGAGCGAGGCGCAGATCGCGTTGCCGCCGTAGAGCCAGTTGGTCATGCGCACGCCGGTCACGGTCAGCGTGCCGCCGTACAGGAAGGCACCTATGCCGCAGCCGCCGAACGTGGCGTTGAACCCGTCGATCTGGATCTCGGCGTTGGCGTTCCAGCCGCTGCTGCTGTTGTTGGCGGTCCAGGTCGCGCGGCTGGTGCCGTCAATGGTCATGCTGAGCGGTTGGCCGGTCGCTGCGCACTGGATCGTGGGCAACGGGCTGTTCAGGTTCATGAAGAAAGGCCCGGAGCCCGGAAAGGTGATGACATGGCTCGCACCACCGGTAGAGCAGGCGGCATTCGCGTCCATGATCGCCTGGCGCAGGGTGCCAGCGCCCGAATCAGCGGTCGAGGTGACCGTGAATGTGGCTGCGGCTGCCGGCAACGCGGCGGCCAATGCGACCACCAGCGGTGCAAGGCGAAAGGATTTCGGGGTCGGGCAGGTGGGGGCTGTGCGCAGCATGCGGTGCTCCTGGGCTTTGAGACACGCGTCGTTTGTAGGGTGGGAAGCGACCAACGTGCCACCCGGTACCCTATGTTCGCATGAACCCCGAGGTCTACGGAATATTCCACAGAATCCGGGGCTTCCATGCCTGCCGTGCGTCCGTCCGGGGTCCGTTCCGGGTCAGGCCCAAGGCCGTGTTACGTCACAGTACGACCAAGTTGTCCCGGTGGATGAGCTCGGGCTCGGCCAGGTACCCCAGGACCGCCTCGATCTCGGCGGTGGGCTTGCGCAGGATGCGGGCCGTGTCCGCGGCGCCGTAGTTGACGAGGCCGCGGGCGATTTCCCGGCCGTCGGGCGCGCAGACGCTCACCACCTCGCCGCGGCCGAAGTGCCCGTCCACGGCGGTGGCGCCGATGGACAGCAGGCTCTTGCCGTCGTGAGTGAGCGCTTTCACCGCGCCGGCATCGAGGGTGATGCGGCCGGCCGGCTTCATGTGGTCTGCGAGCCATTGCTTGCGCGCCGCGATGGGCTCGCGCTCGGCCTCGAGCAGGGTGCCGATCGGCTCGCCCGCGAGGACGCGGGAGAGCACGTCGGGTTCGCGGCCCGAAACGATCGCGGTATGTGCTCCGCTGCGGCCCGCGCGCTTGGCCGCGAGCACCTTGGTGATCATGCCGCCGCTGCCGAGGTGCGAGCCCGTCCCGCCGGCGATCGTCTCCAGGTGCGGGTCGCCCGCGCGGGCGCGCGAGACGAGTGTCGCCGCCGGGTCCTTGCGCGGGTCGGCGGAGTAGAGGCCCTGCTGGTCGGTGAGGATCACCAGCGCGTCGGCCTCGAGCAGGTTCGCCACGAGGGCGCCCAGCGTGTCGTTGTCGCCCACGCGGATCTCGTCCACCACCACCGTGTCGTTCTCGTTGATGACCGGCACCACGCCCAGCGAGACGAGGGTGCGCAGCGTCGTGCGCGCGTTGAGATACCGGTTGCGGTCGGCAAGGTCGGAATTGGTGAGCAGCACCTGCGCCGTGCGCAGCCCCCGCTCGGAGAAGCACGACTCCCACACCTGCACGAGGCCCATCTGGCCCACGGCGGCCGCGGCCTGCAGCTCGTTCACTGCGTGCGGGCGCTTGGTCCAGCCGAGGCGCTTCAGGCCCTCGGCGATGGCGCCGGAGGAAACGACCACCACCTCGATGTTGCGGGCGCGAAGCTCCGCGATCTGCCGCACCCAGTCGGCGATGGCCTCGCGGTCCAGCCCCGCCCCGGTGTTGGTGAGCAGGGTCGAGCCGATCTTCACCACCACGCGCCTCGCCTGGGCGAGCGGCGTGGTCATTCGGCTTCCTTCCGCACTTTCGTGTTCGCCGCCGAGTGCTTGGCGCCCTCGAGGAAATCCATCACGGCGAACGTGAGGTCGCTCGTGCCTTCGGCTTTCATCGCCGAGATGAGGAACCAGGGGCCCTTCCACGCGAATTTCTTCACGAAGGCCTTGGCGCGCTTCTCGGCCTCCTTGGGATCGAGCAGGTCGGCCTTGTTCAGCACCAGGAAGCGCGGCTTCTTCACGAGCGCGGCGTCGTATTTCTTCAGCTCCGCCACGATCGCCTTGGCGTCGTGCACGGGATCGGCGTTCTCGTCGAAGGGCGCCAGGTCGACCATGTGCAGCAGCAGGTGAGTACGTTGCAGGTGGCGCAGGAACTGGTGGCCGAGGCCCGCGCCTTCGGCGGCACCTTCGATCAGGCCCGGGATGTCGGCCACGACGAAGGAGCGGTTCTCGCCCACGCGCACGACGCCCAGGTTGGGATGCATCGTGGTGAACGGATAGTCGGCGACCTTCGGGCGCGCGGCGGAGATGGCGCGGATCAGCGTCGACTTGCCGGCGTTGGGCATGCCGAGCAGGCCCACGTCGGCGATCACGCGCAGCTCCAGCTCGAGCTTGCGCTCCTCGCCCGCGCCGCCCGGCGTGAACTGGCGCGGCGCCCGGTTGGTGCTCGACTTGAAATTGAGGTTGCCCAGGCCGCCCTTGCCGCCGGCGACGAGCAGCGCGCGCTGGCCATCTTTGGCGAGGTCGGCAATGACTTCGCCGGTATCCATGTCCTTGATCACGGTGCCGACCGGGAAGCGAAGGATGATGTCCTCGGCGCCGTGGCCGAACTGGTCGCGGCCGCGGCCGTTCTCGCCCGGCTTCGCGCGGAAGATGCGCGTGTAGCGATAGTCGACGAGCGTGTTGATGTTGAGGTCCGCGACACCCCAGATGCTGCCGCCGCGGCCGCCGTCGCCGCCGTCGGGCCCGCCGCGCGGGACGTACTTCTCGCGGCGGAACGAGGCCGAGCCGTCGCCGCCTTTGCCGGCGAGGACTTCGATGCGGGCTTCGTCAAAGAATTTCATGGCGTCGTTTCAACAGGGTCGTTTTAACAGGCTTGTTTCAGCACAGAGGACACAGAGGTTACACAGAGGACACAGGAAACTACTTCATGTCCGGCAGCGCGACACGGATACCCAGGCCGATGAAGGTCACACCGGCAAACACGTTCAGGCGATTGGCGATCGCGGGCTTGCGTCGCAGCCACTCGCCGATCCAGCCCGAGAAGAACGCCACGGCACCGAAGACCCCGACGGTCACCGCCATGAAGACCAGGCCCAGCAACAGCATCTGCGCGCCGACGTTGCCGGCTTCGGTGTTCACGAACTGCGGCAGGAACGAGAGGAAGAAGAGCGTCACCTTCGGATTCAACGCGTTGCCGAGCACGCTTTGCTTGAAGATCGTCCGGTACGCCTTCGATTCGCCGCCTTCGGTGAGCGCGAACGACGACGCGTGGCGCAGCGCCTGGATGCCGATCCAGATGAGATACGCCGCGCCCGCGTAGCGCACGAGGTCGAACGCGAGCGGCGACGAGCGGATCAGCGCCGCGACGCCGAGGGCGGCGAGCAGCGTGTGGAAGATGCAGCCCGTGGCGAAGCCCAGTGCCGCGGCGAACCCGGCCTTGCGCCCCTGCACGATGCCGCGCGTGAGCACGTAGACGATGTCCGGGCCGGGCGCCACCGCGAGGAGCGCCGATGCGACGAGGAAGAGGGCGATGTCGGGCACTTGTAGGGTTGCTGGATAAAACCGCTGCCGGAAATGAAAAAGCCCCGTACGGGACGGGGCTCTTTCGCGTGGGCGAGAGCCGTTACTGCTGGACCGGCTCGATGCTCACGATGTTCTTGCCCTTGGGGCCGTGCTTCCCGAACTTCACGAGGCCGAGCATCGTCGCGAAGAGCGTGTGGTCCTTGCCCATGCCGACGTGACGCCCGGCGTGGAACTTGGTGCCGCGCTGGCGGACGATGATGGAGCCGGGGGTGACCAGCTCGCCGCCGAAGGCCTTGAGGCCCAGGCGCTTCGACTCGGAATCGCGGCCGTTACGGGAAGAGCCGCCTGCTTTCTTGTGTGCCATGGTTCAGTCCCTTAAGCGATGGCATCCACACGGATTTCCGTGTAGTTCTGCCGATGGCCCTGCGTGCGCTGGTAATGCTTGCGACGACGCAGCTTGAAGATTTTCACTTTCACGCCGCGGCCGTGCGAAACGACCGTTGCCGTGACCGTGGCACCCGCCACCAGCGGGTTGCCGACCTTCACCGACTCGCCTTCCCCGACCATCAACACTTGATCGAGAGTGATTTGCGAGCCAACGTCTGCCGGTATCTGTTCGATTTTAAGTTTTTCGCCGGTGGTGACTCGGTACTGCTTGCCACCGGTTTTTATGACCGCGTACATGTTGAGCTCCGATGAATTTCTGTAAGGTTTCCGCCCCAATCCCGTGAAGGGCAAGACGAACCCGCTATAATACGCGAAATTCCTCGTATCGTCAAAGACTTGTCACCCCCCAGCCTGGAAGCGATCCGCGCCCCTATCGGCGCCGATCTGACCCGCGTGGACGCCGTCATCCGCGAGCGTCTCGCAAGCGAAGTCGCCCTCATCGGGACCATCGGCGAGTACATCATCGGCAGCGGCGGCAAGCGCCTCCGCCCGGCCCTGGTGCTGCTTTCCGCCAAGGCTCTGGGCGCCGAGGGTCGGGGCATGCACGAGCTGGCCGCCGTCATCGAGTTCATCCATACGGCCACGCTGCTCCATGACGACGTCGTGGACGAATCGAGCCTGCGCCGCGGCCGGCGCACGGCCAACGCCGAATTCGGCAATTCCGCGGCCGTGCTCGTCGGCGATTTCCTCTACTCCCGCGCCTTCCAGATGATGGTGGGCGTGGGCTCGCAGCGCGTGATGGCGGTGATGGCCGATGCCACCAACGTCATCGCCGAGGGCGAGGTGCTGCAGCTCATGAACGTGCGCGACGCCTCCACCGACGAGGACGGGTATCTGCGCGTCATCCGCTACAAGACCGCCAAGCTCTTCCAGGCCGCCACCCAGGTGGGCGCCATCCTCGCGGGCGCCACGAAGGACCGGGAAGAGGCGCTGGCCGCCTACGGCATGCACCTCGGCACGGCGTTCCAGCTCATCGACGACGTGCTCGATTACTCCGGCGCGAGCGAGGAGACGGGCAAGAACCTCGGCGACGATCTCGCCGAAGGCAAGCCCACGCTGCCGCTGATCCATGTGCTGCGCACCGGCACCGAGGCCGAGCGCAAGGTCGTGCGCCAGGCGATCGAGAAGAGCGGCAAGGAGGAGCTGGGGGCGGTGCTGGCGGCGATCCAGCGTACCGGAGCGCTCGACTACGCCCGCGGCAAGGCAACGGCCGAAGCGAAGGCCGCCACGGCCTTCCTGGACGTCATTCCGGGTTCCGAATGCCGCGACGCTCTGCTACAATTAGCGTCCTTTTCGGTCGAGAGAAGCTTCTAAAGCTTCGATTTGCAACGGTTCTCGGCCAGTCCCAGTCGGGGTGTAGCTTAGCCTGGTAGAGCGCTACGTTCGGGACGTAGAGGCCGGAGGTTCGAATCCTCTCACCCCGACCATTTCCCTCCTGCAGTTCCTAGTTTTCCACGGCCTTCGCGAGCGGTGCCGAACCGCGCTTCAGCAGCGTGCGCAGGTATTCGGTGGGCTCGACGTAGTACGGGTTCTCGTAGAGCCGATCGCCCATCACCACCATCGGATGGGTGGCCAGCACGTCCATCACCGCCCTGCCGCTGAACTTGTTCACGTCGTAGACGCACATCAGCGTGCAATCGTGCTCGCGCGTGAACACGTTGACGCGCGACTCGTACTCCATCAGCTCGTCGGTGCCGGGCATTTCGCGCAGCGCCCACGTCATGTCGCCGCACGTGCGCACCCGCTTGTAGGGGCTCGCTTCGGCGGCCTTCAGGACCTCTTCCAGCATGAGGCCCATCCGCTCGTTGCCGAAGAATCCGTCGCGCAGGTAGGTTTCCTCCGAGGCGAGGACGCGCAGCTGCTCGCGCTGGATGCAGTCGTCGAGGGAGATCTGCATGCGGTCCTCGAGGCCGCGCTTGTGCTCGTTCAGGCGGGCGGCATCGCGGATCGTGACCACCTGCTCGTCCTGCTCGAGGCCCTCGGTGAAATACGGCACGAGGCAGTCGTATTCCTGCGCCTCCGACTCGAAGAAGGCGCAGATGTGCGTGGCATACGGAATCCGCTCGCCGCAGACCGACACGGGGCGAAGCGTGGGTTTGTTGAACACCGATGCCATGCGTGCCTCCGTTCACTGGGGTAGGTGTCCAGCCTACCGAAAGTGCGCCTACAGGGCCTGTAAGCCGATGCCTACAGTGTGGTTTGGTCACGCAACACGCTCCGCGATGACCACGTAGCGTTGTGAAGTGCCCGACTGCACGGCATCGAACGGATAGCACGTGATCAACGTGAGCTGCGAGGAATCCGCGGCGTCCAGCACGCGTGTCGCGCCCTTGTCGACGATCGTCACTTCGCGCACGCGGTAGCGCGCGACCTTGCCGCGCGCGGTTTCGATGTCGATCTCGTCGTTGTCGCCCAGGTCCTTCAGGAATGCGAAGTGCGTATCGCGATGCGCGAGGATCACGGTGTTGCCCTCGGCGCCCGGAGCCGCCGTGCCGTTCACGTGGCCCGGCCCGAAGGCGAGCGAGCGGCCGCTGGTGCCGTCGAGCACGTAGAGATCCACGCCCTTCGACGGAACCGTGAGGCGTGCGACGGCACGCGTGTCCGCCCAGGGCCAGGGACGTTCCACGCGGCCCTCGGATTTCGCCTTCTCCCACGATCGCGCAATGAGGTGCTGCGCCACCGTCGCCTTCGCATAGATGTAGCCGGCCGACGAGAGCTGGTAGAGCGCGAAGGTGAGCAGCAGAGCCACGATCCACCACGCCCACTGCAACCGCGGCTTGCGCTGGTGCGCTGCGAGATCGCGCTCGACGTCCTCGTCGTGCGAGTGAGTGCGGCCCACGATGCCGAACGAGGACGTGATCATTCCGGAATCCTCCTTGCCGCCACCGGCACCGTGCGCCCGACGAAGGCGACGATTCCGGCGGCGGTCAGGGCCAGCAAACCCAGGATCAGTTGCAGCGTCATTTCGGTGTCGGTCTGAGGAAGGGCGCCTGCCTGCCCCTGCCAGCCGGCGGGCAGGCTGGTTCTCACGAGCGCGGTCTTCGTCATGTCACCCACGGGCCCCGTCGGCGTGACGTCGACGGCCACGAGGCTCGTATAGGCGGAGACGAGGTGATGCTCGAGCGCCACGGCGACCACCTTCGGCTTGATCTCCTCGACGGTGCCGCCGGTGCGGATGTCGTCCATCAGCGCCGCGATCTTGGCCCTGGCCCAGAGGGCGCCCACGCCGGACGGCTCGCCGTCGCTCGGCGAAGGCGTGAGCGCCACGCTCCAGGGTTGGTTGCCGCGGACGCCGGAGACGACCACGGTCTTCGTGAGGGTCTTCAACGCGGCCGCGACCACGATCGGCTCGCCGAGGTAGAGGTCGGGCACGCGCGCCGGGAAGGTCTCGACGTCGCTGCCGTCAGGCCACTTGATGGAGACGTCCTTCAGCACCGGCGCCTCGATCTTCGCGAAGAGGGCGGCCATCTTGGCCTGCGCTTCGTCGGGGCTGGCGATGTACGTGAACGTGCCGCGGCCGAACTGCGCGGCCTTCGTCATGAAGTGCCCGTTGGGTGCGGAGCCGATGCCGACGGTGAAGAGGCGCGAGCCGCCGAGGCGTTTGTTGATGAACGCGAAGAGCTCTTCCTCGTTGGAGACCCCGCCGTCGGTCGCGAAGATCACCTGGCGGAGATAACCGGGCGTCTCCTTCGGACGGCCCGCCGCGTCGTAGGGCAGGGCGAGGTTCAAGGCCTTGATCATCTCGGTGCCGCCGCCGGCGCGAAGCGCGTTCACCCATTTGCGCGCGCGCTCGAGCGCCGCGGGCGTGGCGGGCAGGGCGTCGGGGAAGAGCACCGAGGCGTTGGAGTTGAACTCGACCAGGTTGAAGCGATCGACGGGGCGCAGCGTATCCAGCGCGATCAGCAGCGATTGCTTCGCCTGCGCCATCGACGCACCTTCCATGGAGCCGGAGGTGTCGATGACGAGGATGGTCTCGCGCGGCATGCGCTGCATCTGCGAACGCTCGAGGGCGTCCGGCGCGGGCGGCACCACCATCAGGAGGGCGTAGTCGGTGCCGTTCTTCGGCTCGACGAACATCGCGGCCGCGGGCTGCGTGCCGGGCGCCACGGACCAGGTGAGCTCGAAGTCGCGGTCGCTCGCTTCCTGCTCCTTGGAGAGGTAGACCACGGCCTTGCTGCCGGAGGACTTCTCCACCGTCGCGTCGTGGTACGAGCTGGTGACTTTCGAGAGCGGCACGCCGGCGTCGATCATCACGACGATGTCGACGGGATTCACCGGGCCGCAGCCGTCCGGGGCGTAGCCGGGGTGCTCGAGCGGGGCGTCGCTCGCGTCGGAGGACTTCGGCGCCTCGGGCATCGCCTCGATCGCGGGGCCGCCGGGCGTGTAGCGCGGTGTCACGGCAAGCGGGAAGCGCAGCTTGTACTCGCCGTTGTCGTAGGTGAGGGTCTGCTGGTACTCGATCGTCACGCGCACCATCTCGTTGGGGCCGATGTGCGCGACGGAGTTGGTGAAGAGGTTCGGGCGTTGCTGCTCCACGAGCGCGGCCTTCTTGCCTTCGCTCTTGGCCTTCTCATAGGTGCGGCGCGCTTCTTCCTTCTCGCGCACCTGGCCCTCGATCGAGCGCTCGCCGATCTTCACCCACAGGTGGTCGACGGCCGCCTTTTCGGGGAGGGGGAAGACGTAGACGCCCTCGACGAACTCGGTGCCGGGGTTGTGGAAGACCTGCGTCACCCGCGTGCGGGCGATGATGCCGGTCACCTGGATCGCGACCTCGGTCTCCACGCGCGGGGCGACGTCGAACTGCCCGTCGGTCCCCGTGCGGTACAGGAGCGAGCCCATCTTGGGATCGTTGAGCGTCGCCGCCTGGGCGTTGGACGCCAGCACTACCGCCACGAACGCGAGCGCGATGCTCGCCCCCACGCCGCCCGCCACCGCCTTGCCCAGCAGGGCCATCCAGTCCGCCGCCTGCCCCAACCTGTTCATCGCCATCCCCTTTGCCTGTGCGTCAGTGCACGGATCCCATTTCGCTCGCGCGCGGGGGCACAACGAAGTCCGGAAAGAGGCGAGTTGGCGCCCAATTCGGGCAACAAAATGACATCCCCAAAACCCGGGTCAGAGTGAACTTTCCGCGTGCGACAATCGCGCCACGAAAAGTCCACTCTGACCCGGGTTTTGAATGACGCGAAGAATTGCACTGGTAGAAGACGACCCCAGCATCCGGCAGAACTACACGGACGCGCTGAAGCGCGCGGGCTATGAGGTGCAGGCGTTCGCGGACCGGCCGACGGCGCAGCGCACGTTCGCGGCGCGGTTGCCGGACTTGGCCATCATCGACATCGGGCTCGGCGACGACATCGACGGCGGCTTCACGCTGTGCCGCGACCTGCGGGCCGCGAGCGGCACGGTCCCGATCGTCTTCCTCTCGGCGCGCGACTCGGACTTCGACGTCGTCTCGGGCCTGCGCCTGGGCGCCGACGACTACCTCACGAAGGATGTGAGCATCCCGCAGCTCCTGGCGCGCATCGCCGCACTCTTCCGCCGTGCCGACGCAGCGACCGTCGCGCCCGCCGCGGAAGACCTTCTCCACCGCGGCCGCCTCGGGCTCGATTCCAAGCGGATGATGGCGACCTGGGGCGACCAGCCCATCGGCCTCACCGTCACCGAGTTCTGGATGGTGCATTCCCTCGCGCGCCACCCCGGCCATGTAAAGGACCGCGACCAGCTCATGCGCGACGCGGAGATGGTCGTCGACGACGGCACCATCACCTCGCACGTGAAGCGCATCCGCAAGAAATTCCTCGCCGTCGACGAGAAGTTCGACGCCATCGAGACGGTCTACGGCATGGGATACCGCTGGATCGAAGGATGAGCATCCGGCTTCGCCTGCTGCTGGTCTCCTCCGTCCTGCTGGTGCTGCCGCTGCTCGCGGCGCAGTTCGTCGGCCGCATGGAGTCGTTCCTGCGCGCCAACCAGGAGCAGTCGATCCGCGCCACGTCGCGCGCCATCGCCTCCGCGCTCTCCGACCGCCAGGCGCTCTTCCCCGCGGCGAAGGAGATCGACGCCGAAGACGAAGAGCGCCGCCGCATCGTGGCGCTCTTCGGTTCCGCCGACCCCGATGCCGTCGCGAGCCTCGGCCCCGCGTACGTGCCCTCGCAGGAGGTCGAGCGCTTCCTCGACATCATGGGCCGCCGCTCCTCACGCGTCTGGGTCGTGGATACGCGCTCACGCGTGCGCGGGCTCTCTGGCAACCTGAAGGAGAGCGCGCAGACCGCCAAGTCGTACGGTTCGCTCGCTTCGAAGCCGTTCTACAGCCTGCTGCGGCCCATCATCTCCGTCGTGGTCTCCACGCCCCAAGTGCCGGCGGGCGACGAAACGACGCCGGTCCGGGCGCAGATCGACCGCGCGCTGATCGGCGTCGTATCCACGTACTGGCGCGGCACGCGCGACAGCAACGTCGCGATCCTCTCCGCGGCGCAGCCCATCTTCATCGGCGACGACATCGTGGGCGCCGTGATCGTGGAGGAGACGACGGGCTCGATCCAGATCCTCAAGGAATCCGCGCTCGAGGACCTCCTCGCCGTCACGCTCGCCGTCGTGGCCGGAGCCCTCGCGATCCTCCTCGTCTTCGCCACGCGCCTCACGCGCCGCATCCACGTCCTGCACCGCGAGGCCGATCACGCCATCGACGAGCAGGGGCGCATCCGCGGCACCATCACGCCGAGCGATGCGCGAGACGAGATCGGGGACCTCTCGCGCTCCATGTCCGCGGTGCTGGGCCGCCTCAAGGACTACAACGCCTATCTCGAAGCGATGGCGGGGCGCCTCTCGCACGAGCTGCGAACACCGGTCGCCGTGGTGCGCTCCTCACTCGACAACCTCAAGGCCGAGCCGCTTCCGGCATCGGCGCGCGTGTATCTCGAGCGCGCGGGCGAGGGCGTCGATCGTCTCTCGCGTCTCATTGCACGACTGTCGGAGGCCACGCGCCTCGAGCGCCTGCTGGAAAGCGCGGAGCGCGAGCGCTTCGATCTCGGCAAGGTGGTCGCGGGCTGCGTCGAGGGCTACCGCGCGACCTATCCCGCGCGCGCCTTCGAAGTCTCCGTGCCCGAGCAGCCCCTGCCGATCGACGGCGTGCCCGACGCCATCGCACAGCTTCTCGACAAGCTGGTGGAGAACGCGCTCGATTTCGCGCCCGAAGGCACCTCCATCCGCGTGGGCCTCGTGAAGCGCGAGCCCTCCGGAGCGCGGCTCTCCGTGGAGAACGACGGTCCTACCATCCCGGACGCGATGCTGGGCCTGCTCTTCGACTCCATGGTGACGCTCCGCGAGGGCGAGCACTTGGGCCTGGGGCTCTACATCGTGCGGCTGGTGGCGGAATTCCACGGCGGACGGGTGCGGGCGATGAACCTCCCGGGGGGCAAGGGCGTACGGTTCGAGGTCGAAGTCCAGTAAACTTCCCGAGTCTTTTCCCTTCGGAAACACGAACTTGGGCCGCATCATCCTGCTGCTGGTCATCGCGTTCCTGGTCTACCTGGTGTTCCGCGGCTTCTTCAAATCCGCGACCAAGCCCCGCGACACTCCGCCCGCCACGACCGAGAAGGGTGAGGACATGGTCACGTGCACGCGCTGCGGCGTGAACCTGCCGCGCAGCTCCGCGACGATGGAAGGCGACAAGCTCGTCTGCGCCGACAATCCGAAATGCCTCGAGGTCCGAAAGTGAACTCGGCCGCGCAGGGACGCCTTCCGATCTCGGAGCGCCTGCGCGCACGCATCCCCCTCATCGAGGCGGCGGACGACACGACGTGGAAGTCGCTCGCGATCTTCTGCTTCTACCGGATCCTGCTGGCGCTGGTCGTCGCGGCGGGCTACTTCTTCTTCAACTCGGTGCTGCAGCTCGGCTCGCAGGCCCCCGACTCGGTCGCGCCCACGCTCTACGGCTACATCATCGTCGCCGTGCTGCTGCTGGCGCCGGCGCGGCTGCGCGAGCCCAGCCTGCCAATCCAGGTCACGGTCGGCGTCGCGGTGGACGTGGCGGCGATCGTGATGATCATGCACGCGAGCGGCGGCGTGCGATCCGGCCTCGGCATCCTGCTGCTGGTGTCGCTCGCTTCCGCGGGCCTCATCACGCGCGGCGGCCTCGCGTTCTTCCACGCCGCCATCGCGTCGCTCGCGGTGCTCCTCGAGCAGGCGTTCCAGGTGTGGCGCCACGACGCGCCCGCCAACGATTTCGTGCAGGCCGCCATGGTGTGCACCGCGTTCTTCGCCACCGCCGGTCTCGGTTACACGCTCGCCCGCTACGCGCGCACCAGCCAGCAGATCGCCGAGGCGCGCACCGTCGACCTCGCCAACCTCTCGCAGATCAACGAGCTCGTGATCCGCGACATGCAGGACGGCATCATCGTGGTCGACAGCGAAGGCGCCATCCGCCAGTTCAACCCGCGCGTGGCGCAGCTCCTCGGCGCGATTCCCACCAGCCGACGTCCGTTGCTCGAGGAGTACGCGCCGGACGTCGCGCGCCTGCTCGAAGGGTGGCGCAAGGGCTCGGATACGACGTTCATGGCGATGCGCGCTCCGCGCAACAACTCCGAGCTGCAGGTGCACTTCGTGCCGATCGGAGGCGGGCAGTCGCCGCCGGTCGTGATCTTCGTGGAAGACGTCGGCCGCATGCGCGCGCAGGCGCAGCAGATGAAGCTGGTGGCGCTGGGCCGGCTCACCGCCTCGATCGCGCACGAGATCCGCAATCCCCTGTCTTCCATCGGCCACGCCGCGGACCTGATCCGCGAGGGCGGCGGCAGCGGGGACCGCGACGGCGACGAGCGCCTGCTCAAGATCATCAGCGACAACGTGCATCGCCTGGACCGCATGGTGCAGGAAGTGCTGTACCTGAACCGCCGCGACCGCGCGCAGCCCGAAGCGATCGATCCCGTGCTCTGGCTCGCCAACTTCGTGCACCAGTTCTGCGACGCGGAGAAGGTCCCCGAGGACGCCGTGGATGTGCAGGTGCGCACCTCGCAGCGCATGCTCTTCGACAAGCAGCACCTGGACCAGGTGCTGTGGAACCTCGTGCGCAACGCCTGGCGCCATGGCCGCAAGCGCGCGGGGTCGGTACGCATCGTCGTGGGGCCGAGCCCGACGCCGGGCCTGCTCATCCTCGACGTGTTCGACGACGGCCCGGGCGTGGCTCCGGAAGCGAAGCCGCACCTCTTCGAGCCGTTCTTCACCACCGACGCACAAGGCACCGGCCTCGGTCTCTACATCGCGCGCGAGCTCTCCGAGGGCAACGGCGCGCGCATCGAATATGTGGAAGGTCCCGAAGCCGAGGGCCACTTCCGCGTCACCCTGAAGGGAACGTGATGAATCGCAAGGCCGTGCTGATCGTCGACGACGAGGCGGATATCCGGGAGCTTCTCGTCCTCACTCTTTCGCGCATGGGCGTGGATGCCGATACGGCGTCCTCCGTCGCGGAGGCGCAGGAGGCGCTGAAGCAACGTGCCTATGACCTCTGCCTCACCGACATGCGCCTGCCCGACGGCGACGGCCTCGCGGTGCTGCGCCACATCGCCGAGAACTACGGCAACACGCCGGTCGCGGTGATCACGGCGTACGGCTCCACGGACAACGCGGTGGCCGCCCTCAAGGCCGGCGCCTTCGACTATCTCGCCAAGCCGATCAAGATCGAGCAGCTCCGTCCGATCGTCGTGTCCGCGCTCAAGTTGCCGCGTCCGGTGCATGCGCGCCGAGCCTCGATCGGCGAGGTTCCGCCGCCGGGCACGCCGCGCCTGCTCGGCGAATCGCCCGCCATCCAGAAGGCGCGCGAGATGATCGGCAAGCTCGCGCGGTCGCAGGCCCCGGTGTACATCACGGGCGAATCGGGCTCGGGCAAGGAAGTGGCCGCGCGGGCGATCCACATGGGCTCGGCGCGGGCCGCCGAGCCGTTCGTCGCCGTCAACTGCGGCGCGATTCCCGAGAACCTGATGGAGAGCGAGTTCTTCGGCTACAAGCGCGGAGCCTTCACCGGCGCGGATTCCGATCGCGAAGGCTTCCTGCAGGCGGCGCAGAAGGGCACGCTCTTCCTCGACGAGGTGGGCGATCTTCCGCTCGCGATGCAGGTGAAGCTGCTGCGCGTGATCCAGGAGAAGAAAGTCCGCCGCGTCGGCGACACGGTCGAGGAGAACCTCGATGTGCGCATCATCTCCGCCACGCACCGCAACCTCTCCGAGCAAGTGGAGGCCGGAGCGTTCCGCCAGGATCTCTTCTACCGCCTCTCCGTGATCGAGCTGCGGATGCCGGCGCTGCGCGAAGTGCCCGAGGACATTCCCCTTCTCGTCGAGCAGCTCCTCGCGCGACTCGCGAAGCAGGCGGGCGCGCCCGTGGCCACGATCGGCGAGGACGCGATGCTGGCGCTGCGCCGCTACGACTTCCCCGGCAACGTGCGCGAGCTGGAGAACATCCTCGAGCGCGCGCTGGCCCTGTGCAGCAACAACACGCTGCACGAGAGCGACCTCTACCTCACGCAGGCCACGCCGCGCGGGGAGAAATCCGGCGCCATCGCCGACGGCTCGCTCGGCACGCGCGGCCTTCCGCTCCACGATTTCCTGGACCAGGTCGAGCGCGAAGTCATCACCAAGGCCCTCGAAGCCACGCGCTACAACAAGACCGCCGCCGCCAAGCTCCTCGGCATCACCTTCCGGTCCCTCCGCTACCGCCTCGACCGCCTCGGAATCGACTGAAATGAATGGGGTCAGACTCCATTCGGACTGTCCCGCAGGAAATGAATGGAGTCTGACCCCATTCATTTGTTCTTTGGAATCAATTGGAGTCAGACCCCAATTCATTCATGATCCTCGCCGACTTTCGACCGTCGCCTAATTTCGACGAGCGCCCTGCTGGCGCGACGGTGGACGTGATCGTGATCCACAACATCTCGCTGCCCCCCGGCGAGTTCGGCGGCCCGCATATCGAGGAGCTGTTCCAGAACCGGCTGCACCCCGGAGCGCATCCGTACTTTGCGGGGATCGCGGCGCTCAAGGTCTCGGCGCATTTCCTCATCCGGCGCGACGGCGAGGTGATCCAGTTCGTGGATACCGACCAGCGCGCCTGGCACGCCGGTGTTTCGAGCTGGAACGGGCGCGAGCGCGTGAACGACTTCTCCATCGGCATCGAGATGGAGGGCACCGATGACCGTCCGTTCGAGGATGCGCAGTACGCCGCCCTGAACGCCCTGCTGGCCAAGCTCCGCGAGCGCTACGGGCCAGTCCCCCTCACCGGCCATTCACAGATCGCGCCCGGTCGCAAGACGGACCCGGGGCCAAGTTTCGACTGGGGGCGATTGGGCTAGGATTGGCGATCGAGGAGGTACTGAAGATGCGCCGGTTTCCCCCCCTGTGGCACGCCCTCCCGCTCGCCCTCGTCCTGGCGGCCTGCGGCGAGAAGGCCGCGCCCCCCAAGCCCCCCGTTCCCGAGGTCGGCGTCGTGACGCTGGCCCCGCGCACGCTCCCCCTCGTCTACGAGCAGGTCGGCCAGACCGCGGGCTACCGCGAGGTCGAGGTCCGCGCCCGGGTCGCCGGCATCCTGCAGAAGCGCCTCTACACCGAGGGCCAGCAGGTGAAGGAGGGCCAGGTGCTCTTCAAGATCGACCCGGACACGTACAAGGCCGCGGTGGACCAGGCCAAGGGTGTCGTCCGCCAGAACGACGCGGCGCTCGAGCGCGCCACCCAGGACCGCGACCGGATCGTCCCGCTGTTCAAGGAAAACGCCGTCAGCCGCAAGGACTTCGACGACGCCAACTCCAGCTTCGAGAGCGCCAAGGCCGCCGTCGAATCCGCGCGCGCCAACCTCAAGCAAGCGGAAATCAACCTGGCGTACACCGACGTGGTGGCGCCGATCGCCGGCTACGCCAGCAAGGAAAACAAGAGCGAGGGCAGCCTCGTGTCGCCCACGCCCGAGGGCGGCCTCCTCACGACGATCTCGCAGCTGGACCCGCTGTACCTGAACTTCTCGATCGCCGAAGCCGACATGCTCGAGTACAACTCCGCGGTTCGCGCCGGGAAGATCACCGCGCCCCCGAACCGGCGCTACGAGGCGCGCGCGAAGCTGGCCGACGGCACGATCGCGGAATCGCGCGGCGTCATCGACTTCACCGACGCGAAGGTCGACACCAAGACGGGCACGATGCGTGCCCGCGCGGAGTTCGCCAATCCGAAGGGGGCCGTGCTGGCCGGCCAGTTCGTGCGCGTGCTGATCAGCGTCGGGGACCTGAAGGACGTGCTCGCCGTCCCCGAGCGCGCCATCACCCAGGCGCAGGCCACGCGGCTGGTGCTGGTCGTGAACCCGGACAACAAGGTCGAGGCGCGGCCGGTAAAGCTGGGTGCTTCGGTCAACGGCGAAGTGGTGCTGGAAAGCGGCGTGAAGGCGGGCGAGCGTGTCGTGGTCGATGGGCTGATGAAGGCACGGCCCGGCAGCGAGGTGAAGCCGGTCGCACCCAAGCCCACGCCGCCTCCCGGCGCGCCGCCGCCCTTGCCCTCCGAAGCCAAGAAGAAGATCTGATCCCCCCGCAAGGCTGAAAGGCCCCGCGAAATGTTCTCCAAGTTCTTCATCGAGCGACCGATCTTCGCGAGCGTCATCTCGATCATCATCGTGCTGGGCGGCCTGGGCGCGATGAAGGCGCTCTCGATCGAGCAGTACCCGAACCTGTTGCCCCCCGTGGTCTCGGTGAGCGCGTTCTACTCCGGCGCCTCGCCCGACGTGATCTCGCAGACCGTCGCCGCTCCGATCGAGCAGCAGGTGAACGGCGTCGAGGACATGATCTACCTGCAGTCGGCCGCCTCCGCCGACGGCACGATGACGCTCAACGTCTACTTCGCGATCGGCACCGATCCCGACCAGGCGACGATCAACGTGAACAACCGCGTGCAGGCCGCGCTCCCGGTGCTGCCCGAGGAAGTGAAGCGCCAGGGCGTCACGGTGAAGAAGAAGTCCACGTCGATCCTCCTCTTCGCCTCGATCACCTCGGACAATCCCGCGCACGACCAGGTGTTCCTCTCGAACTACGTGGATCTCAACATCCTCGACGAGATGAAGCGCATCCCCGGCGTCGGCGACGCGACGATCATGGGCGCCAAGGACTACGCGATGCGCATCTGGCTGCGGCCGGACCGCCTCTCGCAGCTTGGCCTCACGCCCACCGACGTCGTGAACGCGATCAAGGAGCAGAACGCGCAGTTCGCCGCGGGCAAGATCGGTGCCGAGCCCCTCAACAAGCCCGTCGAGTTCACGTACACGGTGACCACGAAGGGCCGCCTCGAGGAGCCCGAGGAGTTCGCCGAGATCATCATCCGCTCGTCGTCCGACGGCTCGCGCATCCGCGTGAAGGACGTGGCGCGGGTCGAGATCGCGGCCAAGGACTACTCGATGCAGGCGCGCGTGAACGGCAAGCCCGCCGCGCTGATCGGCATCTACCAGCAGCCCGGCGCCAACGCGCTCGGCGTGGCGGACAAGGTCTACGAGACGCTGGAGAACGCCAAGGCCCGCTTCCCGCAGGGCATGCGCTACGACGTGCCTTACGACACGACGACCTTCGTGCGCATCTCGGTGAAGGAAGTCGTGCACACGCTCTTCGAGGCGATCGTGCTCGTGTTCCTCGTGGTGTTCCTCTTCCTGCAGAACATCCGCGCGACGCTGATCCCCTCGATCGCCGTGCCGATCTCGCTCATCGGCACCTTCGCGGGCATGTATGCCCTCGGTTTCTCGATCAATTTGCTGACGCTCTTCGGCCTGGTGCTCGCCATCGGCATCGTCGTGGACGACGCGATCGTGGTGCTGGAGAACGTCGAGCGTTTGATGAAGGAGGAGCATCTCTCGCCGAAGGACGCGGCCATCAAGGCGATGGAAGAGGTCTCCGGCCCGGTGGTGGCGATCGTGCTCGTGCTCTGCGCCGTGTTCGTCCCCGTGGCGTTCATGGGAGGCTTCACCGGCCAGATGTACAAGCAGTTCGCGGTGACGATCGCGATCTCGGTGACCATCTCGGGCATCGTCGCGCTCACGTTGACGCCCGCCCTGTGCGCGATCCTCCTCAAGCCCGGGCACCACGAGCCCAACCGCTTCTTCCGCGCGTTCAACACCGGCTTCGAGAAGCTCACGCAGAAGTTCGCGGGCGGCGTCGCGTTCATCTCGCGGCGGGTGGCCATCGCGTTCACGCTCATCCTGGTGCTGCTGGGGTGCATGTTCCTGCTCTTCAAGCACGTGCCGGGCGGGCTCGTCCCCGACGAGGACCAGGGCTACATCATGATGGCCTCGATCATGCCGGACGCGGCCTCGTTCAGCCGCGCCGACGCGACGATCCGCGGCGCCGAGGCCGTCATCGGCAAGTTCCCGGAGACCAAGTACATCATCGCGCTGCCGGGCTATGACCTGCTCTCCAGCACCATCCGCCCCAACGCCGGCGCGATGTTCATCACGCTCAAGGATTGGGAGGAGCGGAAGGGCCCGGGCCAGGATTCGTTCGCGCTCGCCAAGAGAGCCCTCGCCGCCAACGGGGCCGTGAAGGAAGGCCTGCTCTTCGCCTTCAACCCGCCGCCGATCATCGGACTCTCCACCACGGGCGGCGTCGAGGCCTACCTGCAGAGCCGCACCGGCGCGCCGTCCGCCGCGATCGGCGCCGAGGCCCAGAAGGTGGTCGAGGCCGCGCAGAAGCGCCCCGAGTTCGCGAGCATCACGACCACGTTCAAGCCCACGGTGCCGCAAGTCTTCCTCGACGTGGACCGCGAGAAGGCCAAGGCGATCGGCGTGCCCGTGAACTCGATCTTCGACGCGTTGCAGGCCACGTTCGGCTCGCTGTACGTGAACGACTTCAACAAGTTCGGCCGCACGTACAAGGTGCAGATCCAGAGCGAGGCGGATTTCCGCGCGAACCCGGAGGACATCCGCAACGTCTTCGTGCGCTCGAATACCGGCGACATGATTCCGCTGAACGCGCTCGTGCGGACCTCGAAGATCCCGGGTCCGGAGCTGGTGGAGCGCTTCAACGTGTTCCCCGCGGCGAAGATCGTCGCGACGCCCGCGCAGGGCACGTCCACGGGCCAGGTCATCGCCGCGCTGGAGGAGGTGGTGAACGAGGTGTCCACCACGGACTACTCGCTCGCGTGGACCGGCAGCGCGTTCCAGGAGAAGCAGGCGTCGGGCACCGCGGTGTTCGCGTTCGGCTTCGGCATCATCATGGTGTTCCTGATCCTCGCGGCGCAGTACGAGCGTTGGTCGCTGCCGTTCGCGGTGATCACGGCCGTGCCGTTCGCGCTCTTCGGCGCCGTCCTCGCGGTGTGGCTGCGCGGCCTCAACAACGACGTGTACTTCCAGGTGGGCCTCGTGACCCTCGTGGGCCTCGCGGCGAAGAACGCGATCCTGATCGTGGAATTCGCCGTGCTCAAGATGGAGGAGGGCTTGCCGCCGGGCGAGGCGGCGATCGAATCGGCGCGGCAACGCTTCCGGCCGATCGTGATGACCTCGCTTGCGTTCATCCTCGGCTGCGTGCCGCTCGTGCTCTCCAGCGGCGCGGGTGCGGCGAGCCGCCATGCGCTCGGCTGGCCCGTGATCGGCGGCATGCTCGCGGCGACCTTCATCGCGATCTTCTTCGTGCCGCTCTTCTTCCGGCTGATCATCGGCTCCGGCGGGAAGAAGTCCGCGCCACCGCCGGCGGCCGTTCCGGAGGCGGGCCATGACGACTAGGCCGCTCGCCATCACGGCCATCGCGGCGCTGCTCGCCGCGTGCACGCCGCAATACAACCTGCCGCCCACCGAGGCGCCGGCGGGCATGGTCGTCACGCCGGTCGTGAAGGACTGGTGGAAGAGCTTCCAGGACCCGGTGCTGGACCAGGCGATCGCCATGGCCTTCGCGCAGAGCCCGACGCTCGAGGCCGCGATGGCGCGCGTGGATGCCTCGCAGGCCCGACTCGGCGCCTCGCGCTCCTTCCTCTTCCCGTCGTTCGACGCCCAGGCTGGCGCCGGCCGCGCGCGCCTCTCGCAGGATACGAACCCGCCGCCCACGGGTCCCACCACGGTTTATCAAGCGGGGCTCACCGCGTCGTGGGAGGTCGATCTCTGGGGACGGCTGCGCAATGAGGTGGCCGCATCCCGGTCCGATCTCCTCGCCTCCACATACGCGCGCGATGCGGTGGAGCTCGAGCTCGCTTCGCAGGTGGCGCTCACCTACTTCCTCATCCGCTCGCTCGATGCGCAGCTCGACGTCGCCCGCAGGACGCTCGAGTCGCGCGTGGCCTCGTACGACCTGCGCCTGAAGCGCTTCTCGCGTGGCATCACCTCCGAGCTCGACGTGCGCCAGGCGGAGAACGAGCTCGCCACCGCGCGCGCCGCCATCCCCGACATCCAGGATGCGCTCTCCAGCGCCGAAGGCTCCTTCGCGGCGCTGACCGGCATGAGCCCGCGCGAGCTCGTGGAAGGCGGCGTGGTCCGCGGCAAGGACATCGACGTGATCCCCGTGCCGCCCGCGCTGCCCGAGGGCATGCCTTCGGATCTATTGCTTCGCCGCCCCGACATCCAGGAAGCGGAGCAGACCTTGCGGGCGGCCCAGGCGCGCATCGCCGGTGCCCGCGCGGCTTACTTCCCGGTCATCGGCCTCACCGGCGCCTATGGCGGCGAGAGCCTCGCGTTCGGCGACCTCTTCTCGGGGCCGGCGCGCGCGTGGAGCTTCGTGGGCGCGCTCACCATGCCGGTCTTCAACAGCGGGCGGACGGCGGCCCAGGTCGATCTCGCCACGGCGAGCGAGCGCGCGGCGATCGCGGCGTACCGCAACACGGTGATCCAGGCGTTCGCGGAGACGCGCTCCGCGCTCACGGCCACGCGCCAGTCCTCGGAGCGCGTGTCGGCGCGCCAGCAGTCGGTCAGCGCGCTACGCCGCGCCTACCGGCTCGCGAACCTGCGCTACGACAACGGTTACTCGAGCTACCTCGACCTCCTCGATGCGGAGCGCCAGCTCTTCGCGGCCGAGCTCTCCGTGGCCGACGCGCAGCGCCTGCAGCTCTCCGCGGTCGTGGCGCTCTACCGCGCGCTGGGCGGCGGCTGGGTGCCGCCCGAACCGCCCCCGAAGCCGCCCGCGCAGCAGTGACGTTCAAGCTGAACGGCTCGCAGTGGCGCTATTGCGCCAAGGTCGGCATCGCGGCCGGACTGGGCTACCTGCTCACGCTCGGGCAATACAACCAGTACGCGGTCTACAGCGCGTTCACGGCGTCGCTGGTCGTCGGCACCAGCGTCGGCGAGGACCTCGCCACGTCCATGAACCGCGTGAAGGGCACGATCGCGGGGATGGCCTCCGCGATGATCATCACCGCGCTCGTGGGCCCCAACTTCTGGTCGGTGGGCGCTTCCGTCGCGCTCACGGCGCTGATCGCGGTGGGCTTCGGCTGGGGCGTGCCGGTGGCGCGGATCGGCGTCACCATCGGCATCATCACGCTCGCCATGCATGGCGCCAATGCCCTCGAGTACGACCTGATGCGCGCGGCGAACACGGCCGTGGGCATCGTGGCGGGGCTCGCCGTGACGTTCTTCGTGTGGCCGGTGCGCGGGCACGACGACCTCCAGCGTGCCGCGCTCCAGGTGCTGCAGGCCACGGCCGGGCTGCTGGACGCGCTGGATCGCGGCGAGATCCGGCCGCGGGTTGCCGAGGGCAAGGTGCACGACGCCATTGCGGCCGTCGTGAAGGCCGTGCGCGACACGCAGCGCGAGCAGAAGGTGGGGCAGGCCATCGACGTCGACGTGGCCCGCGTGATCGCGGTGATGCGGCTGGGGATGGACGCCCTGTCCGCCGCTTTGGCGGAGCAGGGCGCGAACTGCGTGCCGCCGCTGCGCGAGCGGCTGGCGTTGCTGCAGCCTCCGGTTACGCCTTCCTAGGCTTGTAGTTGAATTTCTGCCCGCTGATGGAGGCCTCGTACATCAGGCCGCCCTTGGCGATGGTGAAGGTCGCCATGCCCTTGTTGTACTTGTGGCCCGCGGTGACGGCGTCGTTCTTGCCGCCGCTCGCGCCCGCCGACGAACCGGCCGTGCTGCCCTTCGCGTTGGCCGCCGCCGTGATCGCGACCGCCGAAGCTTCGGCGCCGAACTCGAAGTTGCCGCCGGTGAACTCCTTGAACGCGCGCTCGTCCTCGAAGAACACGATCATGCTGTAGCCCTGGCCTCCGAGCTGCAGCCCGACGCTCACCTGCGTCATCGAGGTGTCGCCGACATACGCCCCCTTCTGGTAGACGTGGCCCTTGCCGTAGGCGCCGCCGATGCCCACGCCGCCTTTCCCGATGTTCGGGAAGACCGCGTACCCATAGGCATTGTCGAAGAACCGGCCGCTCGCGCCGGCTTTCTTGAAGAGGTTGATGGTGTCGCTGTACGAGTCCGCCCAGGCCGACGAGACCGGCACCGCGAGGGCGAGGACAGCGAAGAGGGATGTGAGGAATCGCAACATGGAGGAGCTCCTTTTCTTTGAGTGAGTTCAGGTCGGGGAAACCAGGGTGACTTCCGCGAGGCCCAGTGCTTTGAACGTGGCGTCGGGCGGCCGTTCCCCGGAAAACTGGAAGCACGCCGCGCGCGCCTCGACGACCGGCTGCACGGGATGCGCCTCGATGTAGGCGAGGTAGGCGTCGAGCAGCCGCGTGGCGAGCGCGCCCGACGGGCTTACGATGCCGCCGCGCGCCGCGAGCGTGGGCAGCAGCATGGAGAAATCGCGCTCGAAGTATTCGAAGTGCGTGCATCCGAGGATGAGCGACGTCGCCCGGCGCTGCATGAGGTCCTGCGAGACCTGCGCGAGGTACTCGGAGAGGCGATCGCGCCACTCCATCTTCACGCGGCCCTCCTCGTCGAGGATGTGCGCCACGTCCACGGCCGCCACGAGCTTCTGCGCGTCGCGGGCCACGATGCGTACCGCCTGGGGCAGCTCCGCGGGCGGGTCCCAGTTCACGATCGCCGCGCGCGTGGTGCCGCCGGGCGCCTGCTCGTCCTCGCGCAGCACCCCGATGTGCGGCGTGGTGGCGAAGTCGATGGTGCCGGCCGGCAGCGTGGGACGAAGGCCGGCGGGACCGAACTCGTAGGGCACGAGCGGCAGCTCGTGGCCGATCGCCTTGCTGAGCGCGGCGCGGTGGAGCTGCACGATCACCGCCGCGTGCGACTGGATGGTGGCCGTGAGTTCGGTGCCCAGCACGCCGACGACCTTGGTCCGCAGGTTGGAGCGCGCGTCGAGCACGGTGCGCGCCCGCTCGTAGCCGAGCTCGGCGGCCACCTGGACGACGCTGAACACCTGCGGGCGCGTGCCCGCTTTTCCGGCGCGCCCGAAGTTGCTCCACGCCGCGCTCGCCGTGTTGCACGCGATGCCGATGACCGGGCAGACAGGCGCCAGCCGCTCGATCACCGCGTCGGAGAGGGCGGCGACGTTCTCCTGCGTTCGCTTGCCGTACGGGAGGTTGGCGGTGTCGCCGAAGAAGTACGTTCCGGCGGCAATGCCGGAGTCCTTCAGCATCCGCGCGAGGTAGGAAGCGGCGACCATGCCGCCGCTGCCCGAATCGAAGACGCCGATCGCCTGGTCCCAGCGGGCGGGCACGCTGCCCGCCTGCTTCATGACGAACCCGGCCATCGGCGCCGTACCGCTACTGGGCCAAGACCATCGCGAAGTACCCGAACACCGTGATCAACACCCCCGACACGGCATAACCGACCGGGAAGCCGATCCACGGCACCGAGCTGTTGATCTCGTGCGCCGCCTCGCGGCACGGACCCGAGTGGCTGCGCGCTCCTGCCACGCCGCCCATCAGCACCGCCGGGTTGATCTTGAAGAAGTGATACCCGATGGCCCAAACCACGATCGGCGGGATGGTGCAGGCGATGAAGCCGACGATGAAGATCTTCAGTGCGATCGCGCCCGTGAGCTGCGTGAGCAGCGAGTTGCCCGAGTTGATGCCGACGATGCACACGAAGATGATCAGGCCCATGTCCTCGAGGATGTTCCTCGCGGCGTTCGGCGTGTTGCCGAAGAAGCGCAGCCGCGACTGCAGCGAGGACACGATCACGCCGGCCACCAGCAGGCCGCCCGCGTTGCCCAGGCCCACGTTCGAGCCGAAGGCCGGGAACTGGATCAGGCCGATCACGAAGCCCAGGATCATGCCGATCGAGAGCGTGAGCAGGTCGGTGGCGGTGCTGGGACGGGCGATACGGCCCACCAGGTCGCCCACGCGCTGCACGGCGCTCTTCAAGCCCGCGACGAACACCACGTCCATCCGCTGGAGCTTGATGTCCAGGCCCAGCGGGATCGGGTTGCCGGCGCGCTCGATCTTCGTGATCTGCACCTGGCCCGCCGCATCGGTGTTGCGGAATTCCCGCAAGGGCTTGTCGATGAACTCCTTGTTCGTGACGAGGATCTCGGCCTGGTCGAGCGGGATGTTGAGGACCTTCGCGTCATCCACCTCGCGGCCGATCAAACCCATCTTGTCGGTGAGCGCCGCGCGGGCGCCGCCGAGGGCGATGGAGTCGCCGGACTTCAGCACGAGGTTCGGATCGGCGCCGAGAAGCTCGTCGCCGCGCCGCACGTTCACGATGCGGTACTCCGGGTTCTCCGCCCGGAAGTCCTTGATGGTCTTTCCGTCCCACTTCGCGTTCTCGAGGACGTAGGCCCTCAGGCTGAACTGCTGGTAGCCCGTGAGGCCTTCGCCGTCGGCGCTCTTCACGCCGAATTCCGCCTCGTACTGCTTGGCCGCGGCGCGGGCATCGACACCCCACCACGTCGGCAGGTACTTGCAGATGAGGATGATGCCGACCGTTCCCCAGATATAGGTGATGCCGTAGGAGAGCGCGATCATCGCCGAGACCTGCTCGGCCGTCGTACCGTCCGCCAGCTTCACCGCACCCTGCGTCACGGCCTGCTCCGCCGAGCCGATCGCCGCCGACATCGTCTGCGAGCCGGCAAGCATGCCGCCCGCGGCGCCCATCGGGAGGTCCATCAGCTTCGCGCCGATCACGCAGAGGCCGAGGCCGATGACGCTGGAGACGAAGGCCAGGAACGTGAACTTGAGGCCGTCACCCTTCAGGCTGTTGATGAACGACGGGCCGACCCGCAGGCCCACGCCGTACATGAACAGATAGTAGAAGAGGCTCTTGGCGAAGTTGTTCAGCTCGAGCTTCACGCCGTAGACCGAAGCCCACACCGAGAGCGCGCAGCCCACGACGATCGACGCGGCCACGGCCCCCAAGCCGTAGCCCTTGATCGAGAACTTGCCGATCCACACCGCCAAGCCCACGGTGACGAACAGCAGCATGAACGGATTGGCTGCAAGGAACTTGAAAACGGAATCCATGACGTTGCCCCCTCTATGAGTTGTCCTGACGTCGTTACTTGCGAGCCTTCTTCGCCTTCCGTGCCACCTTCTTCGCTGCCGGCCGTGCCTTCGCTGCCGCGGCCTTGCGCCGGCCTTCGCCCAGTGCCGCCGGCGAGATCAGCTTGAGGCCGAGATCCTTGTCGTACCCATGGATCTCCTTCACGTCGAGCTTGCGCATGAACTCGATCGTGTCGGGCTTGATGACCTGCCCCGGCACCATGATCGGGAAGCCCGGCGGGTAGGGGATCACGAAGTTCGCGGACACGAGCGGCAGCCCGCCGCGCGCGCGCTTGTCGGCCTCGGAGCTGAAGAGCTTCACGTGCTCGCAGCCCTCGGGGTTGTAGGCCATGTAGAAGGCCTCGCGCATGTGGCCCTCGAGCGTGGTGCCCTTCGGGTTGTCGCGGAACTTGTCATGGAAGTAGCTGAAGTTCGGCAGGTTCGGCACGTCCTCCACCAGCGACTTCACGCGCGCGTTGAAGGTCTTGCGCGTGTTCTCGTCGCCGTTGGTGAGCGTGTCATCGACCTTCTTCGCGATCTCGACCAGCACCTTCATCAGGTTCGCCACGTCGCTGCGCGTGTTGTTGATGTTGGTCTGGAAGAGCACGGAGTTGCGCGACGTCTTGTTCAACTGGATGCCGTACTCGGAGGCGAGGATGCCCTTGAACTGCGTCCCGTCGAAGCCCGCGGTGCCGCACATGAGCGTGAGGCGCGTGGGATCGAGGACGAACTCGTCGTCGCGGATCGACTTCACCGCGTCCATCCAGGTGATGCCGTCCTGGATGTGGTCCTTCATTCCCGAGGGGCGGAACTCGGACGGAACCATCTCCTCGACCGAGAGCATGCGGAAGTACTTCGAGACCAGCGGGTGGTTGTTCACGCTGCGGCGCAGCTCCAGTGCCAGCTGGATCGAACGCATTACGAGCTCGTAGCCTTCCAGCTCCATCTGCCGGCGCGCGATGTCGAGCGAGGCGATGATCTGCTGGTTGGGCGACGTGGAGGCGTGCGTGAAGACCGACTCGTGGAAGCTCTCGATGACGGTGTGGAATTCCTCGTCGCCCACGTGGATCTGCGAGCCCTGGCGCAAGGCCGACATCGACTTGTGCGTCGAGGTCGTCGAGTAGATGCGCAGCTTCACCTTCTTCGGGTCCGGGATCAGGCGCGCGTCGAGCAGCCGCTTGTCCTTCGGGTTCAGGTCCTTGCCGAACTTCGCGGCCTGGGCCTTGTACGCCTCGTTATAGGCCGGGTCCTTGAACGCACGCTTCAGCTCATCGCGCGCGCCCATGCCGGTGCGGCCGCGATAGAAGGGCGAGAAGCGGGCGAAGCCGAACCACGCCTCGTCCCACAGGAAGATCAGGTCCGGCTTGATGGCCAGGCACTCCTCCATCACGCGCTTGGTGTTGTAGACGTGGCCGTCGAAGGTGCAGTTGGTGAGGATCACCATCTTCACCTTGGCCAGGCGCCCCGCGGCCTTGAGGTCCAGCAGCGCCTTCTTGATCTCGCGGACCGGCACGCCCCCGTACATCGAGTACTCCGTCATCGGGAACGCTTCGACGTAGTACGGTTGCGCACCGGCGAGCACGCAGCCGTAGTGGTGCGACTTGTGGCAGTTCCGGTCCACCACGACGATGTCGCCCGGCTGCAGCAGCGCCTGCTCGACCATCTTGTTGGAGGTCGAAGTTCCGTTCGTGACCCAGAACACGTGGTCGCACCCGAAGGCGCGGGCCGCCATCTCCTGGCCCTTCTTGATGTTGCCCGTGGGCTCGAGCAGCGAATCCAGGCCGCCGCTGGTGGCCGACGATTCCGCGAGGAAGAGCGTGGGCCCGTAGAACTCGCCCATGTCGCGGATCCAGTTGGACTTGAAGATCGACTTGCCGCGCGCGACCGGCAGCGCGTGGAACGTGCCCACCGGCTTCTGCGCGTACTTCTTCAAATTGTCGAAGAAGGGCGTGGCGTAGCGGTCCTGCACGCCCTGGAGGATCGAGAGGTGGATCTCGAGCGGCTCCTCGACGTCGTAGAAGACGCGGCTCACGCAATCGGCCGCCGGATCGGCCGCGATGGCCTCGGCGTTGCGGTCGGAGAGCAGGAAGATGTCCAGCTCGGGGCGGATCTTCTTGATGGCCTGGGCGAGGCGCACGCCGTAATCGTGGGGCGCCAGGTCGTCGGCCTTGATGTCCAGGTACGCCATGAGGAACTGGCGCATCACGGGCGCGTTGTGCGTGGAGGCGAAGGGGAAGCCGTCATAGATAAGGACGGACTGCACGTTCGTGTTGAGCATGGCGCCCAGGACCGCGTCCTCGAAGTTGCCGACGATCACCGGCTCGTAGATGAAGGCGTCGAGGTTGCGGCGGAGCTTGCGCATGTTCTGGATCTGCGCCGGCCACTTCTGGCTGGGCGAGGGCGCCACGACCAGCACCTCGAAGTAGGGGCGGGCGCTCGGATCGCCCGAGGCCGTGGGCATCTGGCGTTCGCCGCCGCCGGACTGCTCGTCTTCCGTCTCCCACTCGCCGGCTTCCGAGCGGTAGGCGCGCGACATGAGGGATGCGGAGATGCGCTGCACGATGCGAGCCGAGCCCACCGTGTCGCCGGCCTTGATGCGGTCGCGCATCGAGGCCACGAGGCGCGTGCCCGGATAAGCCTGGAAATCCTCGAAGGGCAGCAGCTCCTTTAGCGCTGTATTCACGGCCGTGCGGGACGCGGCGTCGTTCTTCGCCGCCCACACCTGCACGGCGCGGCTCAGCTCGCGCCAGCGATCGAGCCGTGCTTCGGCTCCGGAGAAGAAGTGATCGATGCGGGTGGACGGGGTCGCGGGCATGGGATTTTTCCTCTGATTGAGCTCTGTGTCGGGAGCAAAGATTCTGCGCCCCGCCCCTCTGCGAGGGCACTTGTCCCTTGGGACAAGCTCGTGGACCCCCTCCCGGGGCCGTCACACCCGCGTCATTGCTCAAATCTTGTGCAGGAACCCCTCGCAAGTAGTTGTTTCCCGAGCCATAAATATATTTTCACGCTCGCGCTTGCGCCGTCCGGGCTGCTTCCCTACACTTTGTGCCTGACCCCATACCCACCCACTATATGTTGTGGGTTGGTTGTGGATAAGGGGTAGCAAAACCGGCCTGAAAACCCGGGTTATCCCCAAAGAATACCTAAGCAATACCGGCACTTAGAGCTGCAAAAGCAGCAGCCCGTCCAAAAGACCGCCAACCGGGTCCCAGCGTGCCCCGGGAAGGCCTGAAAACAGATACTTAAGGAGACGACCCATGCGCCTGGCTTCGGATATCCATTCTTCGGCCCCGCTCGCGAATCCCGAACTCATCGAGCCGGCTAGCTCTTCGCCGCAGGATCGATATACCGACTACAAGGTCATCCGAAGAAACGGTGCGGTCGTCGGCTTCGAGCCCGACAAGATCGCCGTTGCGGTGACCAAGGCGTTCCTCGCTGTTGCCGGTGGCACGGCCGCGGCTTCGGCTGGCGTGCGTGAAAAGGTGCAGCGCGTGACGGAAGGCGTTGTCGGTGCATTGCTGCGCCGTCATCCCGCCGGCGGCACGTTCCATATCGAGGATATCCAGGACCAAGTCGAACTGGCATTGATGCGCGGTGGCGAGCACCAGGTCGCCCGCTCGTACGTCCTTTATAGGGAAGAGCGTGCCCGCGAGCGCCAGAAGCGCATCGACGAGGCCAAGGAAGCCCGCGCCCCCAAGATCCACGTCACTGTTAATGGGGGCAAGGAGCCGCTGGATGTCGCCAAGCTGGAAGCGCTGATCGTCTCCGCGTGCCAGAACCTCGGCAAGGACGTCGAGCCCAAGCGCATCCTCGAAGCCACGTTGAAGGACCTGTATGACGGCGTGCCGCTGGACGAGGTGCACAAGTGCGCCATCCTCGCCGCCCGCATGCTGATCGAGCAGGACCCGGACTACACGTACGCGTCCGCCCGCCTCCTCATGCACACCATCCGCCGCGAAGTCCTGGCCGAAGAGGTGACGCACGAGCAGATGGCGAGCCGCTATCTGGAGTACTTCCCCACCTTCATCCACAGCGGCATCAAGGCGCAGCTGCTGGATGAGCGCCTCGGGACCTACGACCTGCAGATGCTCGGTTCGGCCCTCAAGCCCGAGCGCGACCTGCAGTTCGATTACCTCGGCCTGCAGACGCTCTACGACCGCTACTTCCTCCACATCAACGACCACCACATCGAGCTGCCGCAGGCGTTCTTCATGCGCGTCTCGATGGGCCTCGCGTTGAATGAAGTGAACCGCGAAGCCCGCGCGATCGAGTTCTACAACATCCTCTCGACGTTCGACTTCATGTCGTCCACGCCGACGCTGTTCAACTCGGGCACGCTGCGCTCGCAACTCTCGTCCTGCTACCTCACGACGGTGGCCGATGACCTCGACGGCATCTACGAGGCCATCAAAGAGAACGCCTTGCTATCCAAGTTCGCCGGCGGCCTCGGCAACGACTGGACGCCGGTGCGCGCTCTCGGCTCGTACATCAAAGGCACCAACGGCAAGTCGCAGGGCGTGGTCCCGTTCCTGAAGGTGGTGAACGACACCGCCGTCGCCGTGAACCAGGGCGGCAAGCGCAAGGGCGCGGTGTGCTGCTACCTGGAGACGTGGCACCTGGATATCGAGGAATTCCTCGAGCTCCGCAAGAACACGGGCGACGACCGCCGCCGCACGCACGACATGAACACCGCGAACTGGATTCCGGACCTGTTCATGAAGCGTGTGATGGAAGGCGGAGAGTGGACTCTCTTCTCGCCCTCGGATTGCCCGGACCTCCACGACAAGTTCGGCAAGGCCTTCGAAGAGGCCTACAACATCTACGAGAAGAAGGCCGCCCGCGGCGAGATCAAGGTGCACAAGCGCGTGCCGGCGCTCACGCTCTGGCGGAAGCTCCTCACGATGCTCTTCGAGACGGGCCATCCCTGGATCACGTTCAAGGACCCGTGCAACATCCGCTCCCCGCAGCAGCACGTGGGCGTGGTGCACTCCTCGAACCTCTGCACCGAGATCACGCTCAACACCAACGCCACCGAGATCGCCGTCTGCAACCTCGGCTCGGTGAACCTGCCCGCGCACCTGGTGAAGGACGCGAAGGGCAAGGTCACGCTCGACCACGCCAAGCTGAAGAAGACCATCTCGACGGCCATGCGGATGTTGGACAACGTGATCGACATCAACTACTACGCCGTCCGCAAAGCGCACGACAGCAACAAGAAGCACCGCCCGGTGGGCCTGGGGATCATGGGCTTCCAGGATTCGCTGCAGGAGCTGCGCATTCCGTACGCGTCGGATGATGCGGTGGAATTCGCCGACCGTTCGATGGAAGCCGTCTGCTACTACGCGTACTGGGCCTCCACGGAGCTCGCGGAAGAGCGCGGCCGCTACTCGTCGTACACGGGCTCGCTGTGGGACCGCGGCATCCTCCCGCAGGACACGCTCAAGTTGCTGCTCGAAGAGCGCGGTGGCTACGTGGACGTGGACCAATCGGTGAGCATGGAGTGGGACAAGCTCCGCGCCCGCATCAAGCAGCACGGCATGCGCAACAGCAACTGCGTGGCCATCGCCCCGACGGCGACGATCAGCAACATCATCGGCGTGTCGGCCTCGATCGAGCCGAACTACCAGAACCTCTACGTGAAATCGAACCTCTCGGGCGAATTCACGGTGGTGAACGAGCATCTGGTTCGCGACCTCAAGGCGGCGAATCTCTGGGACAACGTGATGGTCTCGGACCTCAAGCACTTCGACGGGTCCATCGGCAAGATCGACCGCGTCCCGCAGGAGATCCGCAACCTCTACGCCACGGCCTTCGAGGTGGATACCAAGTGGCTGGTGGAAGCGGCGGCGCGCCGTCAGAAGTGGATCGACCAGGCGCAGTCGCTCAACATCTACATGGCCGGCGCCAACGGCAAGAAGCTGGACGAGACGTACAAGCTGGCGTGGCTGCGCGGTCTCAAGACCACGTACTACCTGCGCACGCTGTCGGCTTCGTCGGCGGAGAAGTCCACGGGTAAAGGCGGCGAGCTGAACTCGGTGTCGGTCGGTGGCGCGATGGGTGCGATGGGCACGATGGGCGCCGCAGCGGCGGACGAACCGGAGGCCAAGTTCTGCAGCATCGACAATCCCGAATGCGAGGCCTGCCAGTGATTTTCTTCGGGGGCCTTCAGTTCTCGGACCCGACGCCCGTCATGATCTACGGCGGGGCGCCGTTGCCGGCTCTGTATGTGCTCTCGGTCTTCGATGTTCGCGGCAACCCGCAGCCGTACCGCGCGGTCTACATCGGCCAGACGGGCAACGCCGCCGCCAAGCTGGATGTGAACCACCCGGCGGTCGTGCGGTGGACGGAATCCGGCGAAGCCCTCGGCATGCTGAACGTGTGCGTGCTCTACCTCCCGTACGTGCGGGAGAGGGAGCGCGCCATCCTCGCCAACCGCCTCGTGGGCCAGTACGAGCCGGAGCTGAACCGGAAATTCTCGGTCGGCCACCGGATCGCGGATTGAGCATGAGCAAGCACCCGACCACGTCGAACCGCCTCGGCCTGATGTTGAAGCTCGCCGTCGAGGAGAAGGCGCGCGAGCCGGCGAAGCCGCCGCCCTTCGGCCTTCTTCCGGAGTTGCCGCTGGAGATCGCGGTGGAGTGGGTGCAGGCGCGCGATAGCACGTGGTTCAACCTGGACGAGCTGGACTTCGACCACGAGTACTTCCGCCAGGAGCTGACGGGCGTGTACATCGTGTGGAGCGCTCCGGGGCGGTGCCTGCGCGTGGGGCAGGGCGAGATCGCCGTGAAGCTGGATGGCATCCGCCGCGACCCGCAGGTCCGGAGCCTGAGCCTCTTCAGCCCGCTCTTCGCGACGTGGGCACGCATTCCGGACGGACTTTGCGACGGAGTAGAGAAGTACCTCGAGGAGCGCTTCAAGCCGGCCACCGGCGCGCGGGGACTCGATGTGGATGCAATCAAGGTGAACGACCCGGTTCTGTAGCACAGGGAATGCCCGAGACAAGACGAAAGACAACGGAGGCAACCATGTCCTTGCACGAACACATGAATCTCCTGGAAGACCTCAAGCGGGCGGCTTGGGCACGAACGAGCCCGGTCTCCGGCCAGCTCAACTCGTGGGAGTTTCGCAAGGACTGCCTCGGTAATTTGGTGAGGTACCAGGACTACGGCAAGAGAACGTCGCCCTTCGGCTGGGAGCTGGATTTCATCAAGCCCCGCCAGCTCGGCGGCGACACGAACCCGGACAACCTCCAGGCCCTGCACTGGAAGGCGAACGCGGCGAAGAGCGACCAGATCCCCGTTGGCTTGGTGAGCGCCACGGTCATCGATACATCGGTCAAAGCTGCCTGAACACGTAACAGAGGAATCGAACACATGTTGAGCTTCGAAGACGAAACCCCCGTTGCCCGTCCCTCCCTCGGGCTCCAGCAAGTCACGCCGTCCGCCCGCGCCCCCCAGGCCCCGGTGGTGGAAGACGAGAGCCTCGCCCCCGCGGCTCACACCCGCGTGCGTGCCGAGGACAAGCGGATCATCAACGCCCGCACGGACGTGAACCAGCTCGTGCCGTTCAAGTACAAGTGGGCGTGGGAGAAGTACCTCGCCGGCTGCGCGAACCACTGGATGCCGCAAGAGATCAACATGAACCGCGACATCGCCCTCTGGAAGAACCCCAACGGGTTGACCGAGGACGAGCGGCTCATCGTGAAGCGCAACCTCGGCTTCTTCGTCACGGCCGATTCGCTCGCCGCCAACAACATCGTGCTGGGCACCTACCGCCACATCACCGCGCCGGAGTGCCGCCAGTACTTGCTGCGCCAGGCCTTCGAGGAGGCGATCCACACGCACGCCTACCAGTACATCGCGGAGTCGCTCGGCCTGGACGAGAGCGAGATCTTCGCCGCGTACAAGGAAGTGAAGTGCATCCGGGACAAGGACGACTTCCTCATCCCGTTCATCAACACGCTCACCGACCCGAACTTCAAGACCGGCACGCCCGAAACCGACCAGGCCCTGCTGAAGAGCCTGATCGTCTTCAGCTGCATCATGGAAGGCCTGTTCTTCTACGTGGGCTTCGTGCAGATCCTCTCGCTCGGCCGCCAGAACAAGATGACCGGCGCCTCCGAGCAGTACCAGTACATCCTTCGCGACGAGTCGATGCACTGCAACTTCGGCATCGACCTGGTCAACACCATCAAACTCGAGAACCCGCACCTCTGGACGCCGGAGTTCCGGAGAGAGCTGACTGACTTGATGCAGAAGGCGGTTGAACTTGAATACGCTTACGCCGAGGACACCATGCCTCGCGGCGTGCTGGGCCTGAACGCTCCGATGTTCAAGGAGTACCTGCGGTTCGTTGCGAATCGCCGGTGCCAGCAGATCGGCCTAGATCAACTGTACCAAGGCGCTACCAACCCGTTCCCCTGGATGTCGGAACTCATTGATCTTAAGAAGGAAAAGAACTTCTTTGAGACTCGAGTTATTGAGTATCAAACCGGCGGCGCATTGAGCTGGGATTAGCGACCTTAACTCCGTTGAAAGGGCGGCCTTGAGCCGCCCTTTTTTGTTTTCAAACCCTACCTATGAAGGTGGGGCGCCCGTCTACGGTCCCTCCCAATCTGCCGAAGCGCACAGAGGAGATTCGTATGACGAAAAAACAAGTAAAGAACGTCTTTGTAAGCCACATTCACGAAGACGATTCAGGGCTAAAAGAGCTCAAGGCCTTGCTCGACGAAAACGGGTTGACGATTCGCGACTACTCGATCAATTCGAGCAGTCCAAACAATGCTAAATCGGAAACCTACATAAAAAACGAAATCTTGGCCCCGCAGATTTCCGCATGCGACACGCTGGTCGTCTACATCTCGCCGGGCACAAAAGACAGCAAGTACGTTGCATGGGAAATTGAATATGCCGAAAAGCACGACAAGAACATAGTTGGCGTATGGGCCCATGGTGAAAAGGGCTGTGACGTTCCGAAGGCGCTTGCCGACCATGCTGACGCAATCGTGGGGTGGCACGGGACATCAATTGTGGATGCAATCACCGGTACGCAAGTTGGCTACCAGGAGCCCGATGGCTCGCCAACAACGCCGATCAACATCAAGCGCTACCGCTGTAGCTAAGCCATGTTTGTCTACGTGGTCGCCCGAGACTTCGGTTTCGCACCGAACCCCTTTGGAGGCACGTGTTCGCTGGCGACTTGCAAGCCTGAAATACGTCGTCTGGCTCAACTCGACGAATGGGTGATTGGTACAGGCAGCAAGAAGCACGGCCGACAACACTCGATCGTGTACGCGATGCGCGTGACAGAGACAATTACCTTCGATGAGTATTGGAGCGATCCCAGATTCCAGTTCAAGAAACCCCATTTTCGTTCTGGAAAGAAACATGGTTACGGCGACAACATATATAGAAAAGTCGGCGGTGAATGGAGTCAGCTTGATTCACATCACAGCAAAGAAGACGGCAGTCCGAATCCACTCAACATAACCACTGATACCCGAGTTAGTCGGGTACTTCTCTCTGACGACTATGTCTACTGGGGCAGGGCCGGTCCCACGATTCCCGGCCATCTCCTCAAGTTCCAGGGCGAAGACCTCCTAATAGTGAGGGGGCAACGCCATCGAATTTCCGATCAACACCAAGCTGCGTTGGTCGATTGGATTCGATCTTGCGATCAGACGGGATATTGCGGAACTCCGTTGGAGTGGCGGCACAAATGACAGGTCAATCGTGGCGTGAAGCGTTGGTGGAGTACGACCAAAGAATTCGCAGGACTGACCAGATGCCCGTGGCCTTCTTGCCTGTGATCATGGGGATTTTTGGCGAAGCAGGGTCTGCGATGGCGCCCGCAAAGAAACTCCATCGCGAGGGAGTGGCGTACGTGACGTACTTTGCCGCGGCTGAGGAAGAATTCGGAGATCTCTTCTGGTACTTCGCCGCCTTGGCTCGGCGCCTGGACATGTCCATTGTCGAAATCTTTGAGAAGCTTGAGTATGCCGAACCGTCTATCGTCGGGGCTCAGGCGATGGCATGTGCACTTCCCTCGAATGAGGTCGATTCGGCTTTAACAAGTCTCGGCTCGCGTGCGGCACGCTTCTTGGCGCTCAACGAGCCGAATCTACTCAAAGACGAGATGTCGCCATTCGCTGGCGTCTATTTGGATGCTGTACGCGCGACTGGACTTTCATTTGCCGCGATCCTTCGAAGGAACTTGGGCAAGACGGAAGGTCGCTTTGTTGATCCAGATCCCGCTTTGCTTCCTACCTTTGATTCCGGCTTCGATGAAGAAGAGCGCATTCCTGACAAATTCGCGATACGGTTCATCCAGCGAAAGTCTGGAAGATGCCATCTTCAGATGAACGGGGTATTCATTGGCGATCCGCTCACCGACAACATTGCTCCAGGTGACAACTATCGATTCCACGATGTTTTCCATATGGCATATGCCGCAATCTTGCATTGGTCGCCCGTGTTGCGCGCGTTGCTAAAGCGCAAGCGAAAGAGTGTCAGACATACGGACGAAAATGAAGATGGTGGCCGTGCGATTGTTGTTGAGGAAGGCGTTTCGGCACTTCTGTTTTCCTACGCTAAGCAAGTGAACTATTTCGAAGGCGCGACGAGCGTGCCCTACGACCTGCTGAAACAGGTTGAGCAATTTACAAAGGGTTATCAGGTTGAGGAGTGCCCACTAAGACTCTGGGAGCGCGCAATCTTAGATGGATATCAGGCCTTTCGGAGTATGCGAGACGAGGGAGGTGGAATCATTGATGGCGATCGATCTGCTCGGTCAATTTCGTTTAGATCAACAAGGAACTAGGCTTGTCACCCACCCGATTTGTGTCTGAACTTGCCGCCCTACGAATAGCCGATTGCTTCAATCCGTATGGCGAGCAATGTCCGATATTTGATGTTTCCGGGGCGGCCGACCAACGTCGTCAAATACTCGAGGCGATTGTTGCTTCAGCGGCGAGTCGCGGCGCGCGCGCATTGTGGGTCGGCCGCGATCTGGGCCATCGAGGTGGACGCAGAACCGGGCTGGCATTCACCGACGATTTGTCGGCGCCGCTGCACACCGCCCGATGGGGAGTCGAGTTCAAAGCGTCCACGATCGGGCCGCCTGTCAGCGAACGGACGGCGACTCTCGTCTGGTCTGTCCTTCGAGAAGTCGACGACGCGGTCTTTCTTTGGAACGTCTTCCCGCTGCACCCTTTCGTCCGCGACCAACCCTTATCAAATCGCGGGCACACATCACGAGAGCGCGGTGTCGGCGAGGAGTTTCTGCGTACGCTGATTGGTCTCCTCAGGCCGGAAATTGTCTATGGCATTGGAGCTGACGCGTCGAGCACGCTTCGGAGGGTCGCTCAGTGCGAGGTGGTCAGTGTTCGCCATCCGTCGTATGGAGGGCAGTCTCTCTTCCTCAGGCAAATGGAGGACGCTTATGGACCCCTTAAGTTCGCTTCGAGGCGGGCGCAGTCTTCACTGTTGTAGATGCGTAGTCGAAGACGCGCTGCACTAGTTACGTCACGAAATTGCGATTTGGCATGCCTCGAAATCCACATAGGGCGGGGGACGTGTGACTTCGAACGAACGTCATCGAGTCTTTGTGAGCTATCACCACGCGCGGGACCAGGGCTATAGGGAGGCCCTTCGCGACCTCAACAGACGGTACGAGATATTTCTCGATTGGTCTGTCGATACTGGTGATATTGACGAGACTCTTGATGATCAGTCGATTCGCCGAAAAATTCGAGATGAGTATTTGCAAGACTCGTCAGTCACCATTGTGCTCGTCGGTCTTGAGACAAGCCGGCGGAAGCACATCGACTGGGAGATCTATTCAAGCATGTACGACGGCGCTGTGAATAAGCAGTCTGGGATTCTTGCAATAAATCTACCGTCCACTGGGACAACAGACTGTTGGGCGGCCCATGGCGAGGCCGAGAAAAGATCCGTATATCCAGAAATGGAAACATGGTACGGCGTTCCCGCGCGCGCCGATCTTGAGAGAATTCATCCATACCTGCCCGAGCGAATCATCGACAACATACTCACGGGTAGATCCAGGATATCCGTGGTCCCATGGGGAAAGATCGCTAACAGTCCTTCGATACTTGGATTGCTGATCGATGTCACATGTGAGGACAGAGCGCTAAATGAGTACGACCTTAGTCGTCCTATGAGACGGTCGAATTCTTAACGAAGGGTGACGAGAGGGCTATCGTGTCTAGACCACCGCTTCAGGTGTTTTTGATGGTTCAGCCGAGGGACAAAGAGATGGTCCCTTTTTTTGAGGCAGTGGAACGAACCTTAGTTGGCGGCGCAGGGACTGCCGGCTATATCGCTAGTGGCGAAGATCTCGGTATCGAGATACGGCGATTCCGAGGGACTTGGTTGGCCGAGGCGGATCTACTGCCCGCCATGGATGGCGCCGAGCATTCCCTTGTAGTTGCGTTCGTGGACCACCATCTTGTTGAGGATATCGACGCGGGTCGAATGCTAGTCGATGCCTGGAAAATTGCCCGCGATAGCAAAGGGCGGCATTCACTTCTTCTTCTTTGCTTTAACGAACGGGAACGAGACAATTTGATCGGTCGTTATGGCGATCTAAAGTCAAATCAGGCGGTCGTAATCGACCAACTTGGGGAGCGAGCAATTCGCCCGGCACTGGTTGGCGTGAGATTCTTACACGAGTGTCGTAGGCTTCTTGCCACTGCGTTGGAATTGAAAGGGGTGCCAGGATTTCTGCACCTCTTCATTAGTCATGCCAAGTTGGACGGGCTGCCATTGGCGCAGTCATTGCAGCACCACATTAAGACTATTCCGTGGCTCACGGCTTTCTACGATGCGACAGATTTGGCAGGAGTTGTCGATTGGGAAGGTGAACTGGAGCGTTCGGCGTCTACGTCGCTGCTGATCATTCTAAGAACTGATGCCTACGAGCACAGGCCATGGTGCCAAAAGGAGGCCCTTTGGGCCGAAGAGTCGGGAGTTCCTACGGTATTGGTGGAGGCCCGACCGGGGTTGTTTTACCCTGCTGGCGAATTGCCGCTGGAGCGGATGCCTTCTGTGCGAATTCCCGATGGCAATCTTCTTAGGGTGCTTAATGCAGCTCTACGCGAGAGTCTCAGATATCTGCTGTTTCAACGTCGTGTCGTCTCATTGAGGGCAGCCGGGCTTCTAGCTCCGACGTTGCTTGTAAGAGCTTTCTCATATCCGCCTAGCATGTCAGGAATACTCAAAGTCTGTCACGAGATAGGAATGAGCGAAGCCGTCATCATCTATCCAGATCCACAGCTTCGCAGCGGTCCGTTTGAAGCGGCCGAGGCGTTGGTCGCCAAGAAGGCGCCGAACGCTCGACTCACGACACCCACAACACTCTTCGCGAGCCCCCCACCGTGAGCCGCCTCTTAGAGAGCAAGGTTGTTGGTCTATCAATCTCCCCATCGGAAGAGGCGATAGGACTGGGCTTTGATAGTTCTGAAGTCAACAGAATTGTGCTCCGGATGATTGCTGCGTTTCTTTCCCAGGGTGCCCGCGTGGTGCTTGGACATGACTGGCGGGACGACGGAGTGATGGAGGCAGTCTTTGGATTTGTTCAGCGATATCGGTCGCCTGAGGTGAGTGGCGGACCTGCCCTTGTGACCAATGTCCTGCCTTGGCCGAGTCGCTCGCGTCTATCCGAGGATGAGCGTCGCGCGGTCCGTGGGGGAATCGAAATTCACGAGATGGGGCGACCCAAAGAGGCGACCGGCGATGCCGAAGTTGATCGGGTTCTTAGTCTCACCGCCCTTCGGCACGAACTTACTCGCCTAGTCGACGCGAGAGTCTGTGTTGGCGGTCGAAGGTCAGCCTATGAAGGTACGGTGCCGGGAGTTATTGAGGAGGCCGCCGTGGCCTTTGAATCCGAAGTTCCTTTGTACCTAATGGGCTTCCTTAGGGGTGCGGCATCCGAGGTTATAGAGGCTTTACGGCAGCGCTCTCCCGATCAACACGCTTTGCACAAAATTGGGCCTGGCATCTCAGGCACGAGACACTCCCCTGCCGCAATGCTCTTTGGCCGGATCGGAGTGGAGGACGTAGCGCGAATCAATCGACTCACGCCCGCCGAGAACGAGCGTCTATTTTCTGCAACAACTGTCGATGAGGCGATAGACCTAGCGATAGATGGAATTGCGCGAATTCCAACGCGCAAGGATCGCGAGGGTGCGTGAAGTATCGAAGATGAGCGTTGCGATGTATTTTGCACCCGAAGCGAGGGATTGCCTTTCTCCAACGGCTATCATTGTCCTGACACAAACCAGAGAAGACCCATGACAATCTCGATGTACCAAGCCAGCATCCCCACCTTCACCCGCCACCTGAACATCCTCGTCGACATCCTGACGAAGGGCGCGGCCCACGCGGAAGCGAAGAAGATTGACCCCACCGTCTTCATCAACAGCCGCCTCGCCCCCGACATGTTCGCGCTGGCGAAACAGGTGCAGATCGTGTCGGATACCTCCAAGGGCGCATCAGCCCGTCTCGCCCAGGTCGAGCCGCCGTCCTATGAGGACACCGAGACCACCTTCCCGCAGCTGATCGAGCGCGCGAAGAAGACCATCGCCTGGCTGGAGACGCTGAAGCCCGAGCAGATCGACGGAGGCGAGGAGCGCGAGGTGAGCTGGAAGACGCGCACCGCCACGAAGACGATGAAGGGCCAGCCCTACCTGTTCCAGCACGCGCTGCCCAACCTCTTCTTCCACGTGTCGATGGTGTACGCGATCCTGCGTCACAACGGCGTGGAGCTCGGCAAGGGCGATTACCTCGGCAAGCTCTGAGCCCGGATGAAGGTCCACTCGGCGGGCGGCTGGATTGCGATAGGGCTCTTTCTGCTCTTCATCGCCTGGCAGCTCGCCGAGGCCGTGTTCTTCGGCCGCATGGGCGACATCCTGTTCGAAGATGATGACTACATCTACTTCTTCGAGAGCCCCTTCCTCTTCACCATCCAGTTCGTGGTGTTTGCCGCATTCGGGGGCGCCGTCGTCTACGGTGGACTAAAGCAATTCCGCAAAGAGCGGCGGGAGAGGATGGATACGGCCCCGCGCCACACCCACGACGCGCGCAAACACTGAATGAAGGTGCGCTCGGCCGGCGTGTGGATTGCGGCAGCCGTCTTCCTGCTCATCATCGCCTGGCAGGTCGCGCAGGCCGTGCTCTTCGGCCGCATGACCGAGTTCGTGGACGAAGACGAGGACTACATCTTCTTCTTCGAGCAACCTTTCTACTTCATCGTCCAGTTCCTGGTGCTCGTCGGGGTGGGCTACGCGATCGTCCACTACGCACGAAAGAAACACCGCAGGGACCGAAGGCGCAGAATGGACTAGGTCCCCTCAATGACGCCTGGAATCCAACTATGACTACTGAACACGAGCGCGGCGGCCAAGCATCGGAGCCCGTGTTCGGCAAGCCCGAAGGCCGCGACGCCCACGCCCAGTTCACGCTCCCACCGGAGGCGCTCGAGGCGTTGAAGCGAGGCAGCCTGATCGAAGCGATCAAGATCATCCGCGAGAAGAGCGGCGTGGGGCTCGCCGAAGCGAAGAGCATGGTGGAGGAGATCGCGAGGTCGATTCCGAAGGACGGCCGCTTCGGTGACCACACCGCCACTCCTCAATCGGTTCACGCTCGCGCCGGCCTCGGACCCGGAGAAGTGGCGCGCGGTGGCGGCAGCGGCAAATGGCTGGTGCTCATCGCCATTGCTGCGCTCGCCATCCTGGCTGCCCTGTTTTATCGCTAATAGGCTGGCGCCGTGCTGTGACGGATCACCGGCAATAGCCCTTTTCCCGGAATCGAGTCGCCTTCTGCAGGCGGTTCGCAAGTCGGCAGGGCGTGCGCAGCGGAGCCTACGGGACATCTTGGTGAAGCCTCCGGAATCATGGGTAGGGCCAATCTGAGGCCCCGTGACACGCTGGCCAGCTCTGTTTGCTCCTCGTTAAGGGGCCAGGGGGCCGCAAGTACGGTCAGGATCGCGAGAAAAATCAAAGAAGAACCTCTCGAAATGGCTGGGTGATCTCTCCTCGCTGGAGGGCAGCTGGATTGGCGACAGCCACTGCACGATAGCCTTTCTGCAAGCGTATCGATTTGAACGCCAAAGAAATCAAGGGTCGGAGCGGGGCGGGCGGGTCATGTCGCGTGCTACCTGCCGTCTAGCGCTCGGGCCCAACCCCGTCAACGATCGAGTACGCGTTGATTCGAACAGAACCAGAGAAGAGACTCGCGATTTCCCGGCGCATCAATCGCCGAGTAAGCCGCCTTCTTTATTCTGCTTAGTCGCGACGGACACTCAGCCGCCATGAATGCCGGCCTTCAAAGGCAAGAACGCCAGGCAAATCAACGGCCAAGCGATCGATCCGCTGATCCTGCGGATCAATTTGGCGATCCACTGGATCAGCCGAATGCATTTCGCCGTTTCGAGCTACCTCATGCGCTCAAGCGATCCACCGAAGCCGGGGAGGGGAAAGGAGCGGCCACCCAATAATCGGGCGCCGCCCTTGCGGCGCTCGCCGTACTCGCTGCCCTGTTCTGCCGCTAGCGGACGGAGCTCACCCAGCGAACGATGTCCCCGGCGCCCAGCGCGCCGGACTGCCGCGCCACTTCGCGGCCACCCTTGAAGGCGATCATCGTCGGGATGCTGCGGATGCCGTAGCGCGCGGCGAGCGCCTGCTCCGCCTCCGTGTCCACCTTGGCGAAGCGCACCTTCGGCTCCAGTTCCTCCGCGGCCTTCGCGAAGTGCGGCGCCATCATCTTGCAGGGGCCGCACCAGTCGGCCCAGAAGTCCACCACGATGGGGATCTCGTCCTTGCCGAGGTGGGCGTCGAAGCTCGCCTGTGTGAGAGCCACCGGCCCGGCGAAGAGCGGCTTGTGGCAGCGACCGCAGTTGGGCTTGCCGTCGCGATCATCCGGGACGCGGTTCACGGCCTGGCAGTTGGGGCAGAGGATGTGGTGGGTACTCATTTCGATTAGATCGAGGCGAATGCGGCCGGTTCAAGGCGGAATCGAAGTGCGGAATATTCTGCGTCGCGCCCGCGCAGTCCTACCGTGGTCGGCCGGTGCGAAGCGCCTAGGCTTCTCGGACAATCCGTCGCCGGGAGGGCTGGATGATCGATACCCGTGCAGAAGAGATTTCCCCTGAAGCCGCCTATCGCCAGGAATCCAGCCGGATCGACAGCCGTCGCTCCACGCTGGGCCTGAACCATCCGGCCGGCACCGGAAAGCGCTGGGCCCTTGCACTGTCCGGCGGAGGGATCCGAAGTGCCACGTTCGCCCTGGGTGTCCTGCAAGGTCTCGTCGCCGCGAAGCCGGCCGCCACGGCCACAGCGACGTCAAAGGACCGCAAGCCGATCCTTTGGTACTTCGACTATCTCTCCACCGTAAGCGGTGGCGGGTACATCGGAAGCTTCCTTTGCAGTCTGTTCGTGCCGGGCCGCCTGCTTCCGAACTCGACCTCCAAGTCCGCTGCGGAAGACGCTTACGAGGTCTTCACGAACGACCCGCCCGGGCGCATTCGCCACAACGCGGAAACGGGTAGTACGGTCGAAAAGCCGCTGGCCTGGCTGCGTGACAACGGCCGCTATCTCGCTCCCGACGGTGCCGGGGACATGTTCTATGCCGCGGCCCTGGCGCTCCGGAACTGGGTCTCCCTCCACTTCGTGATCGGCACGCTGCTTGTCGCGGCGTTCTCCTTCATTGCGTTGGTCCGGGCCCTTGCCGCGTGGCAGTTCCCGGATGTTGCGATCTTCGAAGTGCTGGCCCTGGATCGCTCGCTCGCATGCCCCTGCGAGGAGGTGTCTGCCTGTCCCTGCGGCACGACGAAGTCCACTTTCGAGTGGACACGCCTCATCTGGTGGAGCTCGCTCTTCGCCATCCCGGCCGCTCACTTCATCCTCGCCACCGTTCCCGTGGGTGTGAGCTACTGGTTGTGCCACCCGAGTCGCGGACAATCGCTCGGCACGAGGACGCATGTCTTCACGCTTGCAACGGTCGGTGCGGTCCTGGTCGCGGTCGTCCTCGGGCTGTTGGCGTACGGCGAGTACAAGTTGAATGCGCCGAGGCCGGCGATCGCCCTGGCCGTGGTGGGCGTGATTGTCGCCATCGCAGTGGGCGTGCATGCGTTCACCGCCTTTCGCAAGGACAACACGGTCGCGCTTCATCGCCTGCGCCTGACTCGCCTTTTCTCGATCTGCCTCGGCTGGTCGTTGGTGCTGCTCTTCCTTGCCGTCGCCGACACCACGGGCCAGACGGTCTATCGCCTGATCGAAGGCAGCCCCGGCGGATATTCGTTGCTCACGCTGCCCGTGCTGGTTTCGGGAATCGTCTGGATCGTTCGCAAGTGCGCGAAGTTCTTCGACCAGAAGGACAAGGGCGCGAAGACCTGGTTGGACAAGGTGCCGGTCGACCTGATTGCCGGCGCGGCCGGCGTGGTGATGCTGCTTGCCGTCATGTTGGCCTGGCAGCTCCTGGTTCAATGGCTCATGTGGCGCGGTGGGCCCCCGGGCCGGGAATTCGTGGGAAGCCCGCACCATGTGCTCGTGCTCGCGACGGTCACGGCGACGGCGGTGTTCCTCGCCTACCTGACAGGGCTGTTCCCGGGCTTCATCAACCTCTCGTCGCTGCAACAGCTCTACGGATCGCGCCTCACGCGCGCGTACCTCGGGGGATCGAACGGCCAGCGCTTCCAGGGTGGGAGCGAGAAGGGGCGCTTGCTCACGTCCGCCTCCGAGCCGCAGCGCGAGGACGAGCTCCGCCACGAGCAGTACTACGCGCCCGAGGTTGCCGCTCCACTACACATCATCAACACGACGATGAACGTCACGTCGGATCCCGGGGAACAGCTTGTGCAGCGCGACCGCAAGGGCCAACCCCTGGCGGTGCTGCCCCACGGCTACTCCATCGACGGAACGCACTACACGTTCGCGCAGGTGGCCCGGCCGTTCGAGAACCAGCAGCCGCTCAAGATCGGCCAATGGATCGGCACCTCGGGTGCGGCGTTCACGACGGGCCTGGGACGGTCCACGAGCCTGGGTACTTCGCTCGCGTTGGGGCTCGCGAACGTCCGGCTTGGTACCTGGTGGGAGTCGGGCGCGGGAGAGAACAAGGCTCGCAGCGTCGGATGGGTGGGGCATGCGCTGTTCAAGTCACAGACGTACCTGGCGTACGAGCTCCTCGCCATGTTCCACGGGCTCGCGCGCAAGTGGCAGTACCTCTCCGACGGCGGGCACTTCGAGAACACAGGGCTCTACGAGTTGCTGCGGCCGGAGCGCAAGGTTTGCCTCGCGATCGTGAGCGACAACGGATGCGATCCCTTGTACCAGTTCGGCGATCTTGCGAACCTGGCGCGGCTCGTGCGGATCGATCATCGCATCGAGCTCACGGCGCGAAGCGACTTCCCGGCGCCCCTGTCGCACGTCTTTGCCCATCCGCGCGACTTCCGCAAGAAGAGCACCGATGATCCGGCAGGTCCCCGGCAATGCGCCGTGCTGCTGGAGGCGCGGCCCGTGTCTTCCAGTGGTGTCGTCGGAGCCGTGAGCACGGTTGTCATTCTGCTCAAGCCGCGGCCGATCTCTGATGCTCCGGTCGACGTGCAGGAGTACCACGCGACGCACGAGCTGTTTCCGCAGGAGCCTACGGCCGACCAGTTCTTCGACGAAGCGCAGTGGGAGAGCTATCGGAAGCTGGGGCAGACGATTGCGAGCCGGGTTTTCGGACCCGTCCAACCCGGCACGAAGCCCGAGGACGATGTTCCGGCGGCGCTGTGGGAATTGCTCGAGAGGGAATACCAGATTCAACGATAACCGGCGTGCTCGTGGCCAGCGGACGGAACTTGCCCAGCGAGCGATGCCTCATCGCCTCGGATTGGTGCTCTCCGCAAGCGCGCCAAGGTGATGCAGAAGAATGCAGAGTCTCGTTGTGACTTATTCACCTCTGCAGGCGGCTAGACGCAATTCGGAGTAGGAGTACGCTTTCGTCACAGAAAAAAAGCAATCTAGCAAGGGAGGTCTCCTAAATGGCTGCGTTGGCGCCGGCTCGCGTAAGGGATATTGCTGCGGTGGTGGAGAGTGCCCTCGCGGGTAAGGATCCCGGGGACGAGTTTGTTAGGCTGCGATCAAGGCCAGTGTGGCTGGACGGCGACCGAAATTCCAAGATCGACAGAGAACCGAATGCTTATGCCCGTCTATTCGGAACCGACATTGGAAAGCGCGCTGCTTCGGCGATTGGTAACGAATCGACCACGCTGGACATTCTGTCGTTCCTCGCTATCGAAGTGCTTTATGAGTACCTGAGTCTTCGCTTTCGCGCCGCACCCAATCCCGGCGTTCGATTTGTGACTGTTCGCCGTCGGCCAGAAGATCCCCCGGTGCTGACGATTCTCGATTCGAGAGTTGAAAGTGTGGCCGACACCCGACGAATAACAGACGAGATCCCCCTCGAACCTGCGGGACTTGTTGTGGCCTTTGATGAACTTCGTTCGCAGATCATCAAGGTCGAGCCAAGGCTTCAAGAATTCGAGAAGTACCCCGCAGAGGCGGTCATCGAACTATTTGCAATTGTGCAACCCGAGGTTGTGATAACTCGAAACCCCCGCATGGATAGGATCTGTGCCCCTTCTCCCTTCGTTGACGTGCGTCGCGCGGATTCGTTGTCTTCGCTAGGAATCTACTGCAAGGACCAACAAGGAACACTTGGAGGTACGGCCTGTTATCACGGCACAGGACCTCGCGGAACATCAGTGAAGGTAGGCGGTGTTCCCAGAGTCGTTGGAGCGGACGATGTCGTTCAAGACATCGTTTTCATTCCTCTTGAGGGGAGGATCGCGCCGTCGACTCGGCTCGGCAAGGGCGGCATACGGAGCGGGCGAGCGCCTTCCGAAGCTGAGCCGGTGCGGTTCGATGGAGCCGGAAGCGGCGGACTGATCAAGACGCGAGTGAGGTCGCACGATGCCGGACTTCTCCGGCGGCGGACATCGGTGCAGCTAAAGGTGCAGACGCCCGCGGACACAAATTTTGGAGATTCAGGAGCCGCGCTCGTTGACTCCGATGATCGAGTCGTTGCGTTCGGATTCGAACGAACTGGGCTTGGGGAGTTTCCTGAGTTCACTGATTGGATTTGGGCAGACAACGCACTGGCGGCACTAGACCTAACCCCCGCATAGACGAGGAGAGCGTACATGGGATGGTTTTCTGATTGGTTCCGAAGCGTGAAGGGTGCACCGCCGACTGACTTGACCTACCTGGCCAACGTGACCGGCTCGGACCTCCCCGGTCTCGGAGACCCAATTGAACCTGACATGTGTTACATCGAGTTGTACGTCGAATCCCTGCGAATCGAAAAGGCCCGAAAATTTGCGACCACTTTCAACGGGGCGGTGTACTCGTTCGTGTCACTGCCACGTGAAGCTGATAGCGCTGCGAGCTTTGCTGCGGTATCGAAACCGGCAAAGCTGAGCGGCATTGATCCTAAGGCAGCGGGAAGTGTGATCACCGTTTCCAAGCAGATGATGGGGCCAGTGGCGTGGCGAGGTGGTCCACTTAGGCTCGAGATCGGACTTTTTTCGATCAAGACGGGCAACTTGCTCACGCCCGTGCTTGACTACGTCGCCAGTGTTTCCACGATTGCCGGAGTCAGCTTTGTTGGGGCGGTGAAACCATTTCTGCCTCTAATCACACAAGGCATGGAAATGCTTGCGGGACAGCGAGACGACACGCAGTTGGAGGTGGGAATTGACACCGATCTCGGCCTGAACAAGAGCGTCATGATGGCGATCATTGACGCTCCGAAAGGCACCTACGACGGGGTAGCGCTTCAACTCGATCCGTCTGATCGAAAGTTGTTGGTCAACGGAAAACCCTTGGAGGCTGCGTACTGTGTGTTTTCGATTCGCCGGACGCTTCAGAAAAATGACTTTGGCGAGATTCCTGAGTTGAAAGAGCGGTATGCGGCGATCCAAGCTGCAATAAAGGCAAACAAACCCACCGACGCGAAGGATGCCTTGGTGGCTTTCCGCCTTACGACTCTGGCGTCACCAGATTTGATTCGGGCCGACGCCGTCCGGCTCGTTGAAAAGGTCGAACAGAAGGTCAAGGACGCGTTTCCTGCGGGAGGTATTTCGAGTGAAAAATCTCGGCCGGACCCAGGACCCCTTTCGCAGATACCACTCTACTAAGTGCTAAGACGTTCCGGGGTGCCTCTCCGCAGGCTGTCGGGCGTGGTACCCGTCCACGTCTTGAACGCCCTGTAGAACGAGTTCGCCTCGTTGAAGCCCAGTAGGAACGAGATCTCCGCCACCGGCAGCTTCGTCTTCTCGAGGTAGTGCAGGGCGAGGTCCTTCCGCGTCTCGGCCAGGATGTCCTGGTAGCTCGTCCCTTCAGCCTCGATGCGCCGCTGCAGCGTTCGCTTGCTCACGGCGAGCTTCTTGGCGATGTCCTCGATTCCCGTGAGCCCGCTGGGGAGTCCTTCCAGCAGCGCCGCACGCACACGCCGCACAGTGGTCGCGGATGCATCAAGGTCCGCGAGGCGCCGCCGCAGCTCAGGCTCAAAGGCAGACCACAGCGGCTCGTTGGACGTCAGGAACGGACGTGTTGCATCGGCGGCCGTGAACCGGACCAGGTGCTTCGTGCCCCGCTCCAAACGCACACCGAGAAAAGATTCGTAGGGCGCCAGCGGGGTAGGCAGCACCGTGGTCATGACCTCGACCGGCCGAACCTCCTCGCGAGTGCCCATGCGCGCGAGTGTCACGCAGAACAGCAGCTCCATCACGACGAAGGAAACCGGTGGGGCGAGCGAGCTGTCCAGCCATGTGAACTCGATCGTCACGAGGTTGTTCGCCTGCGTGACGTCCAGCCGCATGGGCCCGATGAGCGCCTTATAGCTCGCGATTCTCTGCGCGGCCACGAGGAGGTTCGGGCTGCACAGCGCCGCGAAGAGCGGCGGCGAGAAGGACTCGCTGCGCACGGCCTCGCACAGCCGCAGCGGGAGGAGGGGATCGCCCACCTCCGCCTCGACGCTGTCCCAAAGGCGGAAGTAGTCCCGGGATGCGAGCCGCACGGACGGCTGCTGGAAGAGATCGTCCGCGAGTCCGGCACGCCGCAGGACGTTGGCCGGAACGGCGCCAAGGTCCTTGAGGAGCGTGCGCCACGTGGTGTCGAGTGCGTAGCCGGGCGTTTCCATGCTCAGGCGCCGATTGCGAATTGCTCTTTCATACCACGGAAGAAGCTGGCGTCGTCGGCGGCGCGGCGGCTCGCGAGCATCTGCACCGCGCCCCCCGCTTCATAGCGGAGCTGGTCGGTACCGTCCGTCGTCGCGGCGTAGATGACTGCGGCGATCTCCTCGGGTTGCGAGCCCGCGGCCATCATCGGGCCCAGCGTCTGCATCAGCGACTGCACGAGAGGTTGGTACTCGGTGAGTGCCGGATCGTTGTTGAAGTCGAACGAGCGGCCGCCGAAGTCGGTCTTGATTCCGCCCGGCTCGACGACCTTCACGCGGATCCCCAACGGGCTCAGTTCGTATTGCAAGGACTCGGACATCCCCTCCACCGCGAACTTCGTGCCGTGGTACAGCGTGCCGAGCGGGAACGCCATGCGGCCGCCCATCGACGAGACATTGACGATGGTCCCGGAGCGGTTCGCGCGGAAGTGAGGCAGCAGCGCCTGGGTCGTGGCGAGGAGGCCCAGCACGTTCACGTCGAACTGGCGGCGGATCTTCTCCAGCGGCGTGGCCTCGAGGGGACCGTAGGCGCCGTAGCCCGCGTTGTTCACGAGCGCATCGATGTGCCCGAACTTCGCGATTCCGGCTTCGACCGCGGAACGGACCGAGTCGTTGTCCTGGACGTCGAGGCGTGTCACCAGGGCACGATCCATTTTCGAAAGCTCTGACTCCTTTTCGGGTGAACGCATCGTCGCGACGACATTCCAGCCCTTCGCGAGAAAGAGCTTCGCCGTGGCGCGGCCCAGACCGGTGGAAGAACCGGTGATGAGGACAGTCTTGGTCATGTGGCGCTCCTTGTTGAATGAGCCCCACACTATCGACGCGGGTGCGACACCACACTGGCAGGCGGTGCCATTCTTCAATCGGATGGTGCCAATCTGCCGCATCCCCGCTGGCATACTCCGAAGACTAAGAAAACATGGGAGGAGCCCTCATGACCGCCAGAACCCTTGCCGCACTTGTTGTCGCCGGCGTAACGCTGCTGGTCGGCGGTTGCGCTTCCCAGCCCACGATGCAGGGCGATCTCGTGATCGCGAAGCAGGGCAGCTTCTTCGTCGGCGGGCGCGAAGTGCGCTCCGACAAGATGTCGATGGTGCCCACGGTCACCGCGGCCGGCACCATCGTCGTCGACCAGATGTACGTCCGCTACCAGGTGCCGCCTTCGGCCAAGCGCTTCCCGATCGTGATGGTCCACGGCTGCTGCCTCACGGGTAAGACCTGGGAGACCACGCCCGACGGCCGCATGGGCTGGGACGAGTTCTTCCTGCGCAAGGGCTACGGAACCTACGTGGTCGATCAAGCGTGGCGTGGGCGCTCCGCCTGGAACCCGGCCGCGATCAACCAGGTGAAGGCCGGCGCCGCCGCACCCGACACGCTGCCGACCCTTTTCGCCGCGGGCCAGGAGCCGGCGTGGGCCATCTTTCGTTTCGGGCCGGAGCACGGGAAGACATTCCCCGGCATGAAGTTCCCGCTCGATGCACAGGCCGAGTTCTGGAAGCAGATGGTGCCGGACTGGTTCAATGCGCTGCCGATGCCCAACCCCACGGTGCCCTCGCTGGGTGAGCTCGCGCGCAAGCTCAACGGCGCGGTCCTCATGAGCCATTCGCAATCGGGCATCTATCCGTTCCAGGCCGCCGCGCTCGATACGACCGGCATCGCCGCCATCGTCTCCATCGAGCCCAGCGCCTGCCCGGCGGTCACCAGCGACCTCACGCCCTATACGAAGATGCCGATTCTCGTGCTGTACGGCGACTACATGGAGCTCTCACCGCGCTGGGCGCCGCGCCTGAAGCTGTGCCGTGAGTTCGTCGCCGCGGCCAACGCGCGCGGAGGCAAGGCGCAGCTCGTCGTGCTCCCGGAGATCGGCATTCCCGGCAACTCGCACATGCTCATGCAGGACACCAACAGCCTCGAGATCGCCGAATGGCTGTCGAAGTGGCTGGATGGGGCGCTCCGCACGGGCGGATGAGAGGCTGGCCGAAAACAGAAACGGCATTCACCTGGTCCAGGGGATTCCCCAAGTGATCCCCGGGATCAGTCTCTTGGTCCACTGGATCACTTGATGAATCCAGTGGATCGGGCGAATGCATTTTGCTGGTTTGAGGTACCTCGTCCCTCACCCAGCTCCAGCGCGTACTTCTCAGCCAGCGCGCGGCGGCAGGTAGCTCGGCCTCGGGGCCGTGAGCCCCTGCTTCACGAGGCGCGTGCGCTCGTCGGCGAGCACTTCGTCCAGGCCGGCTTCCAGTCCGTCGAGCGCGTATTGCACGATCTCCAGCGCGCTTGTCTTGGGCTCGTCGATGCCACGCACCATGTCGGTATCGACGTACGCCATGTGCAGCGCCAGGACCTGCGTCCCTTCCGGACGCAGCTCGTGTCGCAACGCATTGGTGAGCGACCAGGCGGCCGACTTGCTGGCTGCGTAGGCCGCGAGCTGTCCGCCGTTGACCCACGAGGCGATGGAGAGCACGTTCAACAGCGCGCCCCCGCCGTTGGCCGCGAGCACGGGCGCGAAAGCCCGGCTCATGCGCAGCATCCCGAAGAAATTGACCTCGAGCATGCGATGGGCGAGTGCCTCGCTGCCGGGCGTGAGGAAGCCACCCTGGTGGGCCACGCCGGCGTTGTTGACGAGAAGCGTGACGTCGCCTGCGCGAGCTACCGCCGCAGCCGCCTCATCGGGCCGGGTGACATCGAGGCGGACAGCCTCCACGCCGCGTTGGGCAGCGATCGTGGCGGGCTCACGCGCGGCGGCGTAGACCTTGCGCACACCGCGGGCGAGCAGCTCTTGCGTGAAGACCAGTCCGATGCCGCGGTTGGCACCGGTGACGAAGGCAACGGCGTTCTCGATCTTCATGAAAGGCGCGGCCGGGCGATGAGGCGGGGGCGTGCGCGCCGCAGGATTTCCGGCTGGGCGGTCTCGGTGTCCTTCTGCATGTAGATGCCGCAGCCGAGGATGATCCCCTCCACCGCCTCCACGTACACCGACTTCGGCGCGATCCGTCCGGTCGCGGGATTCCGAAAGAGGTAGTCCACCCATCCGAAGCCGGCACCGTTCGCGACCTTCAGGATCTCGCGTCCCACCGCCTTGCCGCCGGGGTCCTTCTCGTCGATGTTGTTCTTGCCCACGATGCTGGGATCCGGCGCGAAGGCGAGCTGCGTGCCGTTGGCGGAGAGGGCGAAGACGTAATCCTCGCCGCGTACGAAGAGGCCGCGAGGATCGTTGAGATCCGCACAGGCCTGCTTCACGCCATGGTGGCGCACATGCTCCACGGCCTCTTTGACCAACGCGATGACGCGCCCACGGTCGTCGCTGCGGTCGGTCTTGAAGCGGCCCACGGCTTCGACCAACTGGCGAGCCTCGTGCCGGAACGACTCCGCGGTGGCCGCCGCCTCCTCGACCAGGGCCGCGTTCTGCTGCGTCACGGTGTCGGCCTGCGCGATGGCATGGTTGATCTCCTGCACGCCGGAGCTCTGCTCGCGCGAGGCCAGCGCGATCGCGCCCAGGACTTCGGTGACCTCAGCGACGCTCGTCACCACCCTCGTCATCGTTTCCCCGGCCTGGTCCACGAGTTGCCGGCCCGCCTCGACATTCGCGATCGATTCCCCGATCAACGCATGGATTTCCTTCACGGCCTCGGCGCTTCGATGTGCCAGCTCGCGCACCTCCGAGGCCACGACCGCGAAACCGCGGCCCTGCTCGCCCGCGCGTGCAGCCTCGACCGCGGCGTTCAGCGCCAGGATGTTGGTCTGGAAGGCGATGCGCTTCACCGTGTCCAGGATCTCGCCCACACGGCGCGCGCTGTCGTCGATCTTCCCCATCGTGGCCGCGACCTCCTGCATGCGCTCCGAGGCTTGCGCCGCCACGTCGCGCGACTGGCCGGCCAACGTGTTCGCTCGTTCGCAATTCTCGGCGTTGCGGCGTGCGCTCGCGGCCAACGCCTCCATGCCGCTCGCGGTTTCCTCCAGCGAAGCAGCCTGTGCCTGCGTGCGGTCCGTGAGCTGCGCGTTGCCTTCGGCGAGCATGCCGGAGCCGGCCGCGACCGCCTCGGCGCTGGAACGCACCTGCCTCACGATGTCCGTGAGCGTGCTGCTGATCTTCAGGACCGACTCGTGCAGCCGCCGCGCGTCGTGGCTGCCGGTGGTCGCTGCCCGAACGTCTCCCAGCAGCTCGCCGCTGGCCATGCGGTCGGTGATCCGCACGATGTGCGCGATGTCCTTCGAGGCGCGCGGGCGCCATGCCAACCACGCACACAAGGCCAGCAGCGCAACCACGCAGGCCACCAGGCAAAGCTCTCGGAGCGACAGCGGATCCATCGAGATCTCCGTGTGCCGGCTACGCGGCGGTGGCCTTGAGGATTTCCATCTGGTACTGCTCCCATCCCGACTCCGGAACGGTTTCGCCCGCGCGCGCCGCCACGTCACCCAGCCGGGCGCAGAGCTGCTCGGCGGTGTCGGCCGCATCGCCCAGGTAGACACCCCGCGTCATCGTGATGTGGGCGCACTCGAAGCTGCCGGCTCCGGCCAGCAGGATCATTCGCGACGGCGCTTTGTCGCCCACGAGCGCGATGAGGGCCGGGCTCACGCGTTCCGCACCCAGATGGGCCAGTGCGTGCGGCGGCAAGACGCTCTCGGTCATGCCGGTCGCCGCGGTGGGCGCCAGGCAGTTGACGTGCACGCCGTACTTGGCACCTTCCAGCGCCAGCGTCTGCATGAGGCCTACCAGCGCCATCTTGGCCGCGCCGTAGTTCGACTGGCCGAAGTTCCCGTAGAGGCCCGAGGACGAGGTGGTCATCACGATGCGGCCGTAGTTCTGGGCCACCATGTGCGCCCACACCGCCTTGGTCGCGTTCACGGCGCCCATCACGTGGACGTCGAGCACGCGCCGGAAGTCCTCGAGCGGCATCTTCGCGAAGGTCTTGTCGCGCAGGATGCCGGCGTTGTTCACCAGGATGTCGATGCGGCCCCAGCGGGCGATGGCGAGCGCGGCCATCGCTTCCATGTCGGCGGGGGAGGTCACGTCGCCGAGATGCACCGCGGCCTCGCCACCGCGGATCGCGACCTCGTGGGCAACGGCTTGCGCCGCGGCGCCATCGTCGCGGCCGGCGATGTCGTTGACGATCACGCGCGCCCCATGGCGGATGAGCTCGAGGACGTGCGCCTTTCCAAGGCCACCGCCCGCACCGGTCACGATGGCAACCCTGTCCTGCAGCAACTTGGTGTTCAGACGGCTAACCATTGCGCGATCATTCCTTGGTTGACTTGCAGTTCTTCGGAGCGGCCCTCGAACACGATCTGGCCATGGCCCATCACGCACACGCGGGTGGAGACCTTCAGCGCGATGGCGAGCTTCTGTTCCACCAGCACGACCGCCACGCCCTGGCGCTGCATGTCGAGGATGAACTCGGCCACCTGCGAGACGATCATCGGCGCCAGTCCCTCGGTGGGCTCGTCGATCAGGATGGCGAGCGGGTTGCCGAGCAGCGAGCGGCAGATCGTGAGCATCTGCTGCTCGCCGCCGGACAAGCTGCCCGCCTTGGCGCTGCGCCGTTCCCTCAGGCGCGGGAAGTAGTCGAACATCTGCGCCACGCTCCAGCGGACGGCACCGGCCACGGGCGCTTGCTCGCCCATGCGCAGGTTCTCGTCCACCGTGAGGTTCGCGAAGACCTCGCGCTCTTCCGGCACGTAGGCGAGCCCCGCGCGGCAGATGGTGTGCGGCGGCGCGCCTGCCAGCGCGCGGCCACCGAGTTCGACGCGGCCGGCACTCGGCGGCACCAGTCCCATGATGGCCTTCAGCGTCGTCGAGCGGCCCGAGCCGTTGCGCCCCAGCAGGCTCACGACCTCCCCGCGCTCCGCCGAGAGCGTCACGCCGCGCAGCACGTGGCTCTTGCCGTAGTGCGCGTGCAATCCCTCCACGTGCAACAAGGGCGCCGTCATGCTGCGTGCTCCTCGCCGAGATAGGCTTGCCGAACGCCCTGGTGCTGTCGTATCTCATCGGGAGTGCCGGTGGCGATGATCTCGCCATAGACCAGCACGCTGATTCGTTCGCCGAGTGAGAACACGACGTCCATGTCGTGCTCCACCAGCAAGAGCGTTCGCCCCGCCGTAACCTCGCGGATCAGCTCCGCGGTGTACTGCGTCTCCTCGCTCGACATGCCGGCCATGGGCTCGTCCAGCAGGATCACCTTGGGATCGGAGGCCAGCGTCATCGCCAGCTCGAGCGAGCGTTGCCCGGAGTAGGTCATCTCGCCGGCCAGCGTGTGGGCCTGGTGCTGCAGGCGCACGCGCTCCAGCAGTTGATCCACCTTCTCGCGCAGGTTGCTCACTCGCTCGATGCGGCGCCAGAAGACGTACTGCAGGCTGTAGCGCTGCATCACCGCGATGCGCACGTTCTCGAACACGCTCAGCTTGGGAAAGATGTTGGTGATCTGGAAGGACCGCGCCAGCCCCAGGCGATTGACCCGCTCCGGCGACCAGCCCTCGATGCGCTGCCCGTCGAGCTCGATCTCGCCCGACGTGGGCCGCAGGTTGCCGGAGATCAAATGGAACAGCGTGGACTTGCCCGCGCCGTTGGGACCGATCAGCGCCCGGCGCTCGCCCGCGCGCAGCTCGAGATCCACGCCGCGAATGATCTCGGTGGCGCCGAAGGACTTGCGCAGGCCGCGGAGGGTGAGGGCGGCACTCATGAGCGCAGCCTTTTCACCAGCCGCACGCCCATGCCGTACAACCCCGACAGGCCCGTGGGCAGGAACATCATCACCAGTACGAACAACACGCCCTGGTAGAGCATCCACGACTGCGTGACGTCGGACATGGCGTATCCGAAGAGGGTCATCAGCGCGGCACCGACCACGGGCCCGAGGAAGCTGCCCACGCCGCCGATGTAGCTGTTCAGGACCACGGCCGCCGAAACGCCGGCGTCGAACACGGCATAGTTCGCGGCCTCGTTGTTCAGGGCCTGGAGGCTCCCCGCGACGCCCGAGAACATCGCCGAGATCGCGAAGGCCGAGACGCCCAGGCCGTGCACGTTGTAGCCCAGGAAGCGCAGGCGATGCGAGTTCTCGCGCAAAGCCAGCGTGAGCCGGCCCGCGGGCGTGAGCGTGTGCCAGTACAGCAGTGCGAGAGAGACGGCCACCCACGCCAAGACCAAGTAGTACACCTGCATCGTCGAGCCGAAGGTGAGGCCCCACGCCGGAGCGCGCATGGCCGAGATGCCGGACTCGCCGCCGAACAGCCCCTTCAACTGCGGCGCCAGCGAATGCAGCAGCTCGGCGATCGCGAGCGTGATCATCGCGAAGGCGGTCCCGCCGCGCTTCGTGGCGAACCAGCCGGCCACGATGCCCACCGCGAGCCCGACGAAGGCGCCGACGAGCGGCAGCAACGGCGTGGGCAGCAGGCCCGTGCCGCCGAACGCGTTCATCGCATGGACGGTTCCAAAGGCGCCCACGCCGAAGTACGCCGCGTGCCCGAACGACAGCATTCCTGCCCGGCCGCTGAGCAGGCTGTACGCGCTGGCGAACAAGGCCGCGATGAGCATCTGGATCGAGGCGATGAGGAGGCCTGCAGGCAGCACGGCGGGCAGCGCCGCCAGCAATGCGAGGCCCGCGGCGCAGGCGAGGAGGGGCGTGCGCATCGCGTCAGGCCTTCTCGCCCATCAGGCCGCCCGGCCGAACGAGCAGGATCAACAGCATCAACGCGAACGGCAGCGTGGCGGCGAGGCTCGAGAGTTTCAGCGTCAATAAGCCGCCCGTGGACTGCGCCCAGGGGCCCGCACCGACCAGGGCAAACACGTCCACGAGGCTGTGATCCACGCCCACCGCCAGTGAAGTGATGATGCCGATCAGCAACGACGCCACCATCGCACCGCCCAGCGAGCCGAGGCCGCCCACGACGACCACCACGAACACCATCACGCCGACTTCCAGCGCCATGTTCGGGTTGGTGGTGTAGAAGGCGCCCGCGACCGCACCGGCCAGTCCGGCCAGCGCGGCGCCGACGCCAAAGACGCCCATGAACACCAGCTTCACGTTGTGTCCCAGCGCCTCGGCCATGCGCGGCTTGTAGATCGCCGCCCGCACGACGATGCCGATGCGTGTGTACCGCAGCAGCAGGAAGAGCGCCGCGAACATCGCGATCGCCACGCCCGCCATCAGCACGCGGTACACGGGGTATTGCTGGCGGCCGAGGGTGAACGCCGCGAAGTCGAGAGCCGCGGGAATGCGGTAGTCGACCGGGTAGTTGCCGAAGACGAGCTTGATCGTCTCGGCGATGATGAAGGACAGCCCGAAGGTGAGCAGCAGCTCGTGCGCGTGGCCGTACTGGTGCACGCGCCGCAGGAAGAAGCGTTCGACGATCACGCCCACGCCACCCGAGAGCACCGCGGCCAGCACGACGGCCGGCCCGAAGCCGATCACGCCTTGCAGCGAGTACGCGAAGTACGCCCCGAGCATGTAGAAGGAGGCATGCGCGAAGTTGAGCACGCCCATCATCCCGAAGACCAGCGTCAGCCCGGCCGACACCATGAACAGCAGCAGGCCGTAGACCGCGCCGTTGAACAGCGAGAAGAAGAACGCGTCCAGGTCAGCCCGGGCGCTGCATCTTGCAATTGCCCTGCGCCGGGACGGCGGCCTCTTCGGCCGTGAACGTCTTCACCGGCTTGAATCCCAGCGCCGTGTCGTCGGCCTTGTACTTCGCATCCGCGGACACGGTGGATACCACCAGCGGCAGGAGCACCTGGTGGTCGCTCGCGCGCATGCTGGATTCACCCATCGGAGTCTTGAGCTTCGTCGTCTCCAGGTTGCGGGCGAACGCGTTCACGTCGAGCGAGCCGGCTTTCGGTTTGGTACGACGGAGGGCGTCGGCCACCATCTCCAGGCCGAACACGGTCTGCGGCTCGGTGGCCACGGGCACGCGGCCGGTCTTCGCCTTGTAGCTGGCCACGAACTTCGCGCCTTCTTCCCCGGCTGCTTCCGGGTTGAAGGTCTGCGCGACGTAGTGCCCGACCGCCTGGTCGCCGGCATTGGCGATGTTGCCCACCTGGTCGAGGAAAACGGTGCCGAAACGAACCTTGAGGCCGGCCGCCTTCGAGGCTTTCATCATCAACAGCAGGTCGTTCGACCAGTTGCCCGTGATGACCGTATCGGCACCCGAAGCGCTGATCTTCGCGACGTACGGCGCGAAGTCCTGGATCTTGTTCACGTCGTGCAGCGTCTTCGCAACCACTTGGTATCCGCCAGGGCCCGCATTCTCCTCGATGGAGCGCTCCATGTCCTGGCCCCACGAGTAGTTCTGGTTGATCGAGTAGACCTTCGTGCCGAGGACGTTGGCCTGCTTCATCGCCTGCACGAGCGCCTTGGTGCGCACCTGCGCGTTGCCGGCGAAGCGGAAGTGGTGGAAGTTGCACTTCTCGCCCGTGAGCTCCAACGCCTCCGCTCCGACGTTGATGTAGACGATCTCCTGGCCGGGGTTGCGCAGGTTGTGCTTGCGCACGTCTTCGGTGATCTGCCCGCCGATGGCCGAGGAGCCGCCCTGCACGACGATCTGCACGCCGTCGGCGACCGCGGCCTTGAGCTTGTCCGAGGCGCCGGCCGGGCCGCCCTGGTTGTCGTACTCCAGCAGTTGCACGGGCGCGCCGTTCCAGCCACCTTCGGCGTTGAGCTTGTCGACGGCATAGCGCACGGCGGCGCGATAGGCGATGCCCGTGGAGGCCTGGGGGCCGGAGAGGGTTTCGAGCACGCCGATCTTGACCGGGCCGGCGTGTACCAGGCCGGTGAACAAGACGAGCAGGGGAGCGGCAAACGGGATGGCCGAGCGGGCAGCACGCATTGTGGTCTCCTCGCGGCTTTTGTTGGTCATCGATCCGCCACAGCCGCAAAGAAACTCTATCATGAACTAATATTCACGCAAAAGAGAATTAATAACGGAGGAGCGTCGAATGAAACTCAAATGGATTCCCGCCTTCGCGGGAATGACGGTGGCGGGCCTGACGGTCGCGATCGGCCTTGCGGCCCCGGTCTCTTTCGCCTCGGACGCAGGCCCCGTAGTGAAAGCCCCCGCGGGCGACGTCCAGGGCGTGGCGCAGGATTCGCTGCGCGTCTTCAAGGGCATCCCCTATGCCGCGCCACCGGTTGGCAAGTTGCGGTGGAGGCCACCCGTGCCGATGCAGCCCTGGAAAGGGCGCCTGGAGGCCACGCGGTTCGGGCCCGCCTGCATCCAGCCCGCCCCTCGCACCGCCAACATCTATTCGAGCGACATCACGCCCACCAGCGAGGACTGCCTGAGCCTCAACGTGTGGGCTCCTACGGACGCGGCCCGCGCTCCGGTGTTCGTCTGGATCCACGGCGGGGCACTGGTGGGGGGTGCGGCCAAGGAACCCGTGTACGACGGGGCGCCGCTGGCCCGACGCGGGCTCGTCGTCGTGTCGATCAACTATCGGCTCGGCGTGCTGGGCTACCTCGCGCATCCGGAGCTCAGCCGGGAGTCGGAACAGGGCGTCTCCGGCAACTACGGGCTACTCGACCAGATCGAGGCCCTGCGCTGGGTGCGCGCCAACATCGCGGCCTTCGGGGGCGATCCTTCGAACGTCACCATCGCGGGCGAATCCGCCGGCGGCTTGAGCGTGATGTACCTGATGGCCTCCCCGCCGGCGCGAGGATTGTTCGCCAAGGCGATCGCACAAAGCGCGTACATGATCTCCACGCCGGAGCTGAAGCAAACGCGCTTCGGCGAACGGGCATCGCAGGAGGCCGGAGCACGCCTGGCCGGCACCTTGCACGCGCGCAATATCTCAATGCTTCGCGAAGCGAATGCGCAGCAGCTGACCGAGGCTGCCGCGGCCAACGGGTTCATGCCGTTCGCCACGATCGATGGCCAGGTCCTGCAGCGCCAACTGGTGGAAGTCTTCGAGAAGGGCGAACAGGCGCCGGTACCGCTGCTCGCGGGATTCAACAGCGGCGAGATCCGTTCGCTCACGTTCCTGGCACCGCCGGCTCCGGCAAGCGCCGAGAAGTACGAGGCCGTCATCCGCGAGCGCTACGGTGACCTGGCCGGCGAGTTCCTACGCCTGTATCCCGGCACCGACATGAAGGAAAGCATCTACGCCACCTCACGCGATGCACTCTATGGCTGGACCGCGGAGCGCCTGGCGCGAAACCAGTCGGCGATCGGCCAGCGCGCGTATCTCTACCTCTTCGACCATGGCTATCCGGCCGCGGATGCCGCCGGGCTGCACGCATTCCACGCGGCCGAATTGCCGTACATGTTCGGAACGACGGATCGCACGCCGGCGCTCTGGCCGAAGATCCCCGTCAATGCGACGGAGGCGCGCATGACCGAAGCGATGCTCAACTACTGGAGCAGCTTCGCGCGCACGGGCGAACCCCGCGCGAAGGGGGAAGCGGACTGGCCGGAGTACGGCAAGTCGGCGAGCTACATGCTCTTCGGCGAGTCTCCGCAAGCGTCGCAGCGTTTGATGCCCGGCATGTACGAGCTGCACGAAGAAGCCGTGCGTCGGCGCCGGGCCAGCAAGGAGCTGCCGTGGAACTGGAACGCGGGATTGGTTTCGCCGAAGCTCGTGCCGTAGGGCTTTCGGCGCGCGAGATGCCTACTTCTTGCGCTTCGCCGCCGGCTTCGACTTCGCTGCGGGCTGCGGCTTGAGGGAGAGGAAGCCCGCAGCCATGAAGGGGGCCATGCGCTGCTTCACCGCCGCGAAATCGTCGGAACGGCAGAGCCCGCCCGAGAGCCTGTCGATGCGCCCGGTGCGCGCATAGGTATTCATCAGCGCGCCGGTCACGAAGTGATAGCCCCAGAAGATGTCCGCGTCGGAGTAACCCGGAAGCGCGCGCTTGATGATCTCGAGGAGCTTCAACACCACGGGATCGAAGTGGACGTCCATCAACGCCGCGCCTTCGGGCGTGTTGCTGACGCGTGCGCAGAAGGCCGCGTAGTTCATCCAGTACTCGCCGCGCTCGACGTAGAGATCGAGGTCGGTATCCAGGAACGCGCGCAACGCGCCTTCCACGGTGGGATTGTCCCCGGCGTCTTCCTCGTACTTGTGAAGCGCCTCCATGCGCCCTTCGCTGCTGATGCTCGCGCGGCGCGCGAACACCGACTCGAAGAGATCCTGCTTGTCCTTGAAGTAGTAGTGGACCAGCGTGGTGTGGATTCCGACTTGCTGGGCCACGTCCCGCAGGCTCACGCCGTGCAGGCCGTTCCTGGAGAAGAGGTATTCGGCCGCGTCCAGGATCTGCTCGATGCTGTTGGCGCGCTGATCGGCTTTGCTGCGGAGGACTCGCTTCTTCTGGGGCTTGACCATCGCGGTAGTCTAGGCAGCACCCTCAAAGAACGTCAATCGGACGCATCGAGCATGGTGCGCAGCAGGTTCTTGTCGATCTTTCCCGTGGCGGCCAGCGGCAGGGATTCCATCTGGATCACCCGGTCCGGAATCCACCACGAGGCGACCTTGCCCTTGAGGCAGCCCAGCAATTCGTCCGGCCCGCAGGATTCTCCCGGGTGCAGCTCGACGACGAGGGCAGGGCGCTCGGTCCATTTTCGATCGGCGATTCCGACCACCGCGACCAGGCGGACCGCGGGAAGGCGGCCCACGATGTCCTCGATCTCCGCGGGATTGATCCATTCGCCGCCGGACTTGATCAGGTCCTTCGAGCGGCCCCGGATCGTGAGATTGCCCGCCTCGTCGAGGCTCGCGAGGTCGCCCGTGTCGAAGTAGCCGTCTTCATCGAGCGCATCGGCATCGGCCTTGTAGTACCGGTCGAGGACGCTCGCACCCTTCACCTTCAGGTGACCGACCACGCCGCGTTGCGGTGCCAGCTCCTTCCCCTGCGCGTCGGTGAGCTTGAGATCGAGGCCCATCGACGGACGGCCCGACGCCTGCTCCTCGGACCATCCCTCGCCCGGCGGCGTGATGGTGCCCATCGGCGAGAGCTCGGTCATGCCCCAACTGGTCTGCACCTGGACGCCCAGGCGCTTCTCGATGCGGCGAAGCAAGGCTTCGGGGCACCGCGAGCCGCCGATGAGCACGCGCTTCAGGCTCGGCAGCTCCATGCCGCTGCTTTCGACATGATCGACCACGCCGAGCCAGAGCGTATGCACGCCGGCGGCGAGAGTGACGCTTTCCTCGCGGATCACGGCGGCGAGGCTGGCGCCGTCGGCGTGCCGGCCCGGCAACACCATCTTGGCGCCAGCCGCAGGCGCAGCGAACGGCAAGCCCCAGCCATTGGCATGGAACATCGGCACGCCGATCAGCACGACATCCTTGCTCGTGATCCCGAAGGAATCAGCCTGCAAGGCGCGCAGCGTATGCAAATAGTTGGAGCGATGCGTGTAGAGCACGCCCCGCGGAGCGCCCGTCGTGCCCGAGGTGTAGCAAAGGCCGGCCGGGGCGTGCTCGTCGAACTCGCCCCAGGCCACCGGCGCGCCGTGCGATTCCAGCAAGGCATCGTGGGACCACAGCTTCGCCTTCGAGCCCGCCAGCGACCGCAGCTCGCTCGTTCCCTCATCCATCACCACGACGTGCTCGACGGTCGCGCAAAGCGGAGCGAGCTCCTGCAACAACGGCACGAGGTTGGAGGCCACCGCGAGCACGCGGTCCCCGGCCTCGTTCACGATCGCGGCCAGGTGCGCGACCGTGAAGCGCGGATTGAGCGTGTGGCAGACGAGGCCCACGCCCATGGTCGCGAAGTACGTCTCGAGATGGTGCTGGGTGTTCCACGCCAGGGTGCCGACACGGTCGCCCACCGCCAGCCCGAGCGCCTTGTAAGCGCCCGAGAGGCGATTGCTGCGATCGCGCAACCTGGCATAGCCCATCCGGCCCTGCGCGATCCCGGCTTCGCTCCAGACGATCTCCCTCGACGGCGACCACTTGGCCGCGTGATCGAGGAACTTGTCGATCGTCAGCGCATGCGCTTGCATCAGGTCAGAACGAAGTGGCCAGTCGCACCCCGTACTGGCGCGGCGGCCCGACGAAACGCAAGCCGGAGTTGATCGCCGTCACATAGGTCTGGTCGGTGAGGTTGGTTCCGTACAGCGTCACGAGATAACCCTTGTGCAGCCACGCGAGCTGCGCATTGAGGATGTTGCGGCTGCCGATGCGATCGCCGCGCGCCTCGTTCTGGAACAGCGTGGCCCACTGCTGCGAGACGTGCCCGTAGTTGAGCCGCGGCGTGATGATGTCCTCGCCCCAGCGGAATTCGCGCTGCACGCCGAAGTTGAAGGTGAGGTCCGGCGCATAAGTCTGGTCCGTTCCCTCCAGGTTGCGGCAAGCGGCACTCTCGGGTCCCGTGTTCGGATCGCAAGGCACGGTCGAGGCGCCTCTCGGGTCCACCGCGTAGAAGCGGCCGAGGTTGCTGCGCATCACGCCGAGGCCGGCATCGAACTTCCAGTCGTCGAAGTTGGCTTGCAGCTGCGCCTCGAATCCGGAGATCTTCGTCGTGCCGGGCACGTTCAGCTCGAAGCCGAAGGTCGGGAACGTCGGGTAGCCGACGATCACCTGGAAGTTCTTGTAGTCGTTGTGGAACGCGGTGAGCTGCGCGCGGAACTTGCCGTCCAGCCAGATCGACTTCCATCCGGCCTCGTAGCTGTTGACCTTCTCCTCGTCGAAGGGCGGCGGAATTCCCAGGCCGACGGGGACGTTCAATCCGCCCGGACGGAAGCCGGATGCGGCGAAGGCATAGAGGAAGTTCCGGTTATCGAGCTGGAAGTTGAGCGCGGCCTTGCCCGAGAAGTTGGTGTATTCGGCTTCCTGGACCTGCTTCAACGGCAGTCCGTACTGGACGACGTTGACGTCGTTGGCCGTGGTGCTCTTGGTGTAACGGCCGCCCAGCTCGAGCTCGAGACGGTTGGTCAGGTCGAAGCCGACCTTGCCGAACACCGCCGAGGTCTTCTTCGGATTGGTGCCGTCCAGGACGTACTCGCTGAGGGGGCTTCCCGGCGGCACGCCGATCACGAATTCCTTCGGGGGAAACGTGAGGGTGTCCTTCTGCCAGTAGGCGCCCACGATCCACTTCAACCAGCCCGTGTTGGGCGAGATGAGGTTCACCTCCTGCGAATAGATGCGTTCGTCGACGACATCGCGGAACGTGCTGTTGCCCGTGCTGGTGCCGTCCAAGTCCGAGCGATACGCGGTGGTGCCGTCCTGGTAGCCGCTGACGGAGCGCAGCTTGATGCCGTTGGCGAACTGGTAGTCGAGCGTGAGCACCGAGCGCACGACCCGGTCCACCGCCTTCAGGTCGGCGTTGGCCGTCAGGTTGAACGGGTCGTTCGTCGCGTTGACCGGGTCGGCCGGATAGGCGCCGAAGTCCAAGTGGCTGTAGTCGGTCTTGAACAGCACGGAGAACGCGCTGGTGGGTTGCCAGTGCAGGCCGATCCGCGCGCTCTGCGTGCGCATGCGCGCATCGGTGCCCGTGTAGGGGCCGCTGATGTCATAGAAGCTGTCGTGGTTCTCGGTGTTGAACGCGATGCGCGCGGCCAGCGTTTCGCCGAGGGGGATATTGAGCGCGCCCTGGAAGCCGTAGTCGCGGTAGTTACCGAGCTGGGCTTGCGCGTAGCCCGTATACCCGCCGCCGATGATCGGGTCGTTGGTGGTGACGAAGACCGCGCCGCCCGTCGCGTTCTGGCCCACGAAGGTGCCTTGGGGGCCGCGCAGGATCTCGATGGTCGCGATGTCGTAGTAAGGCTCGCCGGTGAAGTAGCCGGGGAACGTGGCGACGCCGTCGCGGTAGGTGACGACACCCGTGGTGGTCTGCGAGTTGTGCTCGCCCTTGCCGATGCCGCGGATGTTGAAGTCGATGCCCTGGCCGAAATTGTTCACCGTCGCCGAGGGCGTGACGAACATGAGCTGGTCGACGTTGTTGATGCCCTTGTTGACCAGGTCGTCGCCGGTGAGCACGGTCGCCGAGATGGGGCTCGTCTGCAGGGGGCGGCTCCGCCGCTCCGCCGTGACGACGACGGTCTCGACCTTCGTGGCTTCCTGCTTGGCCTCTTCCGCTTTCTTGGCTTCCGGCGTGGCCTCCTGGGCGGAGGCGATTCCATACCAGGGCAGGGCCAGCAGCAGGCTTGCGCGCAACACGTTCTTCTTCGTGTTTCCAGTTTTCATCTTCTCCTCCTCCAAGGATCCGGCTCGGTTAGGCGCCGGGTCTTTGCCCGGCCTTGCCATTAGGAATCATTTTATCTAATGTGTCTATATTCATTCAGCGGATAGTGAATGTAAATGGGTCAAGGCTTCCTGGCAAAAGGCATGGGTGCGTTCTCGGCGGCCCTGCTGTTGAGCGGCTGGGCCCACGGCGAGACGCCGGCCCCGCCCGTGCAGCGAACGACATCCCTCGGCACGGTCGTCGGCAACGACGACTCGGCAAGCCGCGGCACCTATTCCTGGAAGGGCATTCCGTACGCCAGGCCTCCGGTCGGCGAGCTGCGATGGAAGGCTCCGGCCGATGCGGTCCCCTGGACGTCCCCGCGGCTCACGCAACAGTTCGCCAATGCCTGCGCATCGCTGGGCCGCCTGTACGGGCCGGGCTTCAACAATCGCTACGACGCCACCATCGGCGCCAGCCTCGACAAGTACGTCGGCTCGGAAGACTGCCTCTACCTCAACATCTGGCGCCCCGCGACCGCGGCGAAGAACCTGCCGGTCATCGTCTTCGTGCACGGCGGCAGCAACATCACCGGCTATACCGCCGACCCGCTCTACGACGGCGCCATGTTGGCGAAGACCGCCAATGCCGTCGTCGTCACGGTGAACTATCGGTTGGGCGTGCTGGGCTTCTTCCGCTCGCCGTACCTCCGGACGGGCGACCCGCAGGACGATTCGGGCAACTTCGCGCTGCTCGATATCATCAAGTCGCTGCAGTTCATCCATCGCAACATCGCGAGCTTCGGCGGCGATGCCGGCAAGGTTTCGCTGATGGGTGAATCCGCCGGCGCGGTCAACGTCTATGCGCTGATGACCTCGCCGCTGATGGTCAAGGCCCATCCCTCGCTGGTGCATCGTGTCGTGCCGCTCAGCGGCGGCATCTCGCGCGCCGCGGATCTGCCCCCTGGCGCTTTCCCGGTGCTGTTCCCCGCCTCCGTGTTCGAGACGCAGGCGAATGCGCTCCTCACCCACCTGCTGATCGCCGACGGCCTGGCGACGGATGCCGCGACGGCGCAAACCTATATGGGGTCACGCAAGGCCGAAGAGATCGCCGGGTACCTGCGCGGCAAGAGTGCCGACGCCGTGTTGACGACGGTGCTCAAGCTCCGGCCCCTGGGACTGGGGGGATCGAACCCCGTGCCCGATGGCCATGTCGTGTCGGAGAGTCCCATCGAGGCCATCAAGGCGGGCCGCTATCTCAAGGTCCCCGTGCTGGCGGGCAACACGCGCGACGAGGGCAAGCTCTTTCCGGGCCTGCTGGCGGTGTCGCCGGCCCTGGGAGGAGCCAGCGGCCGCTTGCTGACCGATGAGCAGGCGTTCGCGATCCATTTCAGCTACGACCCCGATGCGGCCCCGGCCACGAAGCTGGAGCAGTGGATTCCGGAGGCGTACCTGCCGATCGCGAAGCCCGTGACCGGCTTCAACGCGCGCATGGCCACGCTCGACAGCTACTGGTTCAGGCCACTGCGCGACAACGTGCTGGGCGCGCTGAAGACGCAGCAGGCCAACGTCTGGTACTACAGCTTCGAGTGGGACGAGGAGCCGTCGCCCTTCAACGAGATCTTCGGCGCCGCGCACGCGTTCGACCTTCCCTTCGTGTTCGGGAATTTCGGCCCGCAACTGTGGGCGAATTTCAGCTTCACCAAGGCCAACCAGCCCGGGCGCGTGGCCCTGGCGGACGCGATGATGCGTAGCATCGGTGCCTTCGCTCGCAATGGCGATCCGAACGACGCCTCGCTGGGTGTGACGTGGCCGACATGGCCCAAGACGCTGGTCTTCGACGCCACTCCGACGGTCAAGGCGATTCGAGTCCCCTAGCGGGGGTGCCGCTTCCCCGAGCTCTTGTTGCCTGGGCTCTTGGTCGCCGAGCTCTTCTTGGCGGCGATGCGTGCACCTTGCTGTGCCTCGTGAATCTCGATGCCGCTCTGGCCCGCGAGCTTCGGCGTGACGTTGGCCTCGATCCACTTCGCGTCCCACCACTCCACGGGCAGGATCGCCAGGCCGTCGAGGTAGACGCCGAAATGCAGGTGATCCCCCGCGGCCAACCCCGTTTCGCCGGATTTCCCCAGCGGCTGGCGCTTGGTCACGGTGTCGCCCACCTTCACGTCGATCGACGAGAGGTGGCCGTACAGCGTGAAGAGCCCGAGGCCGTGGTCGAGGATCACGGCGTTGCCGTAGATGCCCAGGTCGCCGGTGAACGCCACCGTGCCGCCGTTGGAGGCCTCGATCGGAATGTGCTTCGTCACCGAGAGGTCGTAGCCCAGGTGGTACGCGGTGTCCACGGGCTGGCCGTTGTAGGTGTAGGTGCGCTGGTCGGCGAAGTTCGCCTCCACCTTGCTGTTGCTCAATTGCGCGAAGGCGCCGTCCCACAGCTTCTTCGGCGTGGCTTTCGTCGTCACTTCGGTGATCTTCGCTTCGTTCACCTTGCGCAAGGCCTTGTTCACCGCCACGAAGACGTCCTGGGGCGTGCCTGCGCGGGCGGACGCGTCGGCGAGCAGCGGCGCCACCTTGTTCTGCAGGAAGTTGTCGGAGAGCGCGATCGTGCTCTTCTTGTAGCGCACGTCCTTCAGCTCGTAGGAGATGCCGATCTCGCGCGTGTTGCCGGCCTTGTCCGCGGCCACCAGGCGCGGGCGCGTGCCGGGCTCCACGTTGTACGGATGCGCGAACATCGCGACGAAGTGATCGGGATGCCCTTCTACTTGACCCGCGAAGCCGGGGAAGAAGTACTCGCCGATCTTCACGCCGGAGGCAGCCGTGTCCGCGGAGGCCTTGTAGACGATGACGCCCACGCCGCCGAAGTTCACGTACCGGTCGTCGGCCACCAGCTCCAGCGTGGGCGGCGTGATGTCGATGGTGACGTTCTTCTCTAGCAGGGCTTCGTTGCCGCTGAAGGATTGGCGCAGGGAATTGTCCTTGGCTCGCACGCGCAGGACCGCGGGGCCTTCCTTCACGCCCGCCACCTTCGCGAGCGCGACCGTGAGCTTCTTCTCCGCCACGGGCTGGGCGAACTGCTCGGAGGCGAGCGGGATCTCCGCACCGCCCTGCGAGAGGGTCGCCACGATCGACTTCAGGCCCGTGCCGGCATCCGCGACCTGGATCTCGAGCGGCGCCGTGCCCAGCGCATCCGCGTTCGGGAGCAGGGCGATGGTCGGCGGGTCGGATTCGAAGCGCGGCCGCAGGTACCAGGCGCTTGCAGCCAGGCCGGCGAACACGATCAGGAGGAGGGCGACGAAGAGGGGTGCTTTGCTGCGGGGACGGTCGTTCTGGAGGCTCATCTCGACTTGCGAAGTTGCACGTGCGTCCCGAATTTTAGCCGTGTTTTCGGCTCAGTGCGTGCGCCGTTTGGGAAGCGAGCGGCCCGAACTTCTTCTCGAACTGCAGCGGCGTCCAGTTTCCCAGCGACCCGGCGATGTGCACTGCCCCTGCAGGACGGCCGTCGGCAGCCGTGATCGCCCCAGCCACGACCAGCTCGCCCATCACCGTCTCCTCCACGGTCAACGCGTAGCCCTTCGTCCGCGCCTCGGCGATCTTGGCCTTCACCTTCGGGCGCTCGAAGATCGTTTTCGGCGTGACAGGCTTCAGGTCGCAGCGGTCGAGGATCGCGTCCACATGCTCGTCGTCCAGCAACCCCAGCATCACGCGCCCGCCCGACGAGCAATACACGGGCATCCGCCGCCCGATCAGGGACGAGAAGTAGTACTCCCGCTTCGAGAGCTGGCGGACGGCGTAGATGATCGAGGTGTCGTCGAAGAGCGAGAGGTTGACCCGCTCGCCGCACGTCCGTTGCAGGTCCAGCAGCACGGGCGAGGCGGCCTCCACCAGCGTGTTGGCGCGCAGGTAGTTGAACGAGAGCTCGAGCACCTTCTTGCCCAGCGAGAAGCGCTTGGTGTCGCCGCACTTCTCCAGGTAGCCCAGCTGCGAGAGCGTGTGGGTGAAGCGCTGCGCCGCGCTCTTGTCGATCTCGCACGCCTCGGCGATCTCGCGCAGCGTCATGAACTGCTGGCCGGCGCTGAACGCCCCGAGCACGCGCAATCCCTTTTCCATCGATCCCACGAACAACGCATCTTCGCGAACCGCAGGTGTCGTTTTCTTTTTCATCCGTTATAGTGAACTGGAAGGCAATACAGACATATTGCATTGTAATACGGAGCCCCAATGGAAATCCGCCGCGAGCACGTGACCCACCCCAGCGCGTGGACCGGGCGCCAGATGCGCGCCAGCACCGACTGGATCGTGGATTGGCCCGCGGAGGCGCTCTCCGAGGTCGAGTGGGCCACGCGCGACCTGCGGACCCTGCGCAAGACCATGCCGGCCTTCGGCCGCGAGCACTTCGCGCTGCCCCGTGCCTACGCCTTCCTGGCCGGCGTGATGCGCGAGGTGACCCAGGGCCGCGGCTTCGTCCTGCTCCGCGGCCTGCCGGTGCACAAGTACGACAGCCAGTTCCTGCGCGACCTCTATTGGGGCCTCGGCCGGCATTGGGGCACCGCGGTCACCCAGAACGCCCAGGGCGATCCGATCGCGGAGATCACCGACCACGGCCTGGACCCGAACAAGGTGGGCGTGAAGCCCTCGATGACCAACGCCGAGCAGCGCCCGCACAGCGACCCGTGCGACGTGGTGGCGCTGCTCTGCGTGCAACCGGCGAAGGAGGGCGGCCTCTCCCGCATCGCGAGCTCGGCGGCCATCTACAACCGCCTGCTGGAGGAGAACCCGGAGGGCATGGCATCGCTCTACCGCGGCTTCCACCACGACCTTCGCGGCGATGAAACGCCGGCGGCGCCGTACGGGTGCACGCCGGTGCCGATCCCCGTCTATCGCTGGCACCAGGGGTTGCTCTCCTGCGTGTTCAACGCGAGCAGCGCACGCCAGGCGGCCGAGCGCATGAACCGCGCGCTTTCGAGGGACGACCTCATGCTCCTCGACCGCATCGTCGATCTCGCGCATTCGGACGAATACCGGCTCGACATGGCCTTCAAGCCGGGCGACATCCAGCTCCTCAACAACTTCACCACCGTCCACTGGCGCACGGGCTACGTCGACCACGCGGAGCAAGAGAAGAAACGCCGCCTCTACCGCCTGTGGATCAACCGCCCGGGCGAGCGCCCGGTCGATCCCGAATTCCATCGGGGCTACATCACGGGCTCCAACGCAGGCCTTCCGGTGACCGCATGAACAGCGACGCGAAGCTCACGGCCGTCATCACGGGCGGCAGCAACGGCATCGGCCAAGGCCTTTGCGCCATGTTCTTAGCGGAGGGCCACACGGTGATCAACCTCGACGTGCAGCCGCCGAAGGTTGCCGAGACCGACAAGTACCGCTACTTCAAGATCGACCTCGTCGATGCGGACGCCACGCAGAAGCTCGCCGAACGGATCGCGAAGGACTTCACCGTGGATTGCATCGTGAACAACGCGGGCACGCCGACGCCGGGCAACCTCGAGGGCGTCACGAATGCGCACATCGACACGGGCGTGAACCTCTCGATCCGCACGCCCGTGATCCTCGCGCAGGCGTTCGTGCCGGGCATGAAGGCGCGCAAGTTCGGAAGGATCATCAACATCTCGTCGCGCGCGATCCTCGGCAAGAAGGCGCGCACGGTTTACTCGTCGACCAAGGCCGCGATGGTCGGTCTCACCCGAAGCTGGGCGCTCGAGCTCGGGCCCAGCGGCATCACCGTCAACGCCATCGCCCCCGGGCCGGTGCTGACGGAGCTCTTCAAGAAGAACAACCCGCCCGAGGTGGCCGCGAAGTTGGTCGAGCACGCGATCGTCGGCAGGGCGGGCACTCCGGAGGACATCGCGCGCGCGGTGCTGTTCATGGCCGATCGCGCGAATGGATACGTCACGGGGCAGGTGCTGCACGTCTGCGGCGGCTCGAGCCTCACCCTCAACTGGTAATACAAGGGAGTAATCCGGATGAAGACCTTCAGCGCACTTGCAGCGCTCGCCGCCACGCTCGTCATGGGTGTCGCGAACGCGCAATTCCCCACCAAGCCGATCAGGATCGTCGTCGCCAACCCCCCGGGCGGCCAGACGGACGTGGCCTCGCGGATCATCGCGCAGGAGATGTCCAACATCCTCAAGCAGCCGATCATCATCGAGAACAAGCCGGGCGCGAACGCGAACCTCGGCACCGAGTACGTGAAGGGCCAGGCGGCCGACGGCTACACGCTGATCGTCACGGCCATCAACAACTTCGGCTCCAATCCGGCGCTGATGAAGGAGATGCCGTTCGACCCGGTCGCCGACTTCAAGATGATCGTCCACACGATCTCCAGCACCAACGTGCTGGTCGTCGCTCCCGAATCGCGCTTCAAGACGCTGCAGGACGTGCTCACCGAAGCGAAGGCGAACCCCGGCAAGTTGACCTACGGCTCCGCGGGCGCGGGCTCCTCGATGTTCCTCTTCATGGAGCTGCTGAAGTCGCTCACAAAAGTGGACATCCTCCACGTTCCCTACCAGGGCAGCGCCAAGGCCAACATCGACATCATCGGCGGCAGCATCGACATGCAGTTCGATTCGATGCCGGGCGCCTCGTCACTGGTCGAGTCGAAGCGGCTGCGTCCGCTGGCGGTGTCGAGCGCCAAGCGCTCGCCGGTGCTGCCGGACGTTCCCACCGTCGCGGAATCCGGCGTTGCGGGCTTCGAAGCGGAATCGTGGCTCGGCTTCGCCGCGCCGAAGGGCACGCCGGACGACGTCATCCTGATCCTCAACAAGGCTGCCAACCAGGCACTGCAGGCCCCCACCGTGCGCGACAAGCTGCTCGGCATGGGCACGCGTCCCGTCGGGGGCACGCCGCAGGAATTCACGAAGTTCGTCGAGAACCAGGTCTCGATGTGGAAAAAAGTCATCGCGTCGAACGGCATCCAGCCCAAATAAATAGGGTCAGACCCTAATTAATTGATTCACCGCAAATGATCGTCGTCCCCGCGCAGGCGGGGACCCAGCCAAGGAGCAAGCATGGCCGTACTGAACGAAGTCGATCCCGCCACCAACCCGGAAGCAAAGAAAGTCTTCGACGAGATCACCGCCTCGCGCGGCTGGGTCTCCAACGCGATGAAGTCGCTCGCCAACGCGCCCGAGGGCCTGCGCCGGTTCGCGCACGTGGGCGACTACGTGCGCTATCACACCAAGCTCTCGGAGCGCCTGGTCGAGCTCACCATCGTCACCATCGGCCACAAGGTCCGCTACGCCGCCACGCACCACGGCCAGCTCGCGGTGCAGGCCGGTATTCCGCAGGCGGCGGTGGACGAGATCCTGCAGGGCAAGGTGCCGTCGTCGCTGCCGGAAGTCGAACAGCTCGCCGTCCGTTACGTGCTGGAATTCGCGTCGGCGGACTCGATCGCCAACTCCACGTTCGCGGCGCTTCGCAAGCACCTGGACGATCGGCAGATGACGGATCTCACGCTGCTGGCCGCGTACTATCTCGCGTACGGCACGATGATCAAGGGACTCCAGGTGCAGCTCGAGAACAAGGACAAGCTCGACATCGAGATGCAGTGGCAGAAGGCGCACCTCGAGCGCCAATGACCACGACGCAAGGCAAGGCCGTCTGCGACTGGCTCGCTGGCCACCGCGCCGAGATGATGGCGCTGCTGGAGGAGGCGGTGAACATCGACTCCGGCAGCTCCCACAAGCCGGGTGCCGATCGCATGGCGGGCCTCATGGCCTCGGTGCTGCAAGGCGCGGGCATCTCGACGCATCGCGTTCCACTCGCCACGCACGGGGATTGCGTCACGGCCGAGCTGGGCGGCGGCCTGGGGGGCCACGTGCTTCTCCTCGGCCACATGGATACGGTGTTCCCGGTGGGCACGGCGAACCAACGCCCGTTCCGCATCAACGGCGAGACGGCCCACGGTCCCGGTGTGGCGGACATGAAGGCAGGCCTGGTGATGAACGCGTATGTCGCGCGCGCATTCGCCGAGGTTGGCGCGAAAGCTCCGCCGATCCACATCCTGTTCACGGGCGATGAGGAAGTCGCATCGCCCGCATCGCGTGCCATCACGCTCGAACGTGCGAAGGGTGCTCGCGCCGTGTTCAATGCGGAGCCCGGGCGTCCGATATGGAACGTGGTCAATGCGCGCAAGGGTGCGTTCTTCATCGACTTCGAGGTGAAGGGTGTCGCCGCGCATTCGGGCGTGAATCCGTACAAGGGTGCTTCCGCCATCGAGGCCATCGCCCACAAGGTCGTCGAGCTGCAGGGGCTGAACAGCCCGGACCAGGGCATATCCGCCAACGTCGGCACGATCTCGGGCGGCATGACCGTGAACACCGTCGCGGACTACGCGCGCGCCCAACTCGACGTGCGCTACCCCGGCAGCGTGGACCGCGCGGCCCTGCACGCGAAGATCCTCGAGATCATCCAGCGCCACGCCGTGAAGAACACGCATGCGCACATCACGAACGAGGGCATCTTCTATCCGCTGGCCCCTTCACCCGAGAGCGAGGCGTTGCTGGCCCGTTACCAGCGCTGCGCGAGCGAGCTCGGCATGAAGGTGGAGGCGGAATTCACCGGCGGCTCGGCGGACAGCGGCCTCACCGCGTCCGTGGGCGCGCCGACGCTTTGCGCCACCGGCCCCGTCGGCGGCGACGTGCACACCGACCGCGAATGGCTGCGCGTGGACAGCCTGGTGCCGCGCGCGCAAGCGCTGGCCCTCACGATCCTCGACCTATGACCCAGCGCCTGATCGCGTGCGTTACCTTCGACGTCGACGCCATGTCCGGCCTCGTCGCCCGCGGCCTCACGAGTGCCACGCCGGTCTCGCGCGGTGAATTCGACACGGTCGCCATCCCGCGGATTCTCAAGCTCCTCGACCGCTACTCGATCAAGACCTCGTTCTTCATCCCCGGCGTCGTTGTCGATACGTACCCCGCGATGTGCGAGTCGATCGTGAAGGCGGGGCACGAGATCGGCCACCACGGCTGGACGCACGTGCCGCCCGCGAACCTGAAGCCCGAGCAGGAAGAAGCCGAGATGGTGCGCGGCCTCGAGCGCCTGAAACAGCTCACCGGGAAGGTCCCCGTCGGTTACCGCTCGCCGTCGTGGGATCTCAGCGCCGATACGGTCCGCCTGCTCCTCAAGTACGGCTTCTACTACGAGAGCAGCATGATGGGCGACGACCACACGCCCTATCGCGTGCGCCAGGGCGACAAGATCCACACGGACCGCGGCATCGAGTTCGGCGCGGCAACACCTTTGATCGAGCTGCCCATCAGCTGGTCCACCGACGACTTCCCGCACTTCGAGTACCTGCGCCTCCCGACCACCGTGAACCCGGGCCTCATGAACGCGCGCGGCGTGCTGCAGAACTGGCTCGACGACTGGGAGTACATGCGCAGGAACGAGCCGTGGGGAATCCTCACCTATACCTGCCACCCGTACGTCATCGGCCGCGGCCACCGCATGCTGATGCTGGAGGGGCTGCTCGAAGGGCTCGCCAAGGGCGGCGCGGTGTTCACGACGCTCGAGGCCGCCGCCCGCGAGTACGACCAGCGCGCGCCGTTCAAGCGCGGATGAAGCTCACGCGGCTGGGCAAGGCCGGGGTACAGGTCTCGCGCCTGTGCCTGGGCACCATGAGCATGGGGGCACAGCAGTGGCGGCCGTGGGTCCTTGGTGAAGCCGAAGCGCGGCCGCTCTTCCAGCGCGCGGTCGAGCTGGGCGTCAACTTCTTCGATACGGCCGACACATACTCCGCGGGTGAAGCGGAGATGCTCCTCGGCAAGCTCGTGCGCGAGACCGGCCGCCGCGACGAGTTCGTCATCACGACCAAGGTCTACAACCCGGTCACGTTCGACTTCAAGTCGGGGCAGGACCTCGCCTCGCTCGAGAAGGCTCGCAAGCCCAACATGCAGGGGCTCTCACGCAAGCGCATCTTCGCGGCCATCGATGCGTCGCTGCAGCGGTTGCAGCTCGATCACGTCGACCTCTACCAGATCCATCGCTGGGACTATGCGGTGGAAGTGGAAGAGTTCATGGAAGCGCTGCACGACGTCGTGAAGGCCGGCAAGGCGCGCTACATCGGAGCCTCCAGCATGTGGGCCTGGCAGTTCGCCAAGGCGCAGCACGTGGCCGAGCGCCATGGCTGGACGAAGTTCGTCTCGATGCAGAACCACTACAACCTCGCCTACCGCGAGGAAGAGCGCGAGATGCTGCCGATGCTGCGCGACATGGGCGTGGCGTGCATCCCCTGGAGCCCGCTCGCGCGGGGATTCCTCCTGGAAGAGCCGGGCGCGCCGTCGTCCAGCGTTCGCCGCGACGTCGATCCGCTTCGCAAGCAGTACTACAGCGGGGAGTCGGATCGCGCGGTGGCGGCGGCGGTGGGCGAGGTGGCGAAGGAGCGCGGCGTGACCCGCGGCCAGGTCGTCATGGCGTGGCTACTTTCGCCGCACTCCGCTTCGGGCGGCGTGACGGCACCGATCGTGGGACCGCAGACGATCGCCGAGCTCGAGGATCTCGCGGCCGGCACGGAGCTGCAGCTCAGCCCCGATGAGGTGCGCCGCCTCGAGGCGCCTTACCAGCCGAAACGGGTGATGGGTCACCAGTAGGATCCCGTTCATCGCGGACAGGATCCGTTCCGCGTGGAGAGGATCCCGTTCAGCGGGAATGCGAGCGCCTCGCGTCCAGCTCCTCGAGAAGATCCGCCACCAGGGCAGCCAGCTCCGGCACGGCGTCGTAGTCGCGCTCGATCTGCCGGATGCGGCGGGCGCGCACCAGCGTCGTGACCGTGAAGCGAGGCTCGCCGGCAGCTGCAATCAACAAGCCTTCCTCCACGTGGTGCACGACCCATTCCTGCTCGACCGCGCACAGGCGCGCCAGCTCCTCGAGCGTGAACTGCGTCTTGATCTCGTGCTCGCTCATGCCTGTTCCTTCGGCGCGCGCGGGTCGAAGGCCATCTCGCGCGCCATCGTCTCGTACAGCTCCTTCGCCTTGTCCGTGTCCGCCGGCGGCAGGACGACCTGCAGGTCGAGGTAGATATCGCCCGGCGTGGCGCCCGGAATACCTTTCCCGCGAACCCGCATCTGCTTCCCGGATTGCGCACCCGCCGGCACGCGCACGTTGAGCAGGCCGCCCGGAGTCTCCACGGGCACCACCGCGCCCATCGCCGCTTCCCACGGGGCGAGGGGGAGGGTTACGTGCAAATCCCTTCCGGCGACCCGATAGCGGGGATGCGGATTGAAGTGGACCTCCAGCAGCAAGTCACCGGCCGGCTGCCCACCCATCCCCGGTGAGCCCTGGCCCGCGAGCCGGATCATCTGGCCCTCGTGCACGCCCTTGGGGATCTTCACGTCGAGGGTTCGTGTCTCCAGCGTCGCGTGACCCTGGTCGTCCACGCGCGGGGAGCGAAGCGAGATCTGCCGTTCGGCGCCGGTGTACGCGTCCGTGATGTCGAGCATCACCTTCGCAACGTGGTCTTCGCCGCGCGCTTCGAACGACGGCCCCCGGGCGCGTCCCCCCATGCGGCCGAAGAGGTCGCTGAAGAACTCGCTGAAGTCCGCGGACTCACGTGGATCGAACTCGTGGCGCGAGAACTCGAAGCCGGCGTCCCAGTCCGGCGGCGGGCGGAAGTCCTGCCCCGACTGGTAGCCGCTGCCCACCTGGTCGTAGGCCGCGCGTTTCTCCGGATCCGAGAGCGCCGCGTAGGCCTCGTTCACTTCCTTCATGCGCGCATCCGCGTCCGGCTCCTTGGAGACGTCCGGGTGGTACTTGCGGGCGAGCTTGCGGTACGACTTCTTGATGTCGTCCACGCTCGCGTCCCGGGCGACGCCCAGGACCTCGTAGTAATCCTTGAATGCCGTGGCCATCCCGATCAGATGGGAGCGGCCCGGCGAGGTTCAACCCGCGCGGACCCCGAACTCCGGCCCGTCCAGCGCCCGGACCTCGCATTCGACGTTCCATTCGTCGCCGTGGATGGCGAGGAAGCGGTGGGTGATCTCGAGCGCTTCCTTCATCGAGGGGGCCTCCAGGATCGCGTAGCCGCCGATGATCTCCTTGGTCTCGGTGAACGGACCGTCGGTGACCGAGACCTTTCCCCGGTTCCAGCGCACCCGAACGCCCTCGGCCGTGGGGCGCAGGCCCGCGGTGCTGATCATCGTGCCGCTGCGGGTCATCTCGTCCAGGAGCTTGCCCATTTCCTGCATGAGGCGGTCGCTCGGCTGCCCGGCGTTCTTCTCGTCAAGACGGATCATCGACAGGAATTTCATCGTTCTTCCTTCATTAGGTGTTGGATGACTCTAGTCGAACGGCGGCCGGTCGTTTCGACAGGGCATCTGGATGAGTTTGGGGCATGCACGGCATGCCCCGAAGTCGTTTGTGAGCGCATGCACCTCGGCCGCAGGATCGTCGTTTCCCCCCAAGAGAGCGCCATGACCCAGATCGCCCGTATCGTCATCGACCGTCCCGAGGCCATGAACGCGATGAATGCCGCGGTCCTCCAGGCCCTCCTCTCCGATATCGAATGGGCCGCCGCGGATCCCGACGTGCGCGCCCTCATCATCGTCGGCGCGGGCGACAAGGCGTTCTCGGCCGGCGCCGACATCGCATACCTGAACCGCGCCACGCCGATGGAGGTCCGCGAGCTGGCCCGCCTCGCCGTGGAGGTGAACCACCGGATCGAGACGCTCGGCAAGCCGGTCATCGCCGCACTCAACGGCTACGCGCTGGGGGGCGGGCTGGAGTTGGCCGAGGCGTGCGCCATCCGGATCGCGGCATCCCACGCCGTCATGGGTCACCCCGAAGTGCGCATCGGTGCCGTGGCGGGATTCGGTGGAACGACGCGCCTGCCGCGCATGGTCGGCAAGGGCAGGGCGGCCGAGATGCTGCTGACCGGCCGCGTCATCGATGCGAACGAGGCGCTCGCGATCGGCCTCGTGAACCATGTCGTGCCGGCGGAGGAGCTCCTGCCGACCGCAGAACGTATCGCAATGGACATGGCGTCATGCCCGTCCCCTGCGGTATGGCTTACATGGGAGGCCCTGCATCGCGGCCTCAACATGTCGCTCGAAGAGTCGGCCGGGCTGGGTGCGGACTATTTTGGATTGGCCGCCTCGACGCCCGGGTTTCGTGAAGGCACTTCCGCCTTCCTGCGGCGCTAGCCCTTCGTGCCGCGCGGATCGTTGCCGTAGCTGTGCTTCGCGGAGATCTGCCCGTTCTCGTTCTTGATCAGGAGCTCGGTGTGCTTGTTCTCCGCCAGCTCCTTGCCGCGCGCGATGGCGTCGGACTTTCGCTCGTGCAGCGAGTCCGCACGCTGGGTCTTGTCGGTCTGGACGGCCCAGCGCCCATCGGGCCGGGGTTCTACGGCGACTTGCGGTCTTGCAGCCATGGTGATTCCTCGCTTCGAAAGGGCGGTGTTGCCCGATCTTGGGACACGCGTGGGTAGCCGAGATTCAATGAAATGCATTCCCCTGATCCCGTGGATCTCCAAAGTGATCCTTTGGATCAGAGGCGTTGCTCCCGTGGATCACTTTGCCGATCCAGTGGATCAGGCGAATGCAGAAGTGCACTTTGAGGTACCCCCCACGTCTTCATGGAGCGATCTTGCCGAACCGCTGGGTCGCCCCGCCGAGCCACTGGGATCGCCCTTGCCGAGCCACCCGACGGGCTCCCGGGGTTGAGTCGCTCCGATTCGCCGCCATATTCTTCTTCCATGAACACTCCCAAGAAGATCCTCGGTACCCACAGCGCTCCCGACCGCCACTGGGTCGGCGACGGCTTCCCCGTCCACGGCATGTTTGGCTATACCGGCAACACGGGCCGCATCAGCCCGTTCCTGTTGCTGGACTACGCCGCCCCCATCCACTTCGAGCCCACGGACAAGCGCCGCGGCGTCGGAGCCCATCCGCACCGCGGCTTCGAGACCGTCACGATCGTCTATGACGGCGAGGTCGAGCATCGCGACTCCACCGGCAGCGGCGGCGTGATCGGCCGTGGCGACGTGCAGTGGATGACGGCGGGCGGCGGCATCCTCCACGAGGAATTCCACTCCGCCGGCTTCGCCAAGTCCGGTGGCCCGTTCGAGATGGCCCAGCTCTGGGTGAACCTCCCGGCCAAGGACAAGATGACCGCGCCCGGATACCAGGCCATCACCGACAAGCAGATTCCCGCCGTGCCGCTTCCGGATGACGCGGGAACCGTGCGCGTGATCGCGGGCGACTACGCCGGGAGCAAAGGCCCGGCACGCACTTTCACGCCGATGAACGTCTGGGACGTCCGGGTGAAGGCGGGCAAGACCGTGGATCTCTCGCAGGCCGAAGGCTGGACGGTGCAGATCGTCGTGATGGCGGGTGCGGTGCAGTTGAACGGCGGGACGGACCTGCGCGAGAAGCAGATGGCTACGCTTTCCACCGAGGGCGGCGGCGTCACGATCGAAGCCAAAAGCGACGCCAAGGTCCTGCTGCTCGCGGGCGAGCCCATCGACGAGCCGGTCGTCGGCCACGGCCCCTTCGTGATGAACACGCGCGAGGAGATCGTGAAGGCGGTCGTGGACTTCAACGCCGGCAAGTTCGGCCGGATGTGACGGGCAGCCGGAAGGGATCTGGCAGCGGGATATGACCTAGCAGGAGGAGGGCCTCGGCCCTCCGTCCCGCTCCAGGTGCGCCATTCCCCAATGACGCACGCTGTGCAGCAGCGGCATCACGGTCTTCCCGTGCTCCGTCAGCGAATAGACCACCTTCGCCGGCACCTTCCCCGTCTCCATCCGCTCCACGATCCCGTCCGCGACCAGCTCGCGCAATTGCTGCGTGAGCACCTTCTGCGAGATGCCGAACATGCGTTCGCGCAGCGCGGCGAAGTGGCGCGGAGATTCGCCGAGCCAATAGACGATGATCAGCTTCCACTTCCCGCCGAGCGCCGCATTCGTCGCGGTGTAGGGGCAGTCGGCGAGGGGGTTGGTGCGGGCACGGGCCATGGGAACCTCCAGGTGCCTTCTGTTCGAAGGCGGGTGACCGCGCTAATTTACCGCGATGCGCGCACCCCGACTGTTACTGGCCCTCGTCATGACGATCCCGCTCGCCGCACTGGCGGCCCCGAACGACTTCGACTTCGAGTTCGGCGACTGGAAGGCGCATCTGAAACGCCGCCTCGATCCGCTGACCGGCTCCGACAAGTGGGTGGAGTATCGCGGCACGTCGATCGTGCGCAAGGTGTGGGGCGGTAAAGCCAATCTCGGAGAGATCGAGCTCGAGGGCGCCGCCGGCCGCATCCAGGGCCTGAGCCTGCGCGTGCACAACCCGACGACCGGCCAATGGAGCATCTCGTTCTCGAACAGCGCCGGCGGCACGATCGGCACGCCGATGATCGGCGGCTTCAAGGACGGCCGCGGCGAGTTCTACAACCAGGAGACGTTCCGCGACCGCGCGATCTTCGTCCGCTTCGTCTTCTCCGGCATCACGGAGAAGGCCTTCCGTCTCGAACAGGCCTTCTCCGACGATGGCGGCAAGAATTGGGAAGCGAACTGGATCGCGACGTTCACGCGCGACTAGCGCGCCATCCCGCTCATGGGCACGTCGAACGGTGCCACCCCCATCGAGAGGTTCGCCCGCAACACGGCCTGGTGCGTCGCCGAGGCAGTCGGCAGGTAGGCGATCACGAACTCGCACGCCTGCCCCGGCTCGATGGTGGTCGGCGGCACGCCGTTCTGGCACATCGACTTGATGATCCGGAACATCGCCGGATTCGCGCCCGCGATCGTGAAGCCGTCCACGAAGGCCAGCATCGTCCCGGTGTTCCGTATCTTCAGCTGCTGGATCCCGCTCTGCCCCACCGGCACCATTCCGAACGCGACGGGATTCGGCACGGCTGTCAGCGTCGGTGTCCCCGTTGCCATCCCCTGCAGCGGCACGGACTGCGGCCCGCTGGGAACATTGGAGGCGACTTGCAGGCTGCCCGAATGCGGACCGACGACGCCAGGCATGAAGAGCATGTCCACGTAGCAGGAGGCCCCGGAAGCGAGCGTGTACGGCTTTGGTCCGCACGTGTCGCCGAAGATCAGGAACGTGCCGGTGCCGGTGTAGAGGTTCGAGATCACGACCGGAGCGCCGCTGCTGTTTCCGATCGTCGCCCTCGCGTAGCTCCCGCCGACGGTGCCGATCGTCACGTTGGCGAACACGACGGGACTCGGGTTGAACGTGAGGCCGGGCACCTTCCCCTCGCCGTGCAGCGCGACGGTGTGGTCGAGCTGGTGGATATCGTCGGTGCGGATGTAGAGCGTGGCGTCGTAGGCGAAAGCCGCGGGCGCGAAGAACTCCACCCTCAGGTCGCACGCCTGGCCACCGCCGAGCCGGCCGACGCACGTGGAGCCCGGAATCACGCGGAAGTAGTAGCTGTCCGTCATGACCGAGACGATGTTCATAGCCGACACGCCGCTGTTGCGCAGCGTCACGATGCCGGGCGTGCCCCATGCGCCCACGGGTGCCGTGAGGCTCACCGCGGACGGCGTGACCTCGAGGTGGGGCGAGACTGTGAGCTGGTGGTACGGGTACTCGACGTTGCCGGCCTGGTCGACCGCCCAGTAGAGCAGCGTGCTCCAGCCACTCGGGTTGAGGAGCACGGTCGCCGCGCTGCCCGCCACCACCTGGTCGGGCCCGAGGCCGCCCAGGTTGTAGCGGATCTCGCGAACGCCCGATGTCGCGTCGGTCGCGACGATCCGCGCCTGGAAGCCCGCGGACGTCGGCACCAGGGTCGCGTGGCTGAGCGGAGGCGTCTTGTCGATCGCGATCTCGATCCGGCCCTCGTCGCCCAGGTTGCCGTCCTTGTCCACGGCCGCGAAGTTCACCGCGCTGATGCCTTCCGTGCGCAGCGGCAGGAGGATCGTGAACGCCGATTGCGTGGACGGGAGCGCGAAGTCCGCGCCCTCGATGTCGAACGTGATCTCCGGCGCGGTGTAGCGCGGCACGGGATGGTTCGCTTCCAGCCGCACTTCGACGTCCGTGGTGTTCCAGCCCGTCCCGTTCGGCTGCGGATGCAGCGAGGCACGGACCGTGGGGCCCGTGGGCCCGATCTCGATGTCGGCCTTCGCGTTGCCGAAGTCGATGGAGCGGACGCGGACCTGCACGTCGTATGCGGCGTCGTAGTAACGTTCGCCCGGCTGGAGGTCGTACGAACCGCCGGCGTTCCTCTCGAGGAGCGTGACGTGGCCGAGGCCCACGCGGTGTACCAGGACCACGGGTTCCGGAATGCCGGCATCCCACCCATCCTGGGTCCGCAGTTCGACATCGAGATGCTCGTCCGGCGTGAGGCGGATGCGAGCCATGTGCATGTCGGTGCCCGCCTCGAAGGAAACCGAATCGAGGCGCACCGCCCTCAACGGGCCGGGTGTCACGTCGACGATGCGACGAGGATCGAGCCATTCGAGGAGCGCCCGGTACGAGGCGTTCAAGCCCGGTCCGCTTTTGCCCCCGCTGCCCATGAACGTGTGCACGCGGGCGAAGCTCATGGTGTCCCACGGATCGCCGTAGACGATCCTGGGCCAGCCCATCGAGTGGTTCATGCCGTACCCATGCCCCATCTCATGGCCCGCCGCGGCAGGGACCAGGGAGCTCGGCGTCAGCGCCACCCGCTTGGTGGTCCCCCAGAACTCACCGCGATCGTCGTTCCAGACCACCACGGTGCCGTAGAAGTCGTCGAGCTTCACGCCCTTGGCCGCCTTCCGGCAGAGCTCGAGCTTCTCGTCGCGCCCTGCAGGCGGCTCGCCGCCCAGCTTGTTGAACTCGTCGAACGTGAGCGGCAAGTCGAACCATCCGAAGACCTTCGAGCCGGTGAGATCCACCTTGCCGAAGGACATGTCCCTCCAGAAGTCGAACATCATTCCCTGGCCCTTGCCGGCCTCCGTGAAGAAGATCTCGGCGTCCTTTACCGTGAAGGGCTCGGCCGGGATGTCCTTGAACTTGCACAGGACGATCGCCCAGGAGGTCTTTCCGGAGACCGGATTGACGGCCAGGGCCGGCAGCGCGAAGAGCAGCAACAGGGACAGGACTGCAAGGCGGACAAGGGAAGCCATCGATCGATCCTCCGAAGTGAAGGCAGGATCTTGGGGGCGGACGGTGTCGTGGCGATGCAGCTTGGAGCCGGTTGGGAGTGCAGAATCGTGCGTGAATTCGGTGGCGTGATTCGGGGGCCGATTCCGTTCACGGCGTGTTAGTCCAGCACGCGGCGAGCCACGGCAATCAGGTTCGTCACGGCCGGATTCGTGTCCTCGCGATGGGTCAGCAGCGTGAGCGGCGCAACCATCCTCCCGGCGCCTTGCACGGGCAAGTAAGCGATGCGGTCGGCGAGAATGCCGCGCATCGATGAGGGAACCACGGTAGCTCCCACGCCCGCGGCCACGAGCATCAGGTTCGTGAGCATGTTCTCCACCTCGGCGGCGATCTTCGGCGTGAGCCCCGCTTCCCGGCAAGCGTCGAGCAGCGTTCCGTACATGCCCGGAGCACCGGGACGTCGGACGAGGATCAGCGGTTCCTTCACGAGGTCACGCAAGCCGATGCCGGGAGTGGATTTCTTCCGGGCGCGCTGAGCCAGCGGATGCGACGCGGCAAGGGCGGCGACCAGCGGCTCCTGGTCGATCTGCACGAATCGAAGGTCCGGGTCGCGCACGACGGGCACGCGCACCATGGCCGCCTGCGCGTGCCGGCCCAGCACCGCTTCTGACAACGACGCCGCGTTTCCCTCGAGGAATGAGAGGTGCACGTCCGGGTAGCGGGTGCGAAACGACGCGATCGTGTCCGAAGCCGCGGGGTGCGTGGCCGCGGAGCTTGTGAACCCGATCCGCAGAGTGCCCGCCACGCCCTTGGCCACGCGGCGCGCGCGGGCCGTGGCGCCATCCACGCGTTCCAGCAGGGCCAGCGAATCCTCGAGGAAGGCCGAGCCCGCGGGCGTGAGCTCCACGCCGCGCGGCAGCCGGTCGAAGAGCCGCACGCCCAGCTCCCGCTCGAGCGCGGCCAGCTGTTGGCTGAGCGGCGGCTGCTGGATGCCGAGGCGTTCGGCCGCGCGCGTGAAGTTGCCTTCGGCCGCGATGGCCGTGAAGTAACGCAGGTGGCGGAGCTCCATCGTCATATCTCCAACGTCTTGCAAGGTGCCGGACAGGATATTGGATATATGGATTCCGTGCTGCTAGTGTCGCCGGACAACATCGGAGGAGTCCAAGAAAATGAAGAAATGCCTCGCCGCGCTCGCGGCCGTCGCTGCATTGCCCTGCGCTGGCCAGGAGACCGAAGGCGCCGATGGCAGCCCGGTCACGCTCTATGGCCGCGTCTACCTGATGTTCGATTCGGTCGAGGCCAAGGGCGGTACCAATCCCGTCCCGCGCCGCAACCGCGTGACCGACCAATCCTCGCTGCTGGGCGTGCGCGGCACCGAGAATCTCGGCGGCGGACTGAAGGCGGTCTACCAGCTCGAGACCGGCTTCTCGCCCGACGCGGGCAGCGGCACGTTCGCCAACCGCAACAGCGGCGTGGGCCTGGCGCACCCGAACTTCGGCACCGTGATCATGGGCCGCTGGGACATGCCGATGAAGACCGCGCAGGCGGCACCCCTCGACCCGTACACCGACCTGGCGCTCGCCGACATCACCGGCACCGCGCTGAACCAGGGCAACTTCGCCAACCGCGAGGCGAACACCATCCAGTATTGGTCGCCGACGCTGAGCGGCTTCGAGGTGCGGCTCGCCTACGCGGCCAACGAGGCCAAGGCCGCCGATCGCAACCCGTACAAGTACGGCGCGTCGGTCGTGTGGTCGAACAAGGAGGTCTACCTCACCTACGCCTACGAGAAGCACAACGACTCGCGCGACGGCACGGTCACCCCGGGCATCGAGGAAGAGGGCCACGGCATCGGTGCCTACGTGCGCCTCTTCGGAGCCAAGCTGATGGCGCAGTACGGCGAATACAGCCGCACGAACACGGTGAAGCAGAAGGGCTACGCGCTCGGCGTGGATTGGGTGCTCGCCGAAAAGCACCACGTGCTCGCCATCTACCAGAACTCGAAGGACGGCGGCGTGACGACGGCCGCCCAGCCGCGTTGCGACATGACCGGCGTCGGCTACCGCTATGACTTCTCTCGCCGCACGTTCGTCACCGCGTACTACACGCGGGTGAGCAACGAGGTCGGCAATCTCTGCAACTTCGGCGCCGGCACGTTGAGCATCACGGCGGGTGGGGATCCGCAGGGCATCTCGGCGGGTATCCGCCACGTCTTCTGATCATGAAAAAAACCTTCTTCCTGGTTGCCGTCGCGGCGACCCTCTGTTGCGGATCCGCATTCGCCCAACGTCGGGCCGCCGCCACCTTCAACGACGAGTTCTACTGGCTGAACGAGTTCAACAAGGCCTCGACGGTGATGGTGGTCGAGCAGGGCATCGTCTCGAAGGAGCTGGGCGCGCGCATCGCCGATGGAGTCTCGAAGGTCATCGCGGACGGCGCGAAGCCCGGAGCCAGGCGGCCGGGCGACTACCTCCAGTACGAACCGCTGCTGCTCGCCTACGCAGGGCCGGACGCCACGCGCATGCACTCCGGACGCAGCCGCCAGGACATCATCCCCACCAACCGTCGCGTGATGCTGCGCGAGCGAACGCTCGCCCTCATGGAGGCGATGACGGCCGCGCGGCAGAAGCTCCTCGAGACGGCGGGCAAGCACCAGAAGACGATCGTGCCCGGCTACACCAACGGCGTGCAGGCGCAGCCCACCACGTACGGCCACTATCTGTTGGGCTTCTCGAGTGCGTATGCGAGACAGGGCGAGCGCCTGCGCCAGGCGTACGCGCGGTTGAACCAGAACCCGCTTGGCGTCGCCGTGTATGGGACGTCGAGCTTCCCGATCAATCGCGTGCGCCTGGCCGAGCTGCTGGGGTTCGACGGCAACGTGGAGAACGGCTACGACGCGGCCCAGCTCTCGATCATGGATGTGCCCGTCGAGCTCGATTCCGTCGCCGCTCTCAGCGCGCTCACCACCGGCTCGCTGGTAGCCGACGTGCACACGCAGTATCACCAGACCACGCCGTGGCTGCTGATCCAGGAGGGCTCCGAGACGCACGGCAGCAGCATCATGCCGCAGAAGCGGAACCCGACGGTGCTGAACAACCTGCGCCTGTCATCGAGCCTCGTGGTGGGTGACGCGCAGCTCTCCGTCATCGTCGCGCACAACGTGACGCCCGGCATGCCCGACTCCAAGCGCGACCATTCGCACCGCGCGCTCGAGGACGCGATCGCGATGTTCGGCCACCTGCAGCGCTTCTTCGAGAACCTCGTGGTGAATGCGCCCGCGGCCCTGGCCGAAGTGAACAAGGAGTACTCGACAACCACGGAGCTCGCCGACGTGCTCCAGCGTGAAGCGGACATCCCGTTCCGCGTGGGCCACCACTTCGCTTCGGAGCTGGTGACGTTCGGCCGCAGCGCGGGGATCGGCCCGAGCGAGATCTCGTTCGCCGATGCGAAGATCGTCTGGTCGGAGGCCGCGAAGAAGTACAACGCGCCGGCCGCGTTCCCGCTCACCGAGAAGCGCTTCCGCGATTCGCTGTCGGCCGAGGGCATGGTGGCGGCCAGCCGCGGCCTCGGGGGGCCGCAGCCTGCCGAAGTCGCGCGGATGCTGGAGTCGGAGAAGAAGAAGCTCGCGGCCGACGTGGAGTGGCTGCAGGCCCAGCGGGGCCGGTTGGAGCAGGCCCAGTCCAAGCTGGACCAGGCCTTTGGGGCGCTCGCCGGAGCGAAGCGCTAGGCGCAGGGGCCCGGCGCTCCCGGGTCTACTCGGCCTTGATGCCGGCGTTCTTGACGATCGGCTCCCACTTGTCGACTTCGCTCTTGATCACGGCGGCGAACTGCTCCGGCGTGCCGCCCTGGATCTGGACGCCAGCGGCCTCGAGCTTCGCGCGCACGTCGTCCATCCTGAGCGCCGCGTTGGCGGCGACGTTGAGCTTCATCACGATGTCCTTCGGCGTGCCCGCCGGGGCGAGGATGCCGCCCCAGGTCGCGGCGTCGAAGCCGGGCAGGGACTCGGCCACCGTCGGGATCTCGGGCGCCGACGACGAGCGCTTGAGGGTGGTCACCGCGATGCCGCGCAGCGACCCTGCCTTCACGTGCGGAAGGATCGCCGTGATCGGGTCGAAGATGATGAAGGTGCGGCCCGCCAGCAGGTCCGGGTGCGCGGCGGAGCTGCCCTTGTAGGGGACTTGCTGCATCTTGGTGCCGGTCATGCTCATGAAGAGCTCGGCCGCCATGTGCAGGGAGCTTCCGTTGCCGCTCGTGGCGTAGATCGCCTTGTCCGGATTGGCCTTGATCCATGTGACCAGCTCCGGGACCGTCTTCGCGTTCACCGTCGGATTCACGGTGAGCAGCAGCGGCACGATGTGCGTGTAGATGACCGGCTCGAAGTCCTTCACGGGGTCATAGGGCAGGTTCTTGAAGACCCACTTGTTGGTGGCATGGCTGGAGGCCACGATCACCAGCGTGTAGCCGTCGGGCGCGCTCTTGGCCACGACGTCGGTGCCGAGGTTGTTGGAGGCTCCCGGCCGGTTCTCCACGACGACCGGTTGTCCCAGCGAGGTGGTCATCTTGTCCGCCATGATGCGGGCGATCGTGTCGATCGCGCCGCCCGTGGTGGCCGGCACGACGATCTTGATGGGTTTGGTGGGATAGCCCTGCGCCCACGCGAGCGACCCTGCGAAGAATGCGAGTGCGGCGGCCGCGACCTTCAGTCCGTTCTTCATGCTGGAACTCCTCCGGTGGTGTTGTGTGTTTGTTCTTGTGGTGTCGTGTGTTGTTCTTGTGTGCCGCTTTGCGTTCATCTTAATCTCGAATCGGCAGGCTCATCCCCACTTTCACGCGGTCCATCACGACGTGGGTCGTGAAGCTCTTCACGTTCGCGTCATCGAGCAGCGCCTCGCGCGTGAACGCTTCGTAGGCCTCCATGCTCGCGGCGATCACGATCAACATGAAGTCCGCCTGCCCGGTCACGTAGTAGCACTGCTGCACCTCGGTGCGGGCGACCATGCGGCGCTTGAAGCGCGTCATCTCCCGCGTGCTCTCGTCGCGCAGGTCCACGGCCACGACGCAGGTCACGGGCAGGCCCACCGACTTCGGTGAGACTCGTGCGGTCTCAGCCTCGATGACGCGTGTTTCGCGGAGCCGCTTCAGGCGGCGTTGCACCGCTGCGGCCGATAGCCCCACCTGCGCGCCGATCTCCGCGGCGGGCACCTGCGTGTCGTGCTGGTAGAGGGCGAGGATGCGGAGGTCGAAGGTGTCGAGGGAGGGTTCAGTCTTCGGGGGCATGGTTTTTTGAGGCGGGTGGCGGCACGGGTTTGCGGCGACGCGACGGTTTGGGGCCTCACTTCGCGGCGAAACGCCAGGCGGCCTGCCTCAAAGTCATCGGTTCCCGGACAAGTCTATCCAACCCCCGATGATCGATCACCTCGAAATCTCCGTATCCAATCTTCCCGCATCCACGGTGTTCTACACGGCCGCGCTCGCACCCTTGGGTTACCGGCACTACGTGGCCCGCGAAGCGTTGTGTGGCTGGGGCACGACCGAAATCGCGCCGGACTTCTGGGTGCGGACGAGCGGTCCCTCGCAACCGGGCGGCCCTTTGCTTCCGGGCGGTCTCTCGCAGGCGACCCCGGCCGCGACGCCGTTGCCCCACGTAGCCTTCAACTGCGTCTCCCGCGACCTGGTGCGGCGTTGCTACGAGGCGGCAGTGGCGACCGGAGCTCGAAGCCGCGTCGAACCCACGTTGATGACGCAGGTCCACGCGAACTACTTTGCGGCCCAGGTGTTCGACCCTGATGGCCACAACATCGAGTTCGCCTGCCACGCGGCCGATTCAGAGCGAGAACGGTGAGCTGTGGAGCAAGGATGGCTGACTGACCGAGCGGGGTGCATTGAAATCGCAATTTGCACTCGCCTGATCCACTGGATCGCCAAAGTGATCCAGTGGACCCTCGGGGTTGATCCAGCGGATCAGTTCAGCGATCCAGCGGATCAGTCGAGTGCAAAATGAGGTTTCGACCTACCCCCCGCTCCTCCGACCATGACGTTCCCGATGTACGACGCCAGCATCCCCACGTTCACGCGCGCCTTGGGGCACCTGGCGGGCATTCTCCAGAAGGCGGCCGACCACGCCGCGGCGAAGAACATCGATCCGGCGGTCCTGATCGAGAGCCGCCTCTATCCGGACATGTTTCCGCTCTTGAAGCAGGTGCAGCGGACGACGGACATCGCGAAGAGCGGCGCGGCCCGTCTCGCGCAAACCCAGCCACCGTCCTTCGAAGACAACGAAACCACATTTCCCCAGCTGATCGAGCGAGTTCGAAAGACGATCGCATACCTGGAGACGCTCAAGCCGGAGCAGTTCGAGGGGGCGGATGAGCGCATGGTGACGTGGCAGATTGGCGAGCGGACAAAGACGCTGCGGGGCATCTCTCATCTGCAACAGTTCGTCCTCCCCAACTTCTTCTTCCACGAGACAGCCGCCTACGCCATCCTCCGACACAACGGCGTAAAGCTCGGCAAGCGGGATTTCCTCGGTGGTTTCTAGAGCCCGTTATCATTGAGGAATAGAACCAGGAGACAGCGATGACGGTTGCACGTGGCTGGCAGTTTTTCATGCACCCCGGTCCCACCAACATCCCGCACCGGGTGCTGCAGGCGATGGCGCGCCCGACGGTGGACTTCACCGCGCCCGAGTTCGTGGCCCTGCGCGACCGGTCGCTGCAGCGGATGAAGGGCATCCTCAAGACGCGCGAGGGCTTCGTCATCATGTACGCCGCGTCGGGCAACGGAGCCTGGGACGCGAGCATCGCGAACCTGTTTTCTCCCGGGGACAAGGTCCTGGTCCCGCAAACCGGCTTCTTCGCCGACCGCTGGTCCAACACCGCGCGGGCGTACGGGCTTGAAGTCGAGGCGCTGCCCACGCCCGATCGCCGCCCCGTCGATCCGGAAGCCGTGGGCCGAGCGCTCGCCGCGGACACGAAGCATCAGATCAAGGCCGTGATGCTCATCCAGAATGAAACGGCCACCGGCATTCGCCATCCCATCGCGGAAGTGCGCGCGGTGATGAATCGCCTCGGCCATCCGGCGCTCTATCTCGTCGACACCATCTCCTCGCTCGCCTCGTACGACTTCCGCATGGACGAGTGGGGCGTCGACCTCGTGATCGGCGGCTCGCAGAAGGGCTTGATGCTGCCGCCGGGCATGGCCTTCACGGCGATCAACCCGCGTGCGTGGGCCGTGGCACAGACCACGACCAACACCCGCAAGTACTGGGACTGGCGCCCGATGATCGAGAACGGCCGCCAGGTGCAGTTCTGCGGCACGCCGCCGATCTCGCACTTCTTCGGCCTCGAGGCGTCGCTCGACATGCTGGAAGAAGAGGGACTCGAGAACGTCTTCGTTCGCCATCGCCGGCTCGCCGATGCCACGCGCGCCTGCGTGCGTCATTGGGGGAAGAGCGGCGGCGTCGAGATCTACAGCCTCGATCCCGACTTCGCCTCCGATTCACTCACCGCCGTGATGGTCCCCGCGGGACACGACGCCGATCGAGTCCGTGCCATCGCGCAGGATCGCTACGGCGTGGCTCTCGGCCGCGGCCTGGGCGTGCTGCAGGGAAAGATCTTTCGTATCGGCCACATGGGCGATCTCAACGAGCCGATGGTTCTTGGCGCATTGGCCGCGATCGAGCTGGCGCTCGCGGAGGCCGGCATTCCCCACGCGAGCGGCGGCGTAGAGGCAGCGATGGACTCGCTGCGTGCGCCGGCGGCCGCGCGTCGGGCCGCTGTGGCTGCGTAACTACTCGGTCGGAATCTCCGGCTCGACCAGCAGCTTCAGCAGCTCGAGCGACTCGCCCCACCCGAGGTAGCAGGCCTCTGCCGGAATCGCATCGGGCACGCCTTCCTGGGTGATGTTGATCTCGGTGCCCACGGACACCTTCTTCAGCTCGATCGTCACGGTCATCGCGCCGGGCATGCTGGAATCGTCGAACTTGTCCACGTAGCGCAGGCGTTTGCCGGGCACCAGCTCGAGATACTCGCCGCCAAACGAATGGCTCTGGCCGGCGCCGAAGTTCGTGAACGACATCTTGTACTTTCCTCCCACGCGCGCGTCCATCTCGTGGACCTTGGCGGTGAAGCCGTGCGGGGGCAGCCACTTCACCATCGCCTCGGGCGTGATGAAGGCCTTGTAGAGTTTCTCGGGCGTGGTCTTGAAGACGCGGTGCAGCCGGATGGTGCTGGGCATGTGTTTCTCCTGGGTCGATAAACGGGTGGGTACCTCTAGTCGAACGGGCGGTTCCGTTTTCGACAACGTCAGGATGTTTTTGCGCGAGTCGTGTCGATCCACGCCGCGAACGCGTCCATGAACTTGCGCAGGAACGCCTCCGTATCGGCATTCGTGAGCTTGCCGCCCTCGTCGAAGAACTTCGCGACGCCGCTCAGGTAAGCCTCCGGCTGTTGCAGCGTCGGCATGTCGAGGAACGCGAGGCTTTGCCGCAGGTGGTTGGCCGCGCCGAAGGCACCAAGTGCGCCGGGCGTCACGCCCAGGACGGCGGCGGGCTTCTTCGCCCAGGCGCTCTGCCCATAGGGACGCGAGGCGACGTCGATCGCGTTCTTCAGCACGCCGGGAATGGAGCGGTTGTATTCGGGCGTCACGAACAGAACGGCATCGCTGCCCTGGATGCGCTCCTTGAACGCCTTCCATTCCGCCGAGGGCGTCTGCTCCAGGTCCTGGTTGAAGTGCTGGAGCTGTCCGATCTCGGCGATCTCGCAGTCGAGCCGCGCATTCATCCCGCTCACCGCCTTGGCGACCATCCGGCTGTACGAGCCTTTGCGCAGGCTGCCCACGATCACTGCCACCTTGGTTTTCTTGTCCATGCTCGTTCTCCCAGGGAATTGACCCAGGATAGACGCACCGTTGGCGGCAGGGTTCCTTCTATCGGGCTTCGGCGCCCAAGGGATCGCGCTGCGCGAGCCGTGCGGGCGCCATGTGCGCCAGGAATTGCCGCGTGGTCTCCTCCCACGGGAAGGCTTCCGCGTAGCGGCGGCAGCCGGCGCGGTCCAGCTCCAGCGCCGCGAGGGCCGCACGGCGAAGGTCCTGATCAAGGACGCCGACGCGCGCGTCCTTCACGACGTCGATCGGCCCGCGCACCGGGAACGCAGCCACAGGGACTCCGCACGCCAGCGCTTCGAGCATCACGAGACCGAAGGTGTCGGTGAGGCTCGGGAACACGAAGGCGTCCGAGCGCTGGTAGTAGCTCGCCAGCTCCACGCCGTGCCTGAAGCCTACGAAGCGGGCGTTGGGGAACTCACGCTCCAGCTTCTTCCGCGCGGGACCATCGCCCACGACGAGCTTGCTGCCCGGCAGGTCGAGCTCCAGGAACGCGGGCAGGTTCTTCTCGAGGGCGACACGGCCCACGTAGGTGAAGACCGGCCGGGGCAGGTCGGTGAAGCGCTCGTTCGTCGGATGGAAGAGCTCGAGGTCCGTGCCCAGCTTGTAGTCGACGATGCGCTCGAACCCGTGCTCCTCGAGCGAGCGGCGCATCGCCGGTGTCGCAACCATCACCGCCGATGAGGGCGCGTGGAAGCGGCGCATGAACGCGTAGCCCCACGCGAGCGGCACGCCGAAGCGCGGCTGCACGTACTCCGGGAAACACGTGTGGTACGCGGACGTGAAAGCGAGCCCGCGGCGCAGGCAGTAACGGCGAGCCGCGGCGCCGATCGGTCCCTCGGTCGCGATGTGGATCGTGTCCGGATCGAACTCGCGAATCTGCCGCGACACGCCGCGCCCCGGCATCACCGCGAGCGGGATCTCCGGATACGTCGGCATCGGCAGCGTGAAGAAGCCTTCGGGCGAGATCACGTGCACCTCGTGCCCGTGCTTCCGCAGGCGCGCGATGATGTTCACCAGTGTGACCACCACGCCGTTGATCTGCGGCGCCCACGCATCGGTTGCGATCAGGATTCGCATGACGTTTCCGGGAGTTACGTTCGCGCGATTATCCCTCGCGCTCGCGTGTACGGCTGTCCCCGTTCTGTCACACGGCGGCGCGACCCGGCTTCGGGAATGCGAAGGCCATCGCCACCGCGCCGAGTCCCACGGCCGCGGAGCCGAGGAACATCCAGGTGTAGGTGTTGTAGTGGTCGTAGACCCAGCCGCCGATGAGCGGGCCCGCGGCCATGCCGATGCTGGAGACCATCATCGCGGCGCCGAGCACGGAGCCCATGACCTCCTGCCGGAAGTAGTCGCGCGCAAGCACGGAGTAGAGCGGCATCACGCCGCCGTACGCGGCGCCGAACACGATCGCGAGCGAGTAGAACTCCTTCAGCTCGCGGACATGGACGTAGCTGCCGATCGCGAGGGCCTGGACGAGCAGGCCAAAGATGAGCACGCGTTTCGTGCCCAGCTTGTCCGCCGCCACGCCGAAGAGCACGCGGCCGCCGAGACCCGCGAGCCCTTCCACGCTGTAGATGCTCACGGCGGCCATCGGGCCGATTCCGCACACCATCGCGTAGCTCACCATGTGGAAGATCGGTCCGGCGTGCGCCGCGCAGCACGCGAAGAACGTGAGGCCGAGCACGATGAACTGCGGCGAGCTCAGCGCTTGCCACAGCTCCCCTTGCGATCCCCGCTCGCCCTGTCGTCCCCGCGAAGGCGGGGACCCAGCCTCCGCCGGCTCTTCGGCCGCAGGCGGCCGCCGAACCAGCAGCGTGCAAGGCAACGTCACGAGCCATGCCCCGATGCCGATCATCAACATCGCCGGCCGCCAGCCGTAGTCCGTGACCAGCCACTGCGCGATCGGCGACACCGTCATCGGCGCCGCGCCCATGCCCGCGGAGACGAGCGACACGGCGAGCGCCCGCTGCGTCGTGAACCAGCCCATCACCGTCGCGATCATGGGGGCCAGGAACGCGCTCGCGGAGAGGCCCACCAGCACGCCGTAGGTGACCTGGAAGCCCACGAGGCTCGTCGTCCGGCTGGCGAGCACGAGCGCCAAGCCGAGCAGCACCGCGCCGATCGTCACCACGACGCGGGCCCCGTACCGGTCGCTGGCCCAGCCCCATGCGAAGGCGCCCAGGCCGAGGGTGATGAAGTTGAGGCTCATCGCGCTCGAGATGGCGGCCCGCGACCAGCCCGTATCCCTCGAGATCGGCTCCAGGAAGATCGCCAGCGAGAACATCGCCCCGATGGCCACGCAGCCCATCAAGGCGCCGGCGGCGACGATGACCCAGCGGTAGTTCTTTTCCATGTCCGGCCCATTTTCCAGTGAGGGATACCCCTTGTCCAATGGCGGGGCGTCCAATCGACACGCATCGCAAAAACTTCCCGCGGGTGCTTGACACGATTCCCGAATGCCCTCAGGATTCGCACCCTTGTCGTACAACGCAACACGAATTTTTGGAATCGAGATGCAACACGTGATCAAACAGACGAACGACCTGCGGGCGCCAGCGCTCGTGCAAGGCCTTGTGCCGTGCACGTCCGCAAGCGTCGGGGATCGTCTTGCCTCCGGGAGCCTGGCGAAGGGATAGCACCCTCGCCATTCGTGGTCACCACGAAGCCCGGAGACTCGACAGAGCTCCGGGCTTTTTGCTTGTCACCCCCGCGTAGGCGGGGGCCCAGCTGGATTCCCGCCCCCCGATGAAATCATTCGGGGGCAGGCTTCGCGGGAATGACGTATATGGAGAGAACATGAAGACGAAAACGAACTATCGAGAAATCCTGCCGGACGCGCGCCTCTGGACCGGCGACCTGGAGATCGAGGGCGAAGCGATCGAGCAGATCCGCAACGTCTCGATGCTCCCGATCCTCGCCGGGCCGGTGGCCGTGATGCCGGACGTGCACCTCGGGCGGGGTGCGACCGTGGGAACCGTGATCCCGACCCGCGCGGCCATCGTGCCGGCGGCGGTGGGCGTGGACATTGGCTGCGGGATGCTGGCGGTGAAGACGAACCTCGTCGCCGGCGACCTGCCGCACAACCTGCACGGCGTGCGCTCGCAGGTCGAGCGTGACGTGCCGGTGGGTTTCGGATTCCACAAGCATCCCGTGGAGCCGAAGCACGGCCTGGTTGCCCCGAAGCTCGACAAGCGCGTGCGCGACCTCGAGACGCGATACCCGAAGCTGCGCATCCTGGAGTGGATGGGCCGCTTCGACGAGGGCCGCATGTGGCGCCAGCTGGGCAGCCTCGGTGGGGGAAACCACTTCATCGAGATCTGCCTGGATACGAACGGTGCCGTGTGGATCATGTTGCACTCGGGTTCGCGCAACGTCGGCAACACGATCGGCACGGTGGCGATCGAGCGGGCCAAGCGCATCGCGAAAGAGGTGGACCGCGGTCTGCCCGATCGCGAGCTCGCGTGGCTGGACGAAGGCACGGCGGAGTTCGAGGCGTACGTGGAAGGGCTCGGCTGGGCGCAGGAGTACGCGTCGCTCAACCGGGACCTGATGCTCTACCTCGTGCACCGAGCTCTCGAGAAGGCGCTGGACCGCAAGGTCGAGTTCGTGGGGGAAGTGACCAACTGCCACCACAACTACGCGCGCGTCGAGGAGCACTTCGGCGAGAACGTGTGGATCACGCGGAAAGGCGCGGTGAGCGCGCGGTCCGGAGAGCTGGGGATCATCCCGGGCTCGATGGGTGCCAAGAGCTTCATCGTGCGCGGCAAGGGCAACGCGGATTCGTACTGCTCATGCTCGCATGGTGCCGGCCGCCGCATGAGCCGCACGGCTGCCCGCAAGCGCTTCACGCGGGACGATCTCGAGGCCCAGACGAAGGGCGTCGAATGCCGCAAGGACCAGGGCGTGATCGACGAGATCCCGTCTGCGTACAAGGACATCGACAAGGTGATGGCCGCGCAGTCGGACCTGGTCGAGATCGTCGCGACGCTCAAGCAGATTTTGTGTGTGAAAGGTTGATATGGAACAAATCAGGGTCGGGATGAAGGCGGGAAGGATCCAGGAGGCGATCTTCAAGTCGCGCCTGGTCCACGCCTTCGAAACCGGCACGAGCCGCTATCCGATCTACCGTCGCGTGCGGTTCGCCGCCCGCGTGGAGTTGGAGGCATTGCTGGATGCCGTGGCGCTGGATACGTCCTGGCACGCCGAGCGACTGGATCAAGGCACGCTGATCCTGGACGCCGAGGGCCTGTACGCGACCGGATGGGGTGGACGAAAAGCGGACTACTGCTCGTTCGTCTTCCACATCCACGCGGCCAGCCCGCAGCGTGCGGAGGAAGCGACGCAACGGATTCTCGGCAAGGCCGCGGCGACGCGGATCACCGAGCCGATGTTCACCGTCAACTGGTGCTTCGTGACCGGCAACGGCGACATCGAGAGCGCGTCGATCGAGGAGCTCGCGGACGACGTGCTGATCGACGAGGCCTATCCGGAGATCAAGGGCGGCGTGCAGGCTTTCGTCGAGCGCTACCTGGATGCGAAGGAGACGGTGCTGGTGTTGCAGGGGCCTCCGGGCACCGGCAAGACGCGCCTGATCCGCGCGATCCTCGGCGAGATCTCGCGCCGCAAGGATGGCGAGTCCGAAGCGCTGTACACCGGCGACATGAAGGCGCTGCAGACGGACCAGATCTTCGTGAAGTTCATCACGGGCTGGGACGATGCCTTCGTGGTCGAGGATGCGGATCACCTGCTGAAGCCCCGTTGCGACGGCAACGAGCATCTGCACCGCTTCCTCACCATCGCCGATGGCGTGGTGCGTTCGCAGGGCCGCAAGATCATCTTCTCGACCAACCTCCCGAACGTGGGAGACCTGGACGAGGCGCTGATCCGCCCGGGACGCTGCTTCGCCCGCGTCAACGTTCGCGCGCTCACGGCCGACGAGGCCCGCAAGCTCGCGATCCGCGTCGCGGATGGAGATCCGGTGGAGCTCGAGCGCGCCGGCAAGGCGTTCGAGGCGGGCCGCAGCCACTCGCTGGCCTCGGTGTACCAGAGCGTGAACGCGTAGCCACCGCTGCAAGAAGTACGAAAAGGCCGGGGAGGAATCCTCGGCCTTTTTTCATGTCGAACCGCCGAGAGCGGCGGAGGTACGCCGGTAAGTTTTTCTTCAGGGCCACCCAGGAAGGATCCCAGGCAATGGAAGAGTCCAGCGGCATGAAGGTCACACGGCGTACATTCCTCCTCACCAGCGCCGGTTCCGCGGCCGCTGTCACGCTGCCGGCCGTATCCGCCGTGCCCAAGCCACCTTCCGCGAGGCCGCCCGTGTCCAGCAAGCTGTCCCTGAACGTCAACGGTACGCTCCGCGATCTCGAGGTCGACACGCGCACGACCCTGCTCGATGCGCTCCGCGAAAACCTGAAGCTCACCGGCAGCAAGAAAGGCTGCGACCACGGCCAATGCGGCGCGTGCACCGTTTTGGTGGATGGCCGCCGCGTCGTCTCCTGCCTCACCCTTGCCGTAATGCAGCAGGGCAAGAGCGTCACCACCATCGAAGGCCTGGGCACTCCGCAGAACCTCCATCCCATGCAGGCCGCCTTCGTGAAGCACGACGGCTACCAATGCGGCTACTGCACGCCCGGCCAGATCTGTTCCGCCGTGGGCATGCTGGACGAGATCAAGGCCGGGATCCCCAGCCACGTGAGCGCCGACATCACCGCCAAGCCGCAGGCCGTGGCTGCCGAGTTTCGCGAGCGCATGAGCGGCAACATCTGCCGGTGCGGTGCGTACTCCAACATCGTCGAGGCGATCGGCGAAGTCTCGGGGAGGTCGGCATGAGGTCCTTCACCTACGAAAAGGCCGCCACGCCCGCGCAAGCCGCCCGTGCCGCGCGCGAGCCGGGTGCGAAGTTCATCGCGGGCGGTACCAACCTCCTGGACCTCATGAAGCTCGAGGTCGAGACGCCGCAGCACCTGGTCGACGTGAACGGCCTCGGCCTCGACAAGATCGAGTCCACTCCGGAAGGAGGGCTTCGCATCGGCACGCTCGTCCGCAATACCGATCTCGCCGCGGATGCCCGGGTGCGCCGCGACTACGCCGTGCTCTCGCGCGCGATCGTCGCCGGGGCCAGCGGGCAGATCCGCAACATGGCCACCACCGGCGGCAACCTGCTCCAGCGCACGCGGTGCCACTACTTCTACGACACCAACCAGCCGTGCAACAAGCGCGTGCCCGGCAGCGGCTGCAGCGCGATCGAAGGCTTCAGCCGCCAGCACGCCGTCGTCGGCGTGAGCAAGGCGTGCATCGCCGTCCATCCGAGCGACATGGCGGTTGCCATGCGCGCACTCGACGCCACGGTGGAGACGGTCAAGCCGGATGGCTCGTCGCGCACGATCCCCATCGCGCAATTCCATCGGCTCCCGGGCACGACGCCGCACGTGGAGAGCGACCTCGCCGCGGGCGAGCTCATCACCGCGGTGACCTTGCCGAAGCCGATCGGGGGCACGCACATCTATCACAAGGTGCGCGACCGCTCGTCTTATGCGTTCGCGTTGGTCTCGGTGGCCGCGATCGTGCAGCGCGACGGCACGGGCCGCGTGGCCCTGGGCGGCGTGGCGCACAAGCCGTGGCGCGTGGAAGCGGCCGAATCGGAGATGCCGAACGGCGCGAAAGCCGTTACCAAGCGCCTGCTCGCGGAGGCCAAGCCTACGAAGGAGAACGCGTTCAAGGTGCAGCTGGCCGAGTGCACGCTCGACTCCGTCCTCACGCAGGCGAAGGGGTAAGCCATGAAATTCGAAACGGCTGCAACGAAGAACCCCATCGACCAGATGAAGATCGTCGGCCAGCCCGTCGATCGTATCGATGGCCCCGCGAAGACCACCGGCACCGCGCCCTATGCCTACGAGCGCCATGACGTCGTCGCGAACCAGGCTTACGGCTGCATCGTCGGCAGTGCCATCGCCAAGGGAAAGATCACGTCCATCGACGTGTCGGCCGCCAAGGCAGCGCCGGGCGTGCTGGCCGTCGTCACGTACCAGAACGCCGGCAAGCTGGCCAAGGCCGATTCGCATACCGCGAGGCTCCTCGCCGGGCCCGACGTCCAGCACTACGACCAGGCCGTGGCCGTCGTCGTGGCGGAGACGTTCGAGCAAGCGCGTTCCGCCGCGAAGCTCGTGCGCGTTCGCTACGACCGCCAGCCGGGCCGCTACGACCTCGCCCATGAGGTGAAGAACGCGAAGCCGCCCAAGCCCGACGAGAAGGATCCGAAGCCGCCGATCCAGAAGCTCGGCGATTTCGACAAGGCCTTCGCGGCCGCACCGGTCAAGCTGGACCAGACGTACACCACGCCGGACCAGAGCCACGCGATGATGGAGCCGCACGCGAGCATCGCGGCCTGGGAGGGCGACAAGCTCACCGTGTGGACCGCCAACCAGATGATCGATTGGGCGGTCCGCGATCTCGCGAAGACGTTCTCCATCCCCAAGGACAGGATCCGCGTGGTCTCGCCCTACGTCGGTGGCGGCTTCGGCGCGAAGCTCTGGATCCGTTCCGATGCCTTGCTGGCCGCGTTGGGAGCCAAGGCCGCGGGGCGGCCGGTGAAAGTCGCCCTGGCGCGCCCGCAGATCGCCAACAACACCACGCATCGTCCGGCCACGATCCAGCACGTCCGCCTCGCCACGGAGCTCGACGGCCGCATCACCGCCATTGCGCACGAGAGCTGGTCCGGCAACCTCCCCGGCGGCGATCCCGAAACGGCCGTCGACCAGACGAAGCTGCTTTACGCGGGCGCCAATCGCCTCACCGGCATGAGGCTCGCGGTCCTCGACCTTCCCGAGGGCAATGCGATGCGCGCTCCGGGAGAAGCGCCCGGCCTGATGGCGCTCGAGATCGCGATGGACGAGATGGCCGAGAAGCTCGGCATCGACCCGATCCAGTTCCGGATCCTCAACGACACGCAGGTCGATCCGATGAAGCCGCAGCGCCCGTTCACGCAGCGCCGGCTGGTCGAGTGCATGCGCATCGGCGCGGACCGCTTCGGCTGGAGCCGGCGCAATCCCACACCGGGCCGCGTGCGAGAGGGCCGCCTGCTGATCGGCATGGGCATGGCCGCCGCGTTCCGCAACAACCTGCTGATGAAGTCCGCCGCGCGCGTCCGCCTGGACGATCGCGGCTTCGTGATCGTCGAGACCGACATGACGGACATCGGCACCGGCAGCTACACGGTGATCGCGCAGACCGCCGCCGAGGTGATGGAGGTGCCGCTCGACAAGGTCATCGTGCGGCTTGGCGACTCGTCCTTCCCCGTCTCGTGCGGCTCGGGGGGTCAGTGGGGCGGCAACAATGCGTGCGCCGGCGTCTATGCCGCATGCATGAAGCTCAAGTCGCAAATTGCCGCGGGCGGCGAACGTGTCGCCGAAGACTTCATCGACTACCCCAAGGAGCTCGCCGAATCCCAGCAGCAGTCCACCTTCGGCGCGCACTTCGTCGAGGTGAGCGTGGATGGCGCGACCTCCGAGATCCGCGTGCGCCGCATGCTGGCCGTGTGCGCCGCGGGACGGATCCTCAATCCCAAGTCCGCCCGCAGCCAGGTGATCGGCGCGATGACGATGGGCGTGGGCGCGGCCCTGATGGAAGAGCTCGCGGTCGACACGCGGCCGAATTACGGCTTCTTCGTGAACCACGATCTCGCCGGCTACGAGGTCCCTGTCCACAACGATATCCCGCACCAGGACGTGATCTTCCTCGACGAGACCGATCCCTTGTCCTCGCCGATGAAGGCCAAGGGCGTGGGCGAGCTCGGGATCTGTGGTGTTTCCGCAGCGGTGGCGAATGCGATCTACAACGCCAGCGGCGTTCGCGTCCGGGACTATCCCATCACGCTCGACAAGATCCTCGGGAAGATGAGCGCCTGAGCAGCGGCACCAAAGAGAAGGGCCCCGAGATGCGGGGCCCTGTGCTGCCTTGCTTCTGCTTACAGCAACTGCTCTTCGGTCCTTAGTACGACCCGCCGATTCGGCCGCGGACGTCGTTCTGCACGTACTTCACGCCTTCCACGCTGCCGGCATAGCGGCCCGCGCGATACGCCTGCGCCGAGGTCGACGTATAGCCGGTGAGCGTCACGACGGCGTCCTTCGATTCCACGCCGATTTTCCCGGAGATGTTCGGGGAGGCCGCGAGCTTGTCCATCACGTCCGACTGGATCCGCTCGTCGAGCGTCATCCGTCGATCCTCAATGGTGATGGGCGTCGAGGGAACGTTGAGCAGCGGTGCGCTTTCGGCCGGGGTCGCCGGCGTCGTCACGACCGTTTCGTTCGTCGTCAGGCTCTCGACCGGCGCAACGGGCTCGATCGTCGTGGTCGTCGTGGTGGTCACGACGGTCTCGGTCGGCGCAACGACGGTGTCGCTATGGGCCGACACGTACTCGTTCGTCGCGTAAGCCGTCGCGGTGACGGCGGCGAGGGCAGCGACCAGTGCAGCGTTGCGGATCTTGAGGTGAGTCTTCATGTTGTTCGCTCCATGAGTGAAATGGGATACGCAGTGGTTCGAACCTGCGTATCCCCGGGAGTTCCAACCAAGACTTACACCCTTTGTCGCCGATCGGAGACTACTTGAACTTGTAGCTCACGTTCGCCGTGTAGTAGCGGCCGAGCGCGTTGTGGAACTGTGCGTTGAAGCCTTGTGCCGTCGTCACTTCGAAGTTCGGATCGAACGGCGCGGCCTTGTCCGCGAGGTTGCGCACGAGCAGGCCCAGCGTGAGGCCGCGAATGCCGGTCCACACCACGCCCACATCCACGGTCGTCCAAGGCTTCACGCGGCAATCCAGGTCCACGAGCTGGCCCGGCGTGAAGAAGCAACCGCCGCCCTGGTCCGCCGGACCATTCTGTCCGTCGAACCATCCGCGCACGTAGTTCACGCGGCCGGTGAACGCCCACGGTCCGTACGTCCACGTCGAGCTCAGGTTGCCCTTGAAGCGCGGCAACGCGTCCGAGGGGCCACCGAGGGAACCGGCCTGGTCGAGGATCGGATCGGTCGGCGCCACCGCGTACTTGTAGTGCGCGAGGTACGTCCCTCCGAGCGTCGTGACGACCTTGCCCAGCTCGCCCGGGCGCGCGGTCCAGCTGAAGTCGACGTCCACGCCGTCCACCTCGGTCGTGGCCAGGTTGAAGAACTGGCGCAGCACCGCGAAGATCGGCCCGGAGTTGGGCACGCCCGGCAGCCACGTCGCCGGGTTCGGGTCGCGAACGATGGCCTGCGGGAACTGCGCCTCGCGCGCGAGCAGGTAGGCCGCGGAGAAGCGATCGATCTGGTCCTTCCTCTTGATGCGCCAGTAGTCGACCGTGGCGGAGAGATCGCGCGTCGGCTGGATGATGAAGCCCAGGTTGTAGTTGTCCGACTTCTCGGGCTTCAGGTCCGGGTTCGCGCGGATGTACGACGCGAACGACGTCGCGCAGTCGCGCAGGTTGGCGTCGAACACCGGGCAGCGGATCGGATCGCGAACGCCGTTGTTGAACGCCTGCACGCTCGATTCCGAGATCTGCGTGAGCGCCGGCGCGCGGAATCCCTTCGCATACGTGCCGCGCAATGCGAGGAATTCCCAGGGCGTGTACTTCACGCCGAACTTCGGCGTCGTCGCGTTACCGAAGTCGCTGTAGTGCTCGGTACGGATCGCCGCGCTCGCCTCGAGGTTCTTCAGCACGGGGAACGAGAGCTCGGCGTAGAGCGCCTCCACCGTGCGGTCGCCGTTTGCCGACGACGTGCCGCGGCCCACGATGTCGCCGGCCACGATCTTCGGGTCCGACGTGATCTGGAGCTCCTCCTTGCGAACCTCCACGCCCACGGCGAGGGAGAGCGGACCGCCGGCCATCGGCATCAGCTCGCGGCTGCCTCGCAGGTCCCAGCTCGTCACCGACGATTCGCCCACTTCCTTGAAGCTGGTGGAGATCTGGCTGATGACGTCCGGGCTGTTCTGCCGGCCGTCGAAACGGTAGCTCGCGCTGTTCATCGCGGCCTGCAAGCCGGGGAAGAAGAGATAGCCGCCGTTCACGTCCTCGCGCTCGTTCTTGTTGTAGAGGAACGCGGTCTCGTAGTCCCAGGCCCCGAAGACGCCCTTCACGCCGACGAGGAACCGCGACGTGTCGTTGGTCTGGCTGTCGGTGCGTCGTCCCACGTCGGAGAACGTGTACGCCGCGGCCACCGGGACGGTGGTCGGGTTGTCGGGGTGGCCCACCGGGAGGATCAGCCGGTATTGGCGCAGGTTGCCTTCCGCGGTGCCCCAGACGGAGATCCCGCTGTTGAACGCCGCCGGCGTGCTGAAGTAGTCCGTCTTCACGCGCGAGAACAGGAACTCGGCGAAGGCCGTGTGGTTGGCGGTGAGCGCCAGCGACCCGCGCAGGTACGCGTCGGTGCGGTCCTGGTCGAAGATGATGTTCACGTCCTTGTACGAGTCGTAGCGGCAGCGCGCGGCGATGACCTGCTCCGGCGGGCAGTGGCTGTCGATCCCGACGAAGGTGGCGAAGTTGCCGTTGCCCAGCACGTTCTCGCGGAAGTAGTTGGCCGGGAACCCGTTGGTCGATTGCGTCGTGCGCCAGCCGCCCCGGCTCGCGAGGTCTTCGGCCGGGACGTTGGTGAGCTCCTTGATGGTCACCGGATCGCGGTGGTAGGCCTCGAAGCTGCCGAGGATGTTGAAGCCCTGCTTCGCGAGCGTGCCGTAGCCCGCGGTCACGCTGGCGCGGTAGGTGCCGAACTCGCTCTGCTCGTTCTGGCCGATGCTGGCCGATACCTCGGCGCCGTCGTAGTCGCTGCGAAGGATGATGTTCACCACCCCCGCCAGTGCGTCCGAGCCGTAGATCGCCGAGGCGCCGTCCTTGAGGATCTCGATCCGCTCGATGGCATCGACCGGAATCGCGTTGAGGTTGTAGACGGTCGAGTTGCCGGTGTTCGGGTCGGCGTAGGCGGACGGCGTCATGCGCCGGCCATTCAGCAGCACGAGCGTGGAAGCCGAACCGAGGCCGCGCAGGGAAACCGTCTGCGCGCCGCCCGAGAAGCTGTTGGCGGACATGTCGAGCTGGCTGCCGGCGCTTACCGCGGGAACATTGCGCAACAATTCAGCAATGTCCCGTTGGCCGCTCTGCTGGATCTGCTCGCGCGTGATGGTCACGACGGGCGAGGGGGTCTCTGAGTCGACGCGCTTGATGTTGGACCCCGTGACCTGGATCTTCTCGGTCGTTTGTGCGACCTGCTGTGCGTGGGCTGCGCTGGCGGCCATGGCGACGGCAAAGCCGTGCGCGAGCGCCCTCGTGAGGCGCTTCCTGTTCATCGTCTTCATGGGTCTCCCGATTTGTGGCGTTGTGTTGTGAGATGAGATGCCGGCCCAGACTAACGGGCAGAAATCGGGAGGCAAGAAACATTGCGTCACCGAATGACGCATTTATTTCGGTAGATGGCGCGCGGTCGAAAGGATTGAGACCTCCGGAGCGACTCACACGGGACCCGCCGTTATAAGGTGGACCCTCGAAAGGAAGGCAATGACTCAACCTTTGAAGATCGCGGTCATGGGCTCGGGCGGCCTCGGCGGCTACTTCGGTGCTCGCTTGGCGAACGGCGGCGCGGATGTGCATTTCGTCGCTCGCGGGGCGCACTTGCAGGCGATGCGCTCCGACGGACTTCGCATCGAGGGCCCCGAGCCGATCCACCTCCCGCGAGTGAGCGCCACCGACGATCCTGCGACGATCGGCCTGTCCGATGTCGTGATGCTGGGCGTGAAGCTGTGGGACACCGATTCGGCCCTGGCGCAGATCCGCCCGCTGGTCGGTCCGGATACCGCGATCATCTCGTTCCAGAACGGCGTGCTGAAGGATCAATACCTGCGAGCCGCGTTCGACGCGAAGAACATCATGGGCGGCGTCGGCTATGTCGCCACCGCGATCGACCGTCCTGGCGTGATCAAGCAGACGGGCCCGATGCAGCGCCTCCTCTTCGGCGAGTTCGACGGCTCGCGCTCGCCGCGCGGGGAAAGGCTGCTCGAAGCGTGTCTCGCGGGCGGCATCAAGGCCGAGCTGTCGGGCGACATCCGGCGGGAGATCTGGCAGAAGTACGTCTTCCTGGTCGGGCTCTCCGGCACCACGGCCACGATCCGCAAGCCCATCGGCCCGATTCGCGAGAACCCCCAGACGCGGGCCTTCCTGCACGACGTGATGCGCGAGGTCGTGGCCGTCGGGCGTGCGCACGGCGTGGATCTTCCCGAGGATTTCGCCGCGAATCGCCTGGAGTTCGTCGATACGGTTTCGAAGGACATGACGGCGTCGATGCACCACGACCTCGAACGCGGCAACCGGCTCGAGGTGCGCTGGCTCTCGGGCGGTGTCGTGGAGCTGGGCCTCGAGAAGGGCGTACCGACGCCGCTGAACCGCGCGATCAGCGACATCCTGGCGCTTCACGCCGGCGGCAAGGCCGCATGACGCACCCGGCGCTCACGCTTCGAGGCGTTCGCACCGTCGCGGTGGAAGTGCCGATGCGCTACGTGCTGGGAACGAGTGCCGCCACCGTGCGGGCGGCTCCGTTGCTCCTCGTCGATGTCGAGACGGAGCAAGGCGTAACCGGTCGAACGTACATCTTCTGCTACCGGAAGAGTGGCGCGCGGGCCATTGCGGGCGTTCTCCAGGAGGCGGCGGAGCTCGTGGCAGGTTCGCCGGTGGATCCTTCCGCGCTGGGCGCGTTGCTCGAACGGCGCTACGCGCTGCTCGGCGTCAGCGGTGTCGTACGCATGGCGCTGTCCGCCTTTGATGCGGCGCTGTGGGATGCGCTGTCGGTTGCGGCCGGTGTTCCGCTCGCGACGTTCCTCGGAGCGTCACCGCGGCCCATTGCCGCGTACAACTCCTGCGGCCTGGGCTTGATGGACAAGGATGCGGTCGCCGACGAGGCGGAGCAGCTCCTCGAGAACGGATTCACGGCGCTCAAGCTGCGGCTCGGCCATGCACGGCTCGAAGACGATCTCGCCGTCACCCACGCCGTGAAGAAGCGGCTGCCCGCCGGCGTGCAGATCATGGTCGACTACAACCAGGCGCTCTGCGTCGAGGAGGCGCTGCTGCGTGGAAAGGCGCTGGATGGCGAGGGCCTCGCGTGGATCGAGGAGCCGATTCGCCACGACGACTACGCGGGCAACGCGAGGATCGCCGATGCGCTCTCGCTGCCGCTGCAGATCGGCGAGAACTTCAACGGTCCCCACGCGATGCGGGCCGCACTCGATGCTCAGGCGTGCGATCTCGCCATGCCGGACGTCGCGCGGATCGGCGGTGTCACGGGCTGGATGCAGGCCGCGAAGATCGCCTCCGCCCGGGGCACGCCGATCAGCTCGCATTTGATGCCGGAGCTGAGCGCGCACCTGCTGGCCGCATCGCCCACGTGTCACTGGCTCGAGTACGTCGATTGGGCCGACGTACTTCTGCAGGAGCCGCTTCGGATCGTGGACGGCCAGGCGATCGTCGCGAAGCTCCCCGGCGCGGGAATCACCTGGGACGCGCAGGCCGTGGAACGCTACCGGATTACTTGAAGACCAGCCGGTCCTGTCGCACGTAGCCCTCGATGGGCTTGCCGCCGAGCGTCGTTCGCACGCGCCACCAGTCGGCCTCGGCTTTTTGCGCGAGCACGGGCATGCCCGGATCGAGCTGCACGACGAGGCCGGACTGCAGCGTGGGGCCGGCGCGGACGTTGGTGCGGCCGGTTGCGACGGCGCGGGCTTGTTGCCAACCGTCGGACGGGGCTGCTTTCGTCGCGGGTGCAGGTGCCGGTGACGGAGGAGGGGGCGGCGGAGGTGTTGTCGCGGGCGCAGGGGTTGTTGCGGGCGGTGTCGAAGCGGGCACCGGCGCTTGGGCCACCTGCTTCGGCGGAGCGGGAGGCGGGGCCTTCGCGGGTGCTGCCGCTTTGGCCGGTGGTGCGGCCTTGCCTGGTGCCGGTGCCTTCGCGACGGCCGTCGCCGGCTGCGCGTACGCAGAAACCTCGCCGCAGCTCGCGAAGATCTCGTCGAGCTGCTTGTTATAGGGCGTGATTTCGAACGTCACGGCGGCGCTCGGCTGCGCCCAACCTTTCGGCAGCTCCACATCCTCCAGCACTTCGATCGACACGCATTCGCGCAACGGGAAGGCGGTGAGGCTGTGCGCGAGCACGTCGCCGATCTTGCTCACTTCCCAGCGCGGGGCGAGCAGCTCCTCCTTGATGGGCGTTGTGTCGTTCGGCGTGGCAAGGCGGCTGCACACGAGGCGCGGCAGGGTCTTGGGCCGCAGGCCGCCGGGATCGTCGGGCGACGTGGTGTTGGTGAGCTCGATCGCGATCTTGCGGCGCGTGGGATCGCAGGAGACGTACGCGCGTGAATAGACCTTCGCGTTGCCCACCGGCGTCTCGACGAGGTTCTTCAGGTAGGCAAAGCGGATCTTGCCGAGCTTGGGATGGCTCGCCTCCTGCACGTCCCATTCGAGCGGGGACGCGGCGGCGAATTGCTTGCCGAGGGTGACGGTAGCGTCCTGGGCGAGGAGGGGCAGCGATACGATGCAGCCGACTCCCATCGAAACAGCGATCCAGCGAGTCATGGCCCGATTATATTGGCGGTTGGGCGTGGAAGGAATGGTAACGTGGGCGCCACCCGATCCCCCTACGATGGCTTCATGAAGCGCCTCCTCGCGATTGCCCTGCTGGCCCTGGCCGCCGTCTTCCCGGCCGCGGCGCAGACTTTCACCGGCGCGATGTCGGGATCATGGTGGGACGCGGCCCGTGCCGGCGAAGGCCAGTTCATCACCTTCGAGACGCTCGGCACCCGAAACGTCGTCTATCTCGCGTACTTCACGTATACCGCGGACGGCCGCGCCACGTGGCAGGTGGGATCGGCGGACTATGCGGCCAACGCGACCACGGTCGAGATTCCGCTCATCACCGGCTCGGGCGCGCGCTTCGGCAACGCGTTCAACACCGGGGACGTTCGCACGGCTCCGTCCGGAACCGCGACGCTGGAGTTCGTCTCCTGCACCCGCATGCGCATGCGCCACACCGCGATCGCGGGCCTGGTGCTCGACCTCACGCGCTCCGTGGGGCCGCTTGCCGGCGCGGGCTGTGGGGACAAGCCGCCCGCGGCCTCCTCGCTCACGGGCGTGGTCTCGGGCTCGTGGTGGAACGCGCAGCGAAACGGCGAGGGGCAGTTCATCACCTTCGAGACGCTGGGCAACCGCAACGTCGCGTATCTCGCGTACTTCACCTACGCCGCGGATGGCACGGCCTCGTGGCTCGTGGGCAACGCGGACTACACGATCGGCGCCCGCACCATCACCATCCCGCTGATCACCGGCTCGAACGCACGCTTCGGCACGGCATTCCGGAGCGCGGACGTGCAGACGACGAGCGCGGGCACGGCCACGCTCGAGCTCACGTCGTGCTCGACGCTGCGCCTGAGCTACACGGGCGCCGCGCAGACGTTTGCTCATGACATCACGCGCCTCGTCGGGCCGCTCACGGGCCTGGGGTGCACCGATGGCATCGTCACGGCGTCTCCGCTTGCCAACGAAGTCCACACCGATCAGTACGCCTCGACGTTCACCGGCTTCACGTATCCGATCTCGATCTCGTTCCCGCCGGGCTATGTGCCGGGCAGCGCGAACCATCCCGTCATCTATTCGGCGGATTCCGAATTCCTTTTCCAGATCCTCGTCGGCACGGTGCGTGAGCGCGGCTACAACGCGATCGTGGTGTCCGTCGGCAACGGCGGATCGGACCGGCGCTTCGTCGACTACGTGAGCCCGGGCTGGAACGACTATTTTCGTTTTCTCAAGCTCGAGCTCATGCCGTTCATCGAGACGCGCTTCCGGGTGGACCGCACGCGGCGCACGTTCGTGGGCTACTCGCTCTCCGGCTCGCTGGCCGGCGTGGTGATGCTGATGGACGATCCCGCCGACCGCCGCTTCGGGAGCTTCATCTCGATCGACGGCTCGTTCTGGAACCAGACGGCCACCATCAACGGCTTCGAGGACGAGCTCTTCGCGCGGACGCACGCGCTGCCCGTGTCGATGTATCTCGCCGCGGCCGAGAACCGCGCGTCGATCGCGAATTTCCGCGCGCGCCTCGACTTGCGCAGCTACACGGGCCTGCGCGTGAACCTGCACGACTACGCCCTCAGCCACGCCGCCGTCGTCCTGCCCGCCATCCAGGACGGCCTCGCCTTCACCTTCCCGTAAATTAATTGGGGTCAGACTCCCATTTCGGAATGGGAGTCTGACCCCAATTAATTGGTCGTAGACTGGGTCATGGATCTTGTCGACCTTGTCACCCGCTGGGGCGTTCCTCTTATTGTCATCGCGGTCCTCCTGGAGCAGGGCGGCCTGCCGCTGCCCGCCGCGCCGCTCCTTGTCGTCTCCGGAGCGCTCGCGGACGTTGGAACGATGCGGGCGGACGTTCTCCTCGGCGCGGCGGTGTTCGCCTGCCTGATGGCCGACCACGTCTGGTTCTGGCTGGGGCGGTCGCACGGGCGGCGCGTGTTGGCGACCGTCTGCCGGATGTCCCTCTCCCCGGACACGTGCGTCCGCCAGACCGACGACCTGATACGACGGCACGGCGCTCCGTTGTTGCTCGTCGCGAAATTCATCCCGGGCGTATCGGCCGTCGCCATCCCGTCCTCCGCGGCCTCGGGCCTTTCCTACCGGCGCTTCGTCGTTTTCGACGTGCTGGGAGCATTCGCCTGGTCGGGGGCCTACCTCGGCGCGGGCATGATCTTCAGCCGCGAGGTGAACCGCCTGCTGGACCGGATGAGCGTCATCGGCTCGTGGTCCCTCGTGATCTTCGGGGCGGCGATCGGCCTCTATGTGGTGGCGAAAGTTCTCCAGCGGCGGCGGCTGAAGCGCCTGCACCGCCTGGTGCGCATCTCGCCGGAGGAGGCCTCGAAGTTGCTGGATGACGAGCCCGACGCCTTGATCGTCGACGCACGCTCACAGCTCGCCCGGGAGCAGGACACGCGTGCATTCCGCCGCTCCGTCGTCCTCGGCGATCGCACCATCGTGGAAATCGTCCCGCTGGAGCAGCGCGGCCGCACCATCGTCACCTTCTGCACCTGCCCCAACGAGGCCAGCGCAGCGCTCCTGGCCGAGCAGCTGATCAAGGCCGGCTACGAGCGCGTCCGCGTGCTCACCGGCGGGGAAGAGGCCCTCCGGCGGCTGGCGAGCTAGCCAGGATCGAATTAATTGGGGTCAGACTCCCATTCGGAAATGGGAGTCTGACCCCAGTTTATTTTGACCCCAGTTTATTTCAGCAGGGCGGCGAGGGCGCCGGCGATGACTTTGGTGGCTTTTCGGAGGTCTTCGAGGACCAGGTTCTCGTCGGCGCGCTTCGCGTTGGCTTCGAGGATGGTGCGCGGGCCGGCGCCGAAGAGCACGATCGGTACGCCCGATTCTCCGTAGAGGCGCGCGTCGGTGTATAGCGGCACGCCGACCGCCGGCGGCTCGGCGCCGAACACGCGCGCACCCTCAGCCTGCAGTGCCTTCACGAGTGCCTCGTGGCCCGGCCGCGGCGTGAGCGCGCGGGCCAGCATCAGGCGGCGGATGTCCACGCGGACCTTCGGATGCGAAGACTGGGCGTGGAAGATGGTCTCCCGCAGGGCCTTCTCCACCGCGTCCGGATCCTCTTCGGGAATCATCCGGCGATCGAGCGAGAAGCGCACCTTGTCGGGGACCACATTGGTGTTGATGCCGCCTTCGATCTTGCCGACGTTGATCGTGGGCGAGCCGATGCCCGTCACCTTCGACTGGACGACGGAGAAGCCCTCGCGCAGCACGTAGAGCGCCTGGATGATATCCACCGCCGCCTCGAGCGCATCCACGCCCGTCTCCGGCATCGCGGCGTGGGCCGCCTCGCCCCGCACGGTGATCTCCAGGTGCAACGCTCCGTTGTGCGCCGTCACCACCGCATACGAGAAGCCCGCGCCGATCGCGAGATCCGGCTTGCTGATGCCGTGCGCGAGCAGCCAGCCGGGACCCAGCTCGCCACCCATCTCCTCGTCGTAGGTGAAGTGGAGCTCGACGGTGCCCGCCGTGTGGCCGGCGCGCTTCAATGCATCGAGCGCGAAGGTGTACGTGGCGAAGTCGGACTTCGACACCGCGACGCCGCGGCCGTACATGCGCCCCTTGTCCACGACGCCTTCGTACGGGCCC